>NZ_JAIOUU010000020.1:0-46560 GCF_019931125.1 Aestuariivivens sp. NBU2969
GATAATTCCAGCAAACAATTAATTATGCCCCTATAAACAAAGGGACACAGAAACTTTATTGCCCGTTTTCAAAAACTTTTGGACGGCAGTGTTATTTTATCATTATTCAACAACTAGCAACCAGCCTTTGGTAGGATCTATTGTAAGATCGTCATCTACAGAAAACAGCTGTTCTGGTTGAAAATTTTCAATTTTAGGAGCTTTCATTTTTACTTTGTTCATATCTATACCTACAGCCTCCCAATCGAAATTTAATTTTACATTTACCGTTTCTTTTGCCCAACTTGCCACAGCTATTAACATTTTACCTTCTTTTACATAGGCTGTGGCCTTTACCGCTGGATTGCTAGTGCTTACCACAGGTTGTTTCTCCCAATAGCCAATCATTTTAGAATCGGCAATACCAAATGCATCCCAAACTTTCCAAATCTGTCTGGGATCGCAAGTAACCCCATCAGTAAACCAAGGATAACGAACAGTCATACCATACACCATGCCACGCCATGGGTTTCCTCCAGCGTGTAGCATATCTCCCATATGACCAAATGGAATCCCAGAAACCTCTACCAGCCAATTTTCGGCAGGCATCTCATCGTATCTAAAACTCTCCCCAAACCAGAGTTTATCAAGGTACGGAAAGAACTCTGTATATTGTGTTGCTGGTCCTTTTGAAAACCCTGTATTGGAATGTAAATCCATCATACACCCTGGCTTTGTTCTATCCAAAATTTTACGCATACGTTTTAATATACGTCTATCGTAAGAGACATCATCCAGATACAATCCGTCAATATCTATATGTTTAACCAACCAAGCCAATCCTTCTAAATAGTAATTATACCAACGTGAATCACCAGGTGCATTGACAATAGAGGCATCAATACCATTTTCAAGTGGTGAATACCACTGCCAACGGTAATCGTCCACTAAATGTTCTTGTAACCACGGATAACCCCCACCTTTTCCTGTTCCTAAAATTTCATTACCCAAACTACGTAATGCCCATATCTCGGTAGTGTAATTGGTAAGTTCCCTGATGGTGTAATAAATTTTCACCTTTAGGTCCTTAGCATGCATTTGGTCTACAAAGCTTTTCATTTCCTTTGTTGCTACAAAAGGATAATTAATATAAGGGTTATACTTGCTGGCATGATGCAGGTTTACAATCTTAACACCATCCGTAATTTCATCATCTTTGGGCATAGGGTCCAATCCGTTATGGTAGTATCTATTGTCGAATTGTGCTTTAGAATCTATCTGTCTCACAGGAGTAATCAAAAATGCTACCTCGAAAACAAGACTTTCTCCTTTTTTAAATTGTCGTTGTCCAGAATAGATCGTTGCGGTTGTTTCATTAGTACCTTTCTCTATTGAAAAACCTCCTTTACCCCCATTATGCCAACTTTCTGGAGGCTCAGGCTTATAAAGATTAAGTAATGGTCCGTGATAACTACCACCTCTTAACTCTACATGTAGTCCACCATATGTGTTCCCAACCCAAAAACTATCGTGAGGCCCTTTCCATTTAGCTTCATGATTTTCTGGAATCTTTGTTCCCGGTAAACCCATACCCATCATATATTCTGCTATGCTGGACTGAAAGGGTATTTCTAATTTAAAATTGTCCAGTTGGCCATCCTGTTTTGCTACAAGTTTTATTTTATAGTTCAAATGACCGTCAAACTCGATAGTATTTGTAGTTTGAATCTCAAAATTTTCCGATTGGGCCGAAACCGATCTTTCAAAAATACCAGAATTTAGATTTGTTTTATGAACACTTGAAGTCACTACAGTTTCTCCTTCTAAAACATATTGTATAGAATTATTTAAAATCTCAGTATCCCAAACATTTATAGCAGATGGTAAACCTTGCTCATTTAATGCAACCCGTTTACCATATAGGTCAAGTTTGTTTTCCTCGATTAATGTAATTGGCTTGTAGGGTTTTGTTGGTTCAGTATCCAATCCAATGGTTGAATTCAACCAACGTAAACGTGAATGCCTCCATGGTTCATTATCACCTCTATCTGCAATAGTGTCTTCTGAAACATGTAAAATAATTTCAATAGTTTTATCGGGTTGATTATCGGTCTTAATAGTAACGTATCCTTTATATGTTCCCGATTGGGTAGTTGCTAAGATATCAGTACCAATCCATAAAGGTTGTATTTTACCTTTATTAACGTTAACCTGTTTTGTAAATGGTGTTCCGTATGGATCCACACCATGGGTATTAAAACAGGTAAAAGCACTGGCCGGAATAACACTATTATTTGAGGATTTTAAATCGTGAAATTCCAATGATACATTTTCCAAATCTGTTTTAGCCGCATAAATGCCAATTTGAAAAGCGTAGTATTCGTTTTTTAGAGCCTTACCTTCAAATTGATGAGTTATACCGTCTTTAATCCACTTTAAAGGCAAATAATCGCGCATTTTAATGGGATACTTTCTGTCTTCTGCTATGGCAATATAGTCAGATGTCGTACTGTTTGTCAACTGCTCCTCTTCGGCTTGAGTGGCAATAACTTCCATAGGATAAAATGAATCGAAATCAGTTCTGGCTTGAATTTCAGTACAAATTGCCTTTGGTAGTTTTTTCAATTTTTTGGACTGCTCCAATTTGTTTGTATCGATCCAATGCTTACTTGGTGCATCTTCATTTTTAAGATATCCATAACGATAGAACCCCCATTCATTATCTGGTTTAAAGGGCAAATAATAAAAATAATAGCTTCCTTTTTCAACAGGACCAAAAACTAACTTGCAGGTTTCATTGTTTACAATTAACCTATGTATGTTTGATATGGTATCTCCTGTTTTTGCATTGACAATCAAAAGCCTTCGATCTGCAGGGTTTTTATCATGACGCCTCCAGTTAAAGTCAAGTTTTACGGCATCGGCGTTTTTAGGAACCTCAACAATGGCCCTATGATTACCAAAGTCAGCTTCCCAAGGGGTTTCTGCAACATTATATTTAAGTTCAGTTTGTGCTATTGTCTGTTGTGCAGTACACATTACCATAGAAAGGGCAATTAGCCGTGACATTAATTCTTTCATATTCTCTTCTTTTATTTTTTTGTTCTATTAGGTAAGTTTTTACCTTTTATAATCATTTGATTAAAGTAAATGTGAGTTTTCGTTCCAATTTTTTTCCACTCGCTGGAATAACCAAATGACCTGCTTTTGAATGTTCCATTTCCTCTATAGAAACCCCTTCAATTTCAGGGGTCAATTGCAGGGTATCTTTATTTAGCTTACTTATATCAGATACATAAATTCGTGTTGGCGCTGTAATTGCTTCATCTTCGTGCCAAGTGCAGTTAAAGGTTCCAGACTCATAATCAAAACTATAATTTTCCAAAACCCCCGAAGTTTCAACAGGGTATGGCTTCTTTAATACATCCAGAAAAGAAGCTTCCAGCAAAAATTCGCCATAAGCCCAAAAGGCATCACTAAAACCATGTTTATTAAACTGGTTGAGCAAAAAATGTGCTGTTGGAATCAAATCTGGTGATTTTCCATGTAATGCCCCCCACTCACCTATTAAAACCGGAACATCCAACCGTTGTCCTGTTTGAGCAATACGTTCAAAAATTAATTCTACACGATCATTGCTTCCTAAGGTAAGCGCATCGGTATCGACCACTAAATCGTAACCATGCGCGGCATAAGCCACTAAAGGGTCTTTTTGTCCATTTTCATCAACAATTTCTCCAAGTGCACCTACCAATCCCATGTTGGTGAAATAGCTGTGCTCGGTAAAAATAATATGGTGTTTATTAACCTTACGGATTTCATCTCTCGCTTTTTGGTAAAATGCAGTCAACGTTCCTCTTTCAAAAACTGAATTAACCTCATAGATAACGTCCAACCATTTTTTATAGGTTTCTTTATCGGATAACGACCCTAAAACCTCCATTTTATTAGTATTCCACAAATGCATCACTTCTTCCAATGAAGGTGGGGCTTCTCCTGTTTGTTCAGCCAACAATTTTGCATAGGACTCTAAAAGCAATGGTGTAATTTTATTGGCCTCTGACCCCATAAACGGTTCGTTCATCACATCAAAACCAATTACTCTTGTGTTGTCCTTGTAGCGTTCTGCCAAATACTTCCATAGGTTTAAATAATGATCTTGGATGCCTACACCATCAGGTGCAGGTGTATTAGCCCAAAAATTATCAAATGCTGTTTGTACGGCGGGGCTAATCAAATAAGCCTCACTCCAAACATCGCCTGTAAGATGTGGCTGATCATTGGTTATTGTAGCCCAAGAGGGCGCACCATCACTAAAATCAACACTAAACAAATCTTGGTGCATATCCAGAAAAACATACAAATCATTGTCGGTTGCCCATTGTATCATGTCATCTATCCCCTTAAGATACTCTTGGTTATAGACTCCTGGTTCTGGCTCTAAACCATCCCATATAATACCCAATCTAATAACATTAAACCCCCATTCTTTAAACATTTTAAATTCTTCGGGAGTAATATGTCCTAAATAGTTGGTTTTGGGGTCTTTGTTACACACGCTAATGCCATGTAGGGTTAAAGTCCTGCCTAAAGAATCAACGAAGTTTTGCCCTTTAATTGAAACGTGCTTATTATGTTGATTCATCACCAATGTATCCTTGGGCTTACACATTTGAAAAAATAATGTGGTGATAAATAACAAACTAAACAATTGTACTCTTGTCATTTGTATAGATTTATCCTTTTATGTGAATTTAATTATTCGTATGGTTTTCAAAATATGTTTTAATCTTTAAGTATTAAAACCACTTTTCCTCTTGCACTCTCTTTTTCATCTATGTTTGACATATAAACCTTTATGGATGCCCCATTGTTTGCCCTTACTTCTTTAGACAGGTTAAATGGGTATAATGCATAGGGTGTTCTTTTACCAATAATACTAACCTTTTCAGTATTACCAACAATTATACCATCTGCAAGCAATTGTACTTTTTCGATACTTACATTCGTTTTCCCTCCTTCATAAACAAACTTAACACCTTTTAATTTTGATATATCGTCTCTTTTTATTGGTAATTCTATGATCTTATTTTTCGATGACCAATCTCCAGCAATTATATCATCTGACTTTGAAATTTCAGGAATTGGTTTTTCTATGGCTTCTTTCACTAAAGCCTTAGCCGATTCTAAAGGATTTGAAAAAGGGGTTATTTTGCTAACACCCTTTTTTAATACCCAGGCATCTTCAAACGCTCTGTTATCATAGGGTTCGTTCTTTTTTAAACTTTCTAATTTTCCAGCCATTCTTTCTCGGTAGTAATCTCGAGTTAAGCCACCCCACATTCTAGCAGCGTAATCATTTACTCCAGATCTTATTTTGGGTGCTCCCCATACTGTTAGAATGCGCCTGGCATCGACTTCATACTTATCCTGCTGTTCTGGATTCGTACTTGATGCACGAGCAAAATCAATCCATCTCTGTAAATTTAAGGTAGGATGATTTTCCAATAATTTATCTGCATCAGAAAGTAATTGCAATGCCCATTCACCTGCTTTATCCCGCGTTTCAAAATCCAAGTTTTGATGTGCATTATAGGTGTACCCAAACCAATCCTCGGCTTTATGGCATAAAACCGTTGCTGCAAATTCAAGAGCATCTGCTTTATAAAGTTCAGAATCTTTTAATTGATCTGCACAGGAAAGAAATTTAGTGATGGCTTCAAAAATACGGGGGTCTTTATTTATTGTGCCTTTAAACCAAGAACCACTATTTCCTTGAAAACCAAAACGCGGATGATCGGTCATGGTCCCATAACTGGTTTGTCTTAATAGTTGCCATGCTTCAGCCATTGCTGGCGGACATGCACCATATCGCGCTTTTGAATAATTTATATACCAGGCATCTAAATCAATAGCTTCATGTTCCCAGGCCATATCAGAGACCAGTTCAAAAGTTACATCATTATTTTCAATACCCTCAGGCGCGAATCCAAAACCAGCATTATTCTTTTTATATGGAGAGTTTAAAAGCTCAATGGGGTTTGTTGCATAATAATCATGTACACCGGTATGTCCTGTCTTTCCACCACTATTAAGCATAAAACCATAAATCCAAGGTTTGTTGTTATAGCCTTCGAAAACCTCATAATTATATCCATTTTTATAAGCTATCCCATTGTATTCGTATGCATAATCAAGAATCATCATTTTATCATCTGGAATTCTACTGAATAGGGCATTGGTTGTTGTCTTGTTCCAAATATGCCTTTGATAAGTAAACATCCAGCCTTGTACCACCCACACAGCTTCAGGATTTCCAGATTTTAAAGATTCATATATAGCACTTCCATAATCAGCTAAAAGTTCTGTAACCGGTTGGTCTGTTTTAGGAAGATCCAATTCGTTAAAACTATCCGCTAAATAATATTTACACTCACCAAATTCTTTTTCCCATTCTTCAATAAATAACTTTCCTATCTTCTTAAACAATGGTGTTCTTGGACTTAATAAAAAGGCGTGATATTGTTCTGGAAGACCACCCCAACTCACTTCCAAAAGTTCATTTTCTGGACTAATTCTCGTAATGTCTTTAGGCACAAAACCAGCAAAAGCTGGAACAATAGGGTTCATACCTAAAGCTTTCATTCTGGCCAATATTTTATGCTGTAGTTTAATTTGCCCTTCATGCCATTCGCTTGTTAACAACTCGCCATCAAGATCATTGATATTTCCCATACGTTGCCATGGCAATAAAGATGGCGCCGTATAAAACTTATTAATTTCCTCTTCTGTTAAGCCTAACTTTTTCCAAACCCTAGTCGCAATAGCTTCATTCGCTACCAAAGCTAAAGGAAAGTTCATCCCATGAAGTGCCATCCAATCAATTTCCTGTTCCCATCTTTTCCAATCCCAATACGGTGTTGAATATCCAAATGCACATACATTTAGGTAATAGCGATTCTCATAAGGTGTTGTAACAGTTTTTTGATATTGAGGGAGTTTTTCTGGAATATTGATATGAGAACCAGACCAAGTTACCATTGAATTTGTAGCATTCCTTAAATAATCATAAGCGCCTCTTGTAAGTGCTATACTTGAGTTTCCTGTAATAAGTACTTTATTGCTCTTTACTTCTATTTTATAAGCATCGGTGGAATCATTTTCTTCTAGCCTAAAGCTAAATCGTGATGCATTTTTCTCCCCTAAAGTTCTAATTAAAACCTCGTGGGCTGTTATTTCTTCAAATAATTGGGCATTTATTGGTTTATTACATGCTGTTAACAAGATTAATAAAGCCCCTACTTTAGCTATACTTTTTTTTAATGATTTCATCTTTAACACTTCTTATGAAAATAACATGTTTTCATACGTTTAAATTTTATTAATTATCTGATAATAAAATAATTATATAATTAAGAACGCATGCAACCACTCGTTGCACTCGTTCTCTCATTAAAATATTTAAACATCACCTTTGGTAAAATAATCTTTAAATGTTTTAATGTTTGTTTCATATATGAATAATATATTTACAAATAAACAAAAATACAATAATTATTGGCTTAGACTAGTAATAAATTATATATATAAAATTGTTTATTTAGAGTTAGTTATATCTACTAAATCTTTAGAGATTGTGATATAAACCTTAACTTAATCCACAACACTAAAAATATTAAATAAAAAAGCCCCGTAATCAAAAAAACTAAATCAAACTAACTCTTTTGATACGAGGCTTTACAATTTATTTAATCAACAATACCTAAATCTAATAACCAGAATTTTGTGTTAAATTTGGATTATTAATCAATTCAAAGTCAGGTATTGGCCAAGTATAGTCCCTAGGTGCTGTAAACACACGGTTCTCTAAAGGCACTACGCCCACAGCTGGTTGGTTCATAGTTGATTCTAACCATCTCCATCTGTGGTAATCGTAATAAAGGATACCTTCAGCAGCCAATTCAATGATTCTTTCTCGTCTTATAATGTCCCTAAAGCTATCTTTTGTAAGACCAGCAAAGGCTATTGGTGGTACAGCAATATCTGCTCCGCCAACACCAGCGCCTAATCCACCTCTAGTTCTCAAATCATTTATCATGTCCAATAATTCTTGAGATGGGCCATTAACCTCATTCATAGCTTCAACATAATTAAGCATCACTTCGCCTAACCTAAACACAATCCAATCGTTATGGCTTCTTTGTTCTGCAGTTTCATCTGGATTAATCCATTTTCTGAAATTTAACCAAGTGCCATTATTAACAAACATGGATCCTTCATAATCTACATCTTCTTCCCAATTGAATATGGACTGGTTTAATCTTGGATCTCTATTATCGAAAGGATTATTTTCATCATAAACTAAACTTGTTGAAATATCCTCACCGTTAATGTCTGGGTATCTATCAACTAAAGCTCTTGTTGGTGTAAAAATAGACCATGAGGCATGAAAACTAATAGGGCCTAGCCATTGTCCCAAGGAATGATGCCTTCCTGGTAGATCGGCATTCACCCTTGCCAAAATAATCTCAGAATTGCCTTCTCCTTCTGGTCTAAACAGCTCGGTATAATTATCATGCAGGCCAAAACCACCACCCATAATTTGATTGGCTAAGCTTGCACTTTCGGTAAGCATACTATTGTCTGCTGCCAAAGTACCTTCATATAACAAAATTCGTGACTTTAAGGCCATAGCCGCCCATCTACTAACCCTTCCATATTCTGGTGTATATCCTGACAACTCTGTTATGGTCTGATCCAATTCAGACAACACAAAACTTAATACCGTAGCCCTAGAGCTTGGTTCTACCTGACCTTCATCAACGCCCAATACACGATCTACTAATGGTACATTGCCAAATTGGTATAACAGCTTGTAATGTGCCCAAGCCCTAAAGAAACGAACCTGTCCTTTATACTTTGCCACTGCTGATTCTGATAATTCAGCTTTGTCTACATTATCCAAAAACCAGTTGGCATCCCTAATAGTCGCATATTGTCCAGTCCATAAACTATTTACTAGACTAGCACCAGGGCCAATACCCCCTGTAGAAATCTGAATAGAAGCTCCACTTTGGCTGAACATAATTTCAGTCAAGGCATCCCATTCAATCTGTCCCACATTATCTAAAGAAAAATAAAGGGCATTAGCTGCCTGACTAACTTCTTCTTCACTGGTCCAGAATGCATCTTCTGACAATGCTGTCACGGGAAGCTTGGTAATATCTTCTTCTGAACAACTTAGAAACATGCCAAGAGCAAAAATTACTAAGTATATTGTTTTTATATATCTTTTCATAATAATTATCTTTTTAGAAATTAATGTTTACACCCAATGCCACCGTCTTTAATGGAGGAACTATCAAACCATTAGCTTCTGGATCGAACCCAGTCCTAAAATCAGTAATAGTAAATAAATTAGTTCCTGTTAAATACAGTCTCGCTTTATTGATGTATTTGTTTTCACTAATTGGGAGCGTATACCCTATTTGTAAGTTCTTCAATCTTAAATAAGATGATTTAAAGGTCCAATAACTGGATGTTGTATAAAAGTTTTGGAAATAGGTTTGTTGTGCAAACAACAATAATCTTGGATAATTTCCATCTGGGTTACTAGTACTCCATGCATCATTAGCCTCTTGAGGAATCCATCCATAGTTTCCAAACAGGTCATTAAACCTATGTTCTTTAGACTTTGCAGTCCCTTGGAAAAATGCTTGAAAATCGAAATTTTTCCATTCGGCATTTAAGTTAATACCATAGGTGATTTTAGGTAAGGTCTCTGCAATGGCCACATTATCCTCAAAATTTAAAACACCATCACCATTTTGGTCCACATATCTAATATCTCCCAAAGTTGTATTAGGGCTTATTCCTGACGTTATTTCAGAGGTATATTCTGTTAGGTCAGCTTGTGTTTTAATAATACCTTCAGATTCATAACCATAAACAGTACCCAAGGCATCCCCTACACGGTAAGAGGTACTAAACTCTGAAAACGCATCGGTCAATTCTGTTATCTTATTGGTATTATACGTTCCATTAATTGAGATACCATATTTAAAATCTTCAGATATACTATTCTCATGATTTAAAACCAATTCAAATCCCTTGTTTTCAACACTACCGGCATTAATAGGCGGTCCACTCCTTCCTGTACCTACAGTTCCCGGTACAGGACTACCTAATAGAATATCTTTAGTATCTTTAATGTAATAATCCAATGATCCTGAAATAAAGCCATTATTTAATGAAAAATCAACCCCAAAGTTCGTTGTATTGGTAGTTTCCCATTTTAGGTCTCTAAAAGGCACGCCTCCTTCAGCAGCTGTCGACACAACCATATCTCCCATACCAAAAATATAAGTACCAAAAGAAATATTAGAAAAATAACTTCCAGACACCCTGTTATTACCTGTTGTACCATAAGAAGCTCTAAATTTAAGACGGTCTATAGCTGAAGAGTTAAAAAAGTCCTCTTTACTAATTACCCAGCCTAATGAAGCCGATGGGAAAAATCCGTATCTGTTTTCAGGCGCAAAAATAGAAGAGCCATCATAACGACCAACTAACTCCACAAAGTACTTCTCATCGTAGTTATAATTGATTCTACCAACCGCAGATTGCAATGCATTCTCACCAGTATTACTACTTAAACCAGTGATATCATCGTTATCTCCTGAGTTAGGTGCACTAAATTCGGTTAACAAATTATCAAATTGGAAATTTCTACGTCCAGCACTGATAAACGAATCCTTATTAAATTGTACATCCCAACCTGCCAAAACACCTATATTGTGTTTATCAATAGTCTTGTCGTAACTTAAAAAAGTTTGTGCATTGTACTGGTTATTATCACGCCATGTTTGTCCCATACTATTTACATCTGAAAACCATGGTGGTCCACCAGTAGTAGAACGCTTATAAATACTTGAAACCGACTTACTAGAACCTGAAATTAAAGAGTAACGTCCAATTAACTTAAGACCTTCTATAATCTCCCAGGTTAAATTGGTATTCGCTGTAAACGATTTGCTTTTCGTATTGGACGTACCAGCTTCCAATTCCCACATCACGTTCCAGAAGCCTCTACCATAAGCACCAGCCTGGTTAAAAAACTCGAATTCGCCATCGGCATTACGTACCGGTAAAAATGGCGCCGTAGAGTTCATATGCAAATAAATATTATCCAATCCAGCATTAACATTAGGTGCCGTATTATTGTTAAGTGTATAATTTAAGTTAACATCTAACTCAATATTATCCCTTAATTTGGTCTTTAAATTAGACCTTAAGGTATATTGTTTTCTGTCTATGCCCGATTTAACAATACCATCGGCATTTCTATAACCTAAAGACACATAATATGATGAGTTTTCATTACCACCATTTGCACTTAAAAAATAACGTTGGGTTACTTCTGTTTTTAAGAACTCTTTTTTCCAATCTGTATCTGGGTAAGCCGGATCGTTACCAGACTCAAACTTTGCTATATCTTCAGCTGTGAATAAGGGTTGACCACCTGAATTCACAGAGGCTTCGTTCATAATATTGGCCGATTGAATTGAATTGGCCGCCTTTTGGGTTGTGGTTAAATCTCCAAAACTTACAAAGCTTTCAAAATTAAAACTGGCTTTTTTGTTCTTTCCAGATTTAGTGGTCACGATAATTACACCCGCTGCCGCTCTAGATCCATAAATAGCAGAAGCTGCACCATCCTTTAAAACAGAAATCGCCTCAATATCATTAGGATCGATGGTAAACAAATCCTGAGGAACACCATCTACGATAAATAAAGGTGAATTATTACCAATGGTTGTAGCACCCCTTACCAATACAGATAAGCCTTGGTTATACCCACCATCTCTAATATACAAACCAGGTGCACGTCCTTGTAAGGCAGCTGTTATGTTTGGAGTAGTAATGTTACCTAATTCTTCAACATCAACAGGTGTAACAGCTGAAGTTACACTGGTAATTTTTTGGGTACCATAACCCACCAATATGATTTCATCAAGAGCACTAGCTTCCTCAACCAGTTGTATGCTGATATCCGTTTGATCTCCAACAGCAATTTCCTGTGTGGCAAAACCTACATAAGAAATAACCAATACGGCATCGCTAGAAGCGACATCAATGGAGAACTTTCCATCAAAATCGGTTTGTGTTCCGTTGGTTGTCCCTTTTTCTAAAATGGTAGCACCAGGTAGCGGTTGACCGTTGGCATCTTGAATGGTACCACTAACTTGAATTTGCTGAAGCTCTACCATAGAATTAGCTCCATTGACATCCTCAATTACAGCCTGAGATTCATTTCTTTTTATAATAACTTGCTGCTCTAAGTAAACAATGTTTACATTGAAGTCTTTAAATAAATTGTCTAATATTTTAGACAATTTTTCTTTTTTTGCATTTATACTAACAATTTTTTCTGTTTCAAAAACATTCTTTTCATACAGAAATTTGTAGTCAGTTTTTTGCTCAATTTCGTTTAACGCTGTCTTTATTGTTACTTCATTCAATGTTAAAGATACTTTAGTGTTTTGGCTGTAAGTATCTGTAGCATGAATCTGAAACAAAGAAAAAACAAGTAATAGTGTAGTTAGTTTCATCTTTAAACTAAGATTAGGGGTAGCCTTAGGCATACCTATCCTTTTAATGATTTTTTTCATACTTTTGTTGTTTGGTTTTAATAAAATTGTACATTTTTAAAATCACACCATGGACTGGGGAATGTTGCAGCATTTTCCAGTTTTTTTTATCATTAAATTCAATAAAAAAGGTAATTAGTAGTGATTTAATTCTGGTCGTAGAGTGTTAGTTTATGTCATACGCTAAAGTTTAATTTAATGGTTAATTAATATTTGTTTATTATTTATAGTGTAAGTAAAGGTCGCTGCCTCACTTAAGCTTCTCATCACCTGATGGATATCTTCAATATCAAACCTTGCTGTGAATTCTCGACTTTCTAAAGCTGTGTAGGCATTAGAAAAAGTGACATCATATTGTCTTTCCAGCTTTTTTAAAATATCATTAAATGGAACTTCATCCAATATAAGCCTCCCCTCACGCCAAGCCACATGTTGTTCGATATCTGTTTTACTAACAGTAATTTGTTTGTTTGTTTTGCTCCAACTCCCTAGTTGTTCAGGCTTTAAAACCTGAGGTTCATTACCATCATTTTCTTGAGTATCAAAAATACTCACAGAACCTTCAACCAATACCGTATTTATATGTTTATCCTCCGGATATGAAGAAATATTGAACTGGGTTCCCAAAACACGAATATCAAGCTCATCGGCATTAACAATAAAAGGATGTTTTTTATCTTTTACCACATCAAAATAAGCCTCTCCATTTATAAAAACCTTTCTGTCTAAACCGTTAATAAACTTCACCGGATATTTTAAAGACGTACCAGCATTTAAATGCACATTTGTACCATCGGAAAGCACTAAATTAAACCGTTTTCCAAATGGCACCGTTAATGTATTGTACACCAATTTATCTACACTAACACTATTGTCATAAGATAGTTGTTTCCCCGTTTGCAAGCCCATCACCTGGCCGTTTGCCCCTAAAATTTCAGTAGTTTGGTTTTCGTCTATAATTTTTACAGTACCATCTTCTAACTGTAAGGTAATCTTTTTCTCAGGCTTTAGGGTATCCATTTGTGGTTTATCTCCGTCCAATTGCATAAAATAACCCACCGCAATAAACAAAACAGCGACAGCGGCATATTTAAAGCCTTTAACAAACCTATTCCTACGCATTCTATTTTTTTCCGTTCTTATTTCATCAAGAACTTTTCTAGTGACTTCTTTGGCATCTGGATCGTTAATGCTAAACATAATGGCGTAATGGTCTTTTAAATAATCTTTAAACAACAATTTGTTGTTTGGGTTCTCAATCCACTTTATAAGTTTATCCAAATCTTTGGATGTCGCTGACTTTGAAACATATTTAACAATATACTTTTCTATTTTTTCAGGAATCACTGCAATCTTTTTATTTAATACTTATTACAAAGCCATTTTACAATACCCTAGGTTTTTGGTGTGTTTTTTAAATTATTTATAATTTTGTGCTACATTTACGAATAAATTAATGTTACCGTTAGTATGTTTAAAGATAACGCTTTTTTAATTGATAATCTTAAAAAAGGAAACGAAAAAGCATATACTTATTTAATAAATACTTACTATAAAAAATTATTTGTTTACGCCTTAAGCCTTACCCATGACTATGCTATGTCTCAAGACATCGTTCAAAATGTGTTTTTAAGAACCTGGGAATTTCGTTCTAATTTAAAAAGTGATTTTCCTATTAAGAACTTTTTATACAAATCTATTTATAACGAATTTGTTAATCAATACCATAGAAACCAATCTATTTCTGTTTTGGAAAAAGTATTTGTTGAAGCTTTGAGCGAAGTGGAAAATGAGGACTACCAAGAATTATTAGCTGAAAAAACAGCCTTGATCTCACGGGAAATTGAAAACTTACCCAAAAAGTGCAAACGTACTTTTTTATTGAGCAAACAAGAAGGCCTTACCAATATAGAAATAGCCGACTATTTAAATATATCGGTTAAAACCGTAGAGTATCACATAGCCAAAGCCTACAGCATCATAAGGGAAGGCATTGGAAAAAAGGCCCGTAAAGTGTTGTTTTTGCTTTTTGAAAATAGTTTAAAAACTCGATAAGCCTTAATTTTCTAATCGATGGTTTTACTCCTTTAATAATTCTTTAAATCTATTGTATAGCGTTTTGCTTAGACTTTAAAAAATATTTTTTGGCGGTATAAAAAATATAACAGGCCCAATTGGAGCATAATTACACCAATAATTAATACCACCGAACCATAACTTCCCGACACCTGCATTAATCCATGTAACAAAAACTCGGAAGTAAACCTAAAGTCAACCATACGATATGCCAGGTATATAAAAATAGGATTGAGTCCTATTAATACCAAAGGGAACGCCCATCTTGACTTTTTCTTCACATCTATGATGAAATAAAAGAATGCTAAAAATACAAGTGATAATCCAATGGTTAATACATTAAAGGAGCTGGACCATATTTCCTTATTTATAGGGTAAACTTTATGCCATAGTAGTGCCACTAGTATGAGCAGCACTCCTGAAACCAGCATAATGCCAACATTCTTAACAGATGCCCCTTTTGTCTTTTTAAGAACTCCCCCCATAATAGCTCCTGATATGGTAATAACTGCTGCAGACACCATTAAAAGTAAGCCTTGTGGGTCGTAATGCTCCCGAAACATGGTTCCTGGTAATAATAACCTGTCTATATAACCCGAAAAATTACCTTCTGGAGTCAATACGCCTGCCCCAATACCAGGTACGGGAATCAAGACCATTAGCCCCCAAAAACCCAATAAAATTCCTATGCTCCATAACCACTGCCCTTTAGTGCCAGTATATAAATATATTGATACCGCTATTAGGTAAGCCACCCCTATCTGGCCTAAAACACTGGCATATCTCAAATTTGGAAAATCGAAAGATAGTTTATTGTTATATAATACTCCTAGAAGTATTAAAACGACGGCTCTTTTTAAGGCTTTTTTCCACAGAACTTTTCGGCCAACACCCTGTTCTAAGTTACGACCTATAGAATAAGGTATCGCGACACCTGAAATGAACATAAACATAGGAAATATGAGATCCAAAAAATGAAAACCATTCCATTCTACATGGATCAATTGTTGTGACATCCACTGAATTATAGGCAGGCTTGTAGCTGCTGATAAAGCATGTATTAAGGCATCGCCCCCTATAATCCAAAACATGGTAAAGCCTCTAATGGCATCTAAAGATACTAATCGGGATTTCATTTAATTTTTAATTATCAAATTGAGTTCTTTTATTGATAGTATCAGATTTTCAGTTCATATAATATGTAAAAAATTACACATTTAAATTCACATCAAAAACCTTTCCGCCTTTAAGGCGACTTTTTTCGGCTTGAAACCCTATTAAATGGCTTTCCATTGAGGCTTCTATAGTAGATGTTAACTGTGTGGGGTCTTGTAATTTTACGGCCCTCACAAAGTCCCTAGCCAAACGCATATCACCACCACCATGGCCATGACCGGCATAGATACCGTCATTAATATCTTTAGCGGTCCAATGCTTTTGTTCCCTGGTTCTAAAATCAAAGACAGTCATACTATCCATATCACCAACAATATCACCCATAGTCCCCATAATGCGTGTACGTCTGCCACCATAACTGGTAAGGCCTTCCATAGAGAACGAAGCCGTGATATCGTCTTCAAACTGCATATTGACTACCTGATGGTCTACTACATCATTATCGCAATGGTACACACAACGTCCATAAGGCCCTGTCTTAAGGTTTTCCATAATGGAGTCTGTATCATGTTTTTCAAGTTTTAGGTGATGTAAGAATATTTTTCGTTCGGCATAAATCTTTATGGCCGAAAAAGGGCATTCCCGCTCCACGGCACAACCATCGGTACAACGCTTAGTACTGCCTTGGGGTGCACTTTGAGACCTAAACAACTTTAAAGACCCAAATGAAGATACTTTTTTACAGGGTTTCCCTACCAACCAGCGTATAATATCCGTGTCATGACAGGATTTTGAAAGTATCATAGGGGTTGACTTTTTTGAGTTCCCCCAATTGCCTCGCACAAACGAATGCGACATGTGGATATGTTCAACAGGTTCGAAGTGTTGCACACTAACCACCTCCCCTATTTTACCAGAATCGATAATTTCCTTCATCTTAACAAAATAAGGCGCGTAGCGAAGCACATGGCAAATCGCCACAATTTTTCCATATTTACGTTGTTGCTTTAATATATCGTAACATTCATCCCATGTTTGTGCAATTGCCTTTTCCAACAAAACATCATAGCCCATTTCAATGGCTTTCATCGCAGGACCATAATGCAGGGCATCGGGTGTAGTTATAATAACAGCATCTGCAAACTTAGGCCGTTCAAAAACATGTTCCCAGGTTATAAATTGATTGCTTTCAGAAATATTGTGGGACTTGGAAAAGTTATCCCTTCTGTATTTAATGGGTTCTGCTACACCTATTATGTTCAACTCTTTTGGGTTGTCTAGTGCATACCCTGCATATAAATTACCACGCCCACCTGCGCCAAGCACTATCGCGGTAATGGGTTGTTCAAAATTTATAGGTTGCACTTTTTTATCTTCAATATATTGTGTATCAACCAAATCTTTGGAACTCGCATTCACCATACCAATTCCTCCAACGGTAACTGCTGCCGATCCTAATCCTATACGTTTTAATGCTTCCCGTCTACTGAAATTACTTTTCATCTTATTATATTATTTAAAATTAGTATCTACTTATTCTCAAACTCAATTTCTTCCAAGGTTTTGTTTGTGGTCTCAAATAAAAATGTTCTAAAGAAAAAGAACCCTAAAAGCGTCATTATGGAAAAAAACGCAAAACTATATCCAATGCCTTTACCATCGCTAAATGCGCCCACAACTATTGGGAATAGAAAAGTAATGGACCCATTTACTATCCAATTGGAAAAAGACCCTAAGGCCATCCCTCTAGATCGTATGTTATTTGGAAATATCTCTGCCAATAATACAAATACCACAGCCCCCATAGATGAGGCAAAAAATGCCACATAGCAAATTAAGATACCCAATAATAACCAGCCTTCAGTATTAGCGGTATAGAACGCCCATGAAAAAACACCCAAAGAAATGGCCATTCCAATGGTGCCAACATACAATAGCTTTTTTCTTCCTATTTTATCAATTAAACTCATAGCCAATATGGTAAAAATTAAATTCGTGGCTCCTAAAATAACGGTTTGTCCTATTGCGGAATCCGTTGAAAAACCGGCGGCCCTAAATATATCGGTAGCATAGTAAAAAACAATGGCCACTCCAGTAAACTGACTGAATAATCCAATACAAATCCCTATGAGTGTAAACTTTAAGTTGGGCTTCTTAAACAGCTTTTCTTGCTTACCTTCCTGCTCCAACTTAATAGATGTTTCAATTTCTAAAATAATACTTTGTATATCGGCATTCGGATTTACATCTTTAATCGTCTCTCTGGCCGCTTCCTGATGTCCTGTTTGCATTAACCAACGTGGACTCTTTCGAACCTTATAAAGCAAAATCAAAAATGCCAATGCTGGTATCGCTTCTGAAATAAACATGTAACGCCAGTTATTTTTTCCAGTATCAATGAGTAAGTAATCCACAAAAAAGGCAACCAATATCCCTACAACCAAAGCCAGTTGAAAAGTAATAATTAGCCTTCCCCGATGTGTCGCTGGCGCTATTTCTGAAATGTAAATGGGCGACAGTACAGAGGCTGCCCCAACGGCCAAACCTCCAACAAACCTAAACAGAATAAAACTATTGATTTCTGGTGCCAGTCCCGTACCAACAGCTGAAACCAAAAACAACAAAGCAGAAAGCTTAAGCATTTCCCGTCTTCCATATATATCGCCCGGTTTACCTATACCTATGGCACCAATGATACACCCCAACAAAGCAGAGCTTACGGCCCAACCGGTCATGACATCATTCAATTGGAAATGCGATTTAAAAAAAGGTAATGCACCATTAATTACTGCCGTGTCAAAACCGTAAAGCAGCCCGCCTATGGCAGCTACCAGGGTATATAATATTAGTTTTCCTTTCATCTGTTTATGTTTATTGTTTTATAGAGGTTAAATGTAACTTTCCAAAACTATTTTTACGGTGTATCTAAATTTTAGTTATGAATGTTTAATGTATCTTTCATTAATCTTATTTAATATTTAAAAGGTCATTAATGATATTTTTTAAATCATCAACAACCAATTTCGAAATTTGTTTTCCTTTTTCTAAAGTTCCGTATTCTGGATCTCCAAAAACACCATTAGTAGTCATTTCCTTAGTTGATCTGTAGTAAGATGCCTTGGGTCCCCGCAACATATCACCCTCACTCCAAGAAAAGGTATCGGTATGTTTCCCTTTTTCAATTTTATCCAGATGTACTAAGTGTGGGGCAATATTTAACATTAATGACGTTTCAAACTCCCCGGCATGCCCAACACCGCCTTTACCACTTTCATTTAAAGCAAATAACGCCTCGGATGCTAGTTTCCACCACGTCACCATAATGATATTTACCATGGGATTTTCATAGCCCAACTTTTCTACCAATACTTGACCAACAGCCTGATTCCCACCATGGCTATTTAAAAGGATAATATTTTTAAATCCATGCTGTATCACCGATTTAACTATATCCTCAACCTGCCTTATGAATGTGTCATGACTAATGGTAAGTGTTCCGGAAAAATCCATATGATGTGAAGAACATCCTATACTAATAGAAGGCAGCACTAGTACCTTATCGGGGATAGCCTTATGCAGCTCATTAGCAAAATGTTCTCCTATAAGTCTATCGGTTGCGAGTGGCAAATGCTTTCCATGTTGTTCTGTTGCTGCCATGGTAAGAACAACTGGGGTGTTTTTGGCTACCTTACTTAATTCTACTGTTGTTAATTGATCCCAAATCATGATTCCTTATTTTTATTTTTTAGCGGCCCACATTTCGATTTCAACCACCAGATTCATCAACAATCCTGTTTGTACTGCTGTACGAACAGGTTTTGGATCTTTAAAATAATTTTTATAAACAGCATTAAATCTTGGCCAATCGGCTAAATCTTTTATAAACACATTTACTTTGAATACATCGTTAAGGGTACATCCGGCAGAGGCCAACTGAATACTGCAATTATCCATCATATAGACCGTTTGTTCCTCTATGGTATCCCCTATAACATTTCCTTGTTTATCTATGGCAGCTTGCCCGGAAATAACAACCAGTTTACTCGGATTCACTTCTAAAACCGGAGAATAAGGCCCTGCGGTAACATGCTGACTTGCATTTGCTGGCATCTGTTTTGCTGCTTGTAGATTAGCTTTGGAATTGACACTGAAAAATGGCAAATAGCCTGTAAATCCAACCATTTTCCATTGGCCGTTTATTTTTCTGCACCTGTATAATGTCTGCCAATTGGTTTCTACATAACTCCCATCCGCTTTTTTTATGTCTCCTACAAACTTTTTGTGCAACAATGCGGCATCACCTATAATTTCTATGTCTTGTAATATGGTTACTCTATGCAGTGCTTCGGTTACATCTTCACCCCATGAGGTTTCATGGAACTCCTTAGCCTGTTGCAGCCATGAGATCTTATAACTTTCTAAATTTGGAAAGCTTAATTTCCATTGGTCAATACTTTGGGATTTTCCCCCGTCAATTCCCATAAAACCTTCTTCATGAAAATCATCTTCTACCATTTTCCAGTCTTGGTTTACAAAAGCCTCGATGTCTCTTTTGACCACCATGTCCCAAATGTCTTCTTTGTTTTTATCTATACCAGTAAATGGGTTGTTCATAATGTATATGCTTTTTGTTTTGTTTGGTAATGTTTAACAGCGTCCATATCTACCTCTATACCTAAGCCTAATCCTTGTGGTAAATGAGCATAGGGCGCCTCAATCTTTAAAGGTGACTTTAACAAGTCGTGTTCACGTATTAATCGGCCAAAAATATCGCTTGGCCAGTTGCAGGATGCCGCAGCAGCTGCAGAATGTATGTACATGGCTTCTAAAATGCCAAGGTCTATTTCGGAACCATGCCAACAGTTTAATTCTGCCGCCGACGCTATATGGTCCAGTCTCTGGAAATCTGCCAATCCGCAATTAAAGTTAAACCCATCTACTGCACTTAGTTGAATCGCCTGAATACTATCTTTAATTCTTTGTCCGTGTATGATGTAGGGTAATGACACATGAAGTACTATGGGTACAGATGAATAGTTCCTTAATTGATGATACTCATTTAATTGCCAACGAGGAAGTGGATCTTCGAGACATAAAATATTACCTATTTCCTGTAAGCCGTCAATGCGTTTTTTAGCCTCAAAAGCATGTAACCAACGCTCGTTAGGATCTAAAATAACCTGCATTTCTGGCACGGTTTCAGCAATTGTTCTGCACCACCCTATAACGTCATCCTCTAAATCGCTTTTAAACTTCATACAGGTATAACCCATATTATGAAACTTTAAAGCTAAATCAGCAATATCTTCTTGACTGCGATGGCTGGACCACGCCCCCACTTTAACTTTATCCTTTAAAGGGCCTCCTAGCAAATCTACTACCCGTACGCCTTTCAGTTTGGCATAAGCATCCCAAATGGCACACTCAAAACCGTCGTATTCCCTAGAAAAGGCAAAAGGTAATTTCTGTAATGTTAATTTTTCAATATCCTGTCCAAGCAATAATTCGGATATAGCATCTACAGTTGTCCAATTATGGCTTCTGTACAACTCTCCCCATCCAATGATACCATTTTTTAGTTCAAGTTGTACTATTAGTTTGGAAACCTCATCAAATTGAACGCTCCAACCTGCTTTGGCTCCCAAGGGCAATTTATGCAATCCTTTATTGAAACCCTTACTTTCAATAGCTCCGGGGTGAGCAGGCACTATAACCTCAAAGCAAGTAATTCTATTAATTGTCATTTGTTTTTATTTTTCAATAAATGAATTGTTATACAACATAGAGGTTGTTCCATTATCAACATAAATTACCTGACCGGTAATGGCCCTGCTAAAATCTGAGGCTAAAAAGCCAACCACATTTCCACAATCTTCAGCCTGTATTTCAAACGGTAAACTTTGATAGTCTTTGGTATGATTTTCCACCCAAAGTTCGGGATCATCAGCAAAAGTTTTAATTAACTCAAAATTCTGTTCTGCATGCACATAACCAGGTGCTACTGCATTTACCCTAATATTGTGTTTCCCAAGTTCTACTGCCATGCCCATGGTTAACCCTTCTACTGCACTTTTTGCACTGGCATAAACGGCGTACTTAGAAATGGTTGCCGAAGCATGTACCGACGAGATATTAATAATACTACCCGCTGTATTGTTTTCAATAAGTTGATTCGCAAATAATTTTGAAAGTTTCCATACAGCTCGTACATCAATATTGTATAGATTATCAAACTCCTGATCGGTTACTTTATGTGCTTCTTTACTTAGTCCAATACCAGCATTATTTACTAAACCATGTATTACTCCTACTTGTTTGGCTATGGTTGAAAACATGGCTTCCACTTGGTCATCATTGGTTATATCGGCAGCTACTGCTATAGCATTGGGCAAGGTATTAGCGACAGCTTGCGCTTTTTCTAACGTTCTGGCATTTATAATAACCCGGGCACCCATTTTTGATAATGCAATTGCAACCCCATTACCCACTCCAAAACCAGCGGCCCCGGTAACTAAAATATTTTTATTAAATAGATCCATTGTTAAATAATTACATAATTCCAAATTTTTCAAAGGCATCCACAGTACTCATCCCTTCCTCCAAAGCTTTTTGTACTAATTTCTCACCTCTCGCTTTTTCAATGGCTCCAGTAAATGCTTCTTTTTCTATTTCTTGAGGAATAATTAACACACCATCCCTATCGCCATAAACAATATCACCAGGGTTTATACGAACACCGTTAAATTCAATAGGCACCCTGTAATCGATAACCTTTCCTCTTGGTCCTTGGTCTTGGGCATAGGTTCCCAATGAGAATGTCGGAAAATTTAGTTTTTCTATTTCATTGGTATCTCTTGAATAACCATCAACTACAGCTCCTGCGGCTTTTAGTTTTAAAGCTCTTGTACTCATTAAACCTCCCCATAAGGCATATCGTGGTGAAGCTCCTGCACATATATAGACTTCATTTTCTTTTAAACTGTCAAGTGCTTCAAACATAATCCCAAAGGGTTTCTTCATCAAAGGATTATTTGTTTGTCTTGAAGACTCTTCAAAAGTATCGGCTTCCAGCACGGTCATTGCTCTTCCTATGGTAACCATATCCTTTCTTAAAGGCTTTATGTTTGGTGAGAGAAATTGATGTAAATACCCCATCTTATCCAATACATCACCCACTAGGGCAACGAACAACTCTTCTTTTGCAATTTTGAAAAGCTCTTGGTCGTTTTCCCATTTTATTACTGTATTCATAAGTATATTAAATTAAATAAACTCTTTAAACCTAATTTCTTTATCTTAAGTTATAGAATACCAAAGAAAACCAAAAATTGAAAAAATATTATTAATTTTAGTACGATAATACTATTTCAAATATGCAGGAACTTGATAAGACCTCGACCGATGAACGTCAAATTATTGATTTTGAAGCCTTAGGGTTTGAATGTATAAAAGTTTTGGGAACTTATAATTACAGGCAAATGAACAAAAGCCTAGAAATGCACACCCATGACAATATGATTGAAATATGCTTTTTGGAGAAAGGCTCACAATATTATCATATTCAGGGAGAGGATTATAGAATCAATGGTGGGGACCTTTTACTCACCTTTCCCGGGGAAGAACATGGCACCAAAAGTTTTCCTGAGGAACGCGGCCGTTTGTTTTGGTTGATTATTGAAGTTCCCCATAAAAACCAGAGGCTTTTAAATTTATCGAAAAAGGATACTAAATTATTTGTAGAAAATTTTTTAAGCTTAAAATCGAACAGGAAATTTAAAGGTTCTGACCGGTTAAAGCATGATCTTAATGCTATTTACAAAATTTGTGAGCATCCAATTAGTGGCTTGGACAAAATTAAAATATCAAATTTACTGCTACATTTTCTATTGAACGTCTTAGAGTTTGGGAACAAACATTCCAATCAAATTATAAGTAGGGAAATAGCCGATATTTGTACTTATATTAACAACAATCTTAGAGAGACACTTCCCTTGGAACAGTTGGCCCAATTGTGCAACCTGTCGTTATCGCATTTTAAATACAAGTTTAAAAAGGACATGGGATATTCTCCTTCTGATTATATTTTAAGGCAAAAAATTGAAAAAGCTAAGGAGCTTTTAATGGATACGTCGAATAGTATTCAGGATGTGGCCTATAATTTAGCCTTTAGTTCGTCTTCATACTTCGCCACAGTTTTTAAACGTTATACCGGTATATCGCCAACTCAATATTCAGGTATAAACTAACTTTTAAATATTCCTTAATATTTAAATATTATAGTTTTTTGATGAGATATAATCTAAAAATAATCATTTCTGTTGGTATCAACTTATTGTTATGGCTTATTTACTCACTATTAACACTGTTTAAAGCCGCTTTCATATAGCCCATAGCATAGGCCATACCTGCATACCAAGGCCCTTCGCAAGTCATTTGTGGTGTATGGTCGGGTATCAACACCCCTGAAAAATTGTTCTTCTTTAATATCCTAAGGATTCTTAACATATCGATATCGCCCTCATCTACAAACACTTCTTTGTAATGCGGCACTTTACCAATAACATTTCTAAAGTGGACGTAGGCTATCTTATCTTGTTTGCTGTAGAACCCCGTAGCCTCGTGCACGTCACCTTCGGTCATTTCTGCTATGGAGCCCAGGCAAAACTCCAATTGATTGCTGGTACTGGGTTTCATGTCGATTAATTTTTGATACATGTCTGGCTGATATACCAATCTGGGCGTGTTTCTTATATAAGGCATTGGTGGATCATCGGGATGTGCGGCCATGACCACTCCTGCTGCTTCAGCAACGGGAATGATTTGGTCTAAAAAGTATTGCAAGCGCTTCCATAGCTCATCATGATCAATACTGGGCAGTGTTCCCTTTGGAGCATGTCTATCATAAACCATGTTCCATACCATGCCATTTGGTATTGGCGTTTTATCTGGCTCACCTTCCATACCTACAGATTGGGCATTCCCTCTAGCATATGGGCCAATGGTTCTACTTGAAACTCCCGCTAGAGAAAAGTTATATCCAAAAACAGGTATCCCTGCTTTGCCCACAATACGTATCTGTTCTTTTACCAGTTCCATTTGCTTTTCCTTTTTCGGGCCATCCAAAAGAATATCGTGCCATATGGAAGGATCAAAATTTTCAATGGCCTCCAATTCCAAACCATGTGCATTGATCTCTTTTTTTAATTTCAGTAACATTTCCAAAGACCATAATTTACCATCTCCTGCATTACCCCAGCCACCGCTTTCCCCTATGGGCTGATTGGCTTGGGTTTTGTTGTTTTTTTCGTGGCCAAAATAGTCTACCAAGTGGATTACCAAGTGGGTTGCACCACATTGCTTAGCGAATTTATAATGCGCGTCGTTGAGCATATGGCGATATAGTCCAAAACCTAATTTCATTCGTGTTTTTCTTTAAAATTTCATTAATTTAAAAATGCTACGCATACTGGTGTTTTCATGGCTTTGGTTGCAAATTTTTGGGTAAGCGTACCATCTTTTTCTATTAAGTAAACTATGGTATCATGTGAGTCTTGATGGCATGCAATAAGCCATTTCCCGTTGGGGGTTATGTTAAATTCCCTAAGTTCCTTTCCTCCAGTAACTGTATGGTCTATGAGTTGTAATTGTTCCCCTTCAACTTTAAAAATGGTAATGGCATCCCACTTTCTGTTAGCTACATACAGGTACTTGTTATTGTGGTGCATTCTTATGGCCGATGCACTTGGGATGTCTTGGTAATGGTCTGGAAGTGAATTCATCGTGCCCACCTGTTGGAGTACACCATCGCATGCTTTTAGGATGGAAACTTCTCCTGTTAGTTCGTTGACCGCATAAGCGAATTCCCCATTTTTGCTAAAGACCATATGTCTTGGTCCACCTCCTTTTTTAACTGCTATATCAAGCTCGGTTTTGGGCTTTAAGTAGTCATTCTCAAAAACATAACCGTTGATGATATCTGTTCCCAAATCACAGGCATAAATTTCTTGTGTTTTGGGCCGAATGGCAACTTGGTGCACATGTGGTCCTTCTTGACGTTCTTTATTGACACTGGATCCCGAATGCTTATGATTTGTCACACAATCTGAGAGGCAACCCCTTTTATCCAACGTAAATTGAAGTAGGTTACCGGTTTCGTAACAGGATACTAAAATATGGTTTTCTATTTTTTCTATATGGCAGGGAAATCCACCTTTTATTGGCAACTCATTACACAATTCCAATGAAAAATCGTTCTTAATCCTATAGGCTTTTACTTTGGGAGCTTCTTTTGATATGACTTCGGTATTACAATACAAAAACTTGTTATGTTTGTCCACAACTAAATAACTGGGGTTGACCGTAGATTCTACATGCAACAGTTTAAGCTCTCCTGTTTCATTGTTCAATTCAACAGTATAAATACCCTCACCCTTACCTACGATTTCCGGTGAAATTGTTTTTGTATAGCTGCCTATGTAGAACACTATTAAATCCATTTGCGTATGCATTTTATTCTGTTTTTCGGGTTAGTCTTGGGTCATACTGAATGGTGGATTGCATATAGCCACCGTCTATATATATTTCGGTGCCAGTTATATAACTTGCTAGGTCTGAACACAAAAAGGCTACTGTTGGCGAAACATCCTTAACGGTTCCAATTCTTCCCTGTGGAATCCAATTATTAAATTTCTCTACACCAAAATTGGCAATTTCCTTACGGTTCATCTCGGTTTCAATGGCCCCAGGAGCAACAGATAATACTCTAATATTTTGCTCTGCCAGTTCTAAAGCCAGGCTTTTGGTAAACATCTTTAACCCGCTTTTGGCAACACAATAATGGGTGAATCCTTTTCGGGGAACAGTGTCGTGTATGGAGGTAATATTAATAATAACACCTCCACCTTTTTTCTCCATCCGCCTACCGGCCTGTTGTGCACACAGAAAAGCGCCTTTTAAATTGACATCGTTTACCCTGTCCCATTCTTCTTCATCTAAATCCAGTATATGGTGGCAGGTCTCTGTACCAGCATTGTTTATTAAAATATCTATACTTCCCAGGTGCTCGTCCATAAATTGGAACATCTCTTGGACCTCTTTAGCATTTGCAACGTCTGCTTTACCACTAAAGACTTTTACCTGATATTGGTCTTTAATTTGTAAAGCCAATTGCTCGGCTTTCTCCTTATTGTTGTTGTAGTTTATAAAGATATCTGCTCCGCATGAGGCCAATTCTCTACAGATTTCAGCTCCTATTCCTTGTGAACCTCCTGTAATTAAGGCTTTTTTTCCTTTTAAATTTATAACACTCATTATAATTCCTTTAGTTTATCTATTTCATATCTCAAATCGGATATCTGTTTTTTAGTCAAATAAAAATATTCAACATCATTTAAATGGGTATTTGACTTTTCAACAATCAACACCTTACTTCCTTTTTCCATGGCAATATTATGCCATAACCCTTTTGGTATGTTATAAGTTACTTGAGGAAGCATTATATGAGCTGAAAAACTTAATTTATCATCTTTATTTAATACAATAAGTGTTGCTTTGCCTTCCAACAAGATAAATACTTCATCGGTTTGTTGATGCACTTCTACTTTATCAATTTTATCAATATGCTGGGTAGCTATATAATTGAGCTGTGCTACTTGCCACCCATCATCAACCAGAAATGGGGTAAATCCTTTTTCACAAATGTTATACGATTCCAAACCCATTTTATTCTATATCTGTCTTAAATAATTCTTTTTCAATTTGCTCTAAGGACTTTCCCTTGGTTTCTATAAGATACTTTTTATAAAAGAAATAACTTATTAAAGTAGCAACGGTGTAAAATGCAAAAATATACCCAGCTCCAGTACTACCAGAAAACGCACCTACAATTATTGGGAATAAAAACGAGGTTAACCCATTAAAAAACCAATGCGAAAAAGTTCCTATCGCCACGCCCCTAGATCTAATGTTATTGGGAAACATTTCGGAAAACAAAACCCATATAACGGCACCTTGTGAAGCTGCAAAAAAGGCCACAAATCCTATGAGGCATACCACCAGAACAACACTCATTTCAGCTTTTAAAAAGAAAAAAGTAAAAATTCCCAAGAACAAGGTCATCCCTATGGAACCTATAAGTAAAAGTCTTTTTCTTCCTATCCTGTCAATGAGCTGCATGGCAATAAGGGTAAAAATCAAATTGGTTAGGCCTATTAATACGGTCTGACCAATAGCAGACTCTGTTGAAAAACCAGCCATCCTAAATATATCGGTGGCATAATACATAACAATGTTTATACCCGTAAACTGATTAAACATACCTACAAGAATTCCAATAACGACCAACTTAAAGTAAGGTTTTCTCCAAAGGGTTTTACTTGCATCAATAGCATCTGCCTTAATAGACTCCTTTATTTCATTATAGGTTATTTGTACATCCCCTTCATTGCCCACACTTTTCAATACAAGTAAGGCTTCATCATGTCTCTCCTTTGCAATTAACCAGCGTGGGCTTCTTGATACAAAGAACAGCAGAATTAAAAAAAGTAATGCTGGAATACTTTCTGAGGCAAACATCCATCGCCAGTTGTTCTTACCTATATCCAACAGTAAATAATCTGCAAAAAAAGCAACCAAAATACCTAGGACTATCGATAATTGAAAGGTTATAGTCAATCTTCCCCTATATTTTGGCGGTGCTATTTCGGTAATATACATAGGAGACAGCACAGAGGCACCTCCAATGGCAATGCCCCCAAGCAATCTATAAATTACAAAGGCGTTTAGATTATTGGCCAATCCAGAACCCAATGCAGAAACCAAAAAGAACAGGGCCATGATACGAAGCATATTTCGCCTTCCAAACTGATCCCCCAGTTTCCCAATAAAAAAGGCTCCTAAAATACAGCCTATTAATGCCGAACTGACTGCCCATCCTTGCATAGAGGGGGTTAATTGAAAGTATTCGGTGAAAAATGGTAATGCACCATTAATTACTGCAGTATCATACCCAAATAACAATCCGCCCAATGCGGCTACAAACGTGTAAAAAAAGATTTTTATCTTCATATTTTGTTGATTTATTGATTTTTAGCTTCAAAACTAAACGTTTCAATACCATATTTTGGAACTTCAAACCCAGATACCGGTACGGGATGTTCTTCAATAATATTAGTATGTTTATAGTTTCCAATATTAAAAAACGATTTTAATCCTACTGATGTTTCTTCTCCTTGCGCATCGTACATTCTAATGACAAGTTCGTCTATATCTTCTGCTTTTTTAATGGTTGTGACAATAACATTATCCGCATCGATGTTAAAGAAACTTAGGTGTTCTGGGAGTGTGGCATGAACCGATTTATCTGGATTGATTACAATACGTATGGGGTCGTTATATTGTTTGGCAATGCGCTCTCCGGTATTTTCTCCTGCTTTGTTGGAGGTTAATATGTTCTGGAAGGTATGGTTTCCTTCTTGTGAATATTCATTTCCTTCCCAGTGGCAAGAGGTTCTACTGGCCAGCAAAACGTGTTGTAGCAGTATATCAGGGTTGTTTTCGGTTGTTGGGTCTATCCAATCTATTGCTGCTACAGAAGAACTTAATGTTACGGTCATTTCATCATCCGAAGCCGAGAACCAATCCATTATGGCTCTTGGATGCACATCTTTACAGAGCGCTGTATAACGATCGCCCGCCGTATGGATTTCATCTTTTCCTACTTTAACAGTCCCAAAAGGAACTTCATGGGCCACCTGGGCCTTATCAATTGCTACGGGAAAGGCTGTTCTAAACTCTCTATACAGTACGCCTTCCCAGTTTAACAACTTGGTTTTAAAACGTATTCTTTTTAAGGTATGGTAAACGGTTACTTCTTGTTGCACCTTAGCATACAAAATAGGTTGTTCCAGCTTGTATGTAGTATACACATCTCCATCTTCAATAATGCCCCATTGTGGGTTGTGGGCACTTACTTTATCAAAATCCTGCATAAAAGGTTGCTGGATATCTCCAAATTCACCTGCTCCATTTCCGTTGGAATACAACGTAAATACCTCACCGCCCTTTAATCCATCTGTTCTTAAAAGGTTTCGGTTTAACTCTTTATCATAAATTTGGGAAATGCCTCCAGATCCAAAGGTAATTTTATAGGTATTGTTTTCGTATACCGATTTAAAATCTTGGTTCTGTTTTGCTTTCAGCGGTTGTTGCAACGGTTCCACATAATAGGTTTTATAGCCTATGGATGGGATATCTTTAGCTATAAAAGTGACATCGGCACTTTTAAGGCTTTTGTCATCATAATACTCGATATTGGATAACTGAGAGGGGACGATTTCCTTATTAGCCGTCATGATATTCAGCCCTTTGGCTTTTCCTTTCTGAAAGTTCAAATTCACCTTTACGGGATCGGTACGCTGCCATGACAGGCTATTGAACAATACTATGGGCATCCCTAACTTTTCTTTGGTCTTTATGCGCCCTGCAATAAAATCGATCCCTGTATTTAATAGTTGTGTGCCCAGTTCCTCAGATTTTACCAATTGTGCCTTAAATAAGTTATCGGTTATATCGCCATCATGTCCGCCCCAACCATGATCTGGATATATTTTAGCTTGCCATGCCTCATCGAGTGTCTTAAATGGGTAGGGTACTTTTTGGGGATCCATGGTATTGGCTATAGCTAGAAACTTTTCCGCGGCCGGTAGAATTTTGGAGGCTTTCCTGCTCGCAGAAATGGCTTCGTGGTGTGCAGGGCCATGAATGTAGACCCACACATTGGGACGTTCTCCTTTAATGGTGTTGATATCCGTTGCATTTGCTTTGGATAAGGGCATGAATTCATCGGAGGTCATTAAATCCATTTTCGGAAAATAAACCGACTTTTCTTTTCTATTTTCGTCTTTTATGCTTTCGGTGCTATTCCATGCGTCAATAAAATCGGTATAATCTATGGCCGGAATCATGTCGTAACTGGACAATAATGGGGTAATGGTTTTGGTTTTCAGGTAATATTGGCTCCAATAGGCCACTTGCTCTGCGCCATATTTAATCTTATTGCTCAGATCTTTTGAGAGTTGTACGTAATCATCGCCATAATGCCCTGGAGAATACGTGAATACTGAACTCCCATCGGGGCTCTCCCAATTAAACAGCCCTTTGGCATGTCGGCTAATAACCATATAATCGACACCAGCTTTCTTTAATATTTGTGGGAATTGTAACGTTTTACCAGGCACATCAACATTCCAATATACCTTTGAATCATAACCCCCAAAAGTCTTTTTTACCCAACGTTTACCCAAATAAAATTGACGCACTAAGTCTTCTGCATCGTACATATCCTCATAGGGACAATTATAGGATGCACCTACCGATAAAAGCTTTTTATTTAACAAGGCCGTTATCTTATCTTTTGAATCTGGATGCCTTGAAATGTACTCTCTAAGCATTAAGCCATCTTCTATATCAAACCCATAATCACCTCTAACAAAAGCATCCCTTATAACAGGTGTTAGCAATAGGGTGTCCCTAAGGATAATACAGACTTCAGGTCTATCCATCCAAGCTATGTCCTGATGACTGGAGTTCATTAGGGATACAGTCCCATTCTCATACTTTTGATCAAAAAAATTGGAATAGGACGCGAACATTGATGGCTTATAAAGCTTGACTATACTGAGATTGAAATTTTCGGTATTTTGAATGTTATAGTGGTAAAAATATTTGCCCACAACATCCGATAATACAAATGGTTCCTTTTTACCCTTTAATGCTATTGTAAAACTCTCATTACCATAGAACAACTTAAAGTTTTCTTTAGGCCCTTTAATATTTATGGTAGCTTTTGCCAGACCACCTTGTTCCTTGAATGCTATTTTGTCACTTTCTCTACCATCACAATCCACAGAGACCAATTTATCTACAAAATGTGCTGGTGCGTCAATATGGAAAACACCATTATTTTCTTTAATACTAAAAGCCACTTCATTTAGAGCAGATATTTTTAGTTGTTCAACCACATCTTTCACTTTAAAAATCATAAACCAGGACCGACTTCCCTTTCTGTGACCATTAATTTTAATCCGTGTTTCCTTTCCCCTACCTACCAATGTTGTTGGCACAGTCAATCTAAATGCACCAACCCCATCGTTATTTGCATCTCTCTTCATTAAAATATATTCTGGTCCTACATTTAAGGGATTGCTTAATATCTTAAGGGTACCGTCTTCATTGGCAATAAATGTTACAGCTAACTCATCGTTTATAAATAGGTCGAAAGGCTCTCTAATGTTCAAATCGATGTTAGAGTAAAAGAGATATGAGACTGTATCACTATGGTAATCTTCCGGTATTTTATTTGTCATTATTTCAAAGAATAACTTCCCATCTGAAGCTCTCGATATTAAAGCTTTGGTCACATCTTCCCGAATCGACTGATAGGTATAATCCCTACCATAAACCTTTTCTTTGTAACCTTCTATATCATTTTTAGTGGTAGCATAGAGTTTAAATCTTTCGTTGATTTCTTGTATGTGATTATGACCCCCGCCACCATGGAATAGTTCTATTTTTACCGGGACATCCAAAATGCTAGGTGTTTTTTCAATTGCACTAGACAAAGCACAAACAAGTTGTAGCATCAAAAACCCTATTGATTTAAAATAAAATCGTAATCTTAATATTGACATAGTTTATCCATTTTTATATTTATAGTTTCCAAAATACAGTTTAACACTAATTAAAATAATTAATTCGATCCACAAGATTTTCTTATAATCATTTCTGTTTCCAGAACATTTACTTTTTGTTCCATGATCAATTTGTTTTCAATACTATTTATCAAAACCTCAGCAGCTTGTTTCGCCATTTGCTTAACCGGTTGGATTATTGACGTAATTGGAGGGTCTAGTAAATCAAAAGCACTCATTTCATCAAAACTTACAACAGCTATATCTTTAGGAATATTGATTTTTTTCTTTTTTAACTCTCTTAGTCCCAAAGCAGTAAGATAATGTGTTGAAAAAATAAGGGCATCTACTTTGTTTGTGCCATTTATCAAATCATGAATAGCTCCCTCCATTTCTTGATTGTATCTAATTTGATCCAATTCCTTAACCATACTAAACTCCATATTATTTTGTTTTAAGGTGTCCTGATATCCCTTCTTTCTAAGTCTCAGGACTTCTAATTTAGAGTCCAGTGTAACGAAGCCAATTTTATGTCTTCCCAATTCAATCAAATGTCTAGTTGCCTTTTTTACTCCCCCAAAATTATCAGAAATAATACTATATGTATCAATTTCAGGATAATGCCGGTCTATTAAAACGAAGGGAAAATTATTTTTTTTTAACAGTTCAATGTCATTATGATTTTGTTGGGTCGATGCTATAATTAGGCCATCAACTTGCCTATTTAACATAGTGCGTATAAGCTTACCTTCATCTTTAGGATTTTCGTTCGAACTACTAAACACCACTGTATAGCCCATTTCCTTTGTTCTCTCTTCTATTTGCTGCGCAATAACTGCATAATGTGAATCAGCAATATTAGGAACAATTAAACCGAGCGTCTCTGTTTTACCCCTACTTAAACCTCGAGCTAAATGGTTCGGACTATAATTGTTTCTTTTAGCGTATTCAAAAATCTTTTTTTGGGTAATTGTACTGATCTTTGCCTCATCTCCCTTATTGTTCAAGACAAGGGAAACGGTTGTTTTCGACAGCCCTAAGTGTTTTGCAATATCTTTTAAAAAAATTGTTTTCAAAATAATTACCTAAACCGGTTTAGTTATTTGGTAACACAAGTTACAATAAATTTATGTTTAAAATATAAAAAATGTTGCAATATCAAATACAGCTAAAATGTTTCTAACAATTACTATCTAACGCTTTAAGCGAAACAAATTACCAATTATTGATTTTTAAGTCTTAGAATTTACAATGTATAAAGGTTTTGGGAACCTATAACTACAGACTAATGAACAAAAGTTTGGAAATGTAAATTCATGGCAGCATGATTGAAAATATGTCTTTTGAAAAAGCTTACAATATTAGCCCATTAAAGACTATACAATAAATGGCAGGAATAATTTACAAACCTTTGTTGAAAAAGGCATACATATACACCATAGAATATCTACTCAAAACAGTGGAAAAAATTAATCAACCATTACCCCTAACTCAGCTAATATTGCATAATTAGCATCAAAGACCTTAACAGCTTTAAACTTAATAAACTTCGCTTTTATAATAGTATCTAGACTCACAACTTGTTCTATAGGGTTGTTTATTATATTTGAGAACTCTCCAGCTTTTGCCAATTTCCATTTTTCACCATCTAAACTCGTATAAAACTCATAATGTGTTATGATACCATTCTTCATTTCGGTTTGGCGCGGTAAAACACTAAAACCTTTTAAATTTAAAATCTTTCCAAAGTCAATTACTATATCCTTATTTTTATCTTGTTCAAGGGATTGCCAAAACGTTTGTTTATTATCATCAATAAGTTTAGTGGCTTCTCTATTTTTTTCTGAAGAACTAGCCTCCATAATTTTCCATAAGTTTTTACTATGAGTAAAGGTTGAAGTCGCTATTTCGCTACTTTCCCCTTTATAAAAAACCTTAGATTTTATAGTCCCACCTTTTTCAAAAGGTATTTCATTCTCATAAATAGCCGATTGTTCAGTTGGGTCACTACCATCCAATGTAAATCTAATGAGTCCGTTACTTGTTATTTTAATATTTCCAGAAGCTGTTCTATGTATTATTGGAGGCGCTAATTGTACGGGTTCTAAATGCACCGATATTTCTGTTAATGTTGGGCAAACAGGAGCTTCAGTAATTCTAATCCTTATTTTATTGGTGATTTGCAGCCCACCTTTCCATAGCCTTCTGTTACCAATAGATTCTCCTTTAGCAAATTCTTTCCAAGAATTATCCTCCCATTTATCTATAGCCCACCCCCAAATACGCTGACCTAATGGAATGTATTCGCGTAAATTAATCACGTTGAATTCTGTTTCCTTAGGAAATTCTACTATGAGATTCGATACCGTAATATCATCATCTGTAGTCCAATATGTTTGTTGATTTTTATCCAACAGATTATCTGTACTATATCGCGATGAATTTCCACGAACATTACTTGCTTGAATAGAAGCTCCTTGAGCTAAATCCTTTGAAAAAGTAGCATCAATTATTTCTTTAAACTTAGTCAATGAAACTATGTCATTTTCATGTATCAAGCCTCTTCTATCTGGTGGTAAATTCAATATTAAATTAGTACCATGGCCTATACTTTCATAATATAATTTCACCAATCGTTCTGGAGATTTCACCTTATCATCTTCATGTTTATGGTAAAACCATCCTGGGCGAATTGAAGTATTAGTCTCAGCAGGTATCCAAAAGTCACCCTCCCTATGTCCATTCAATGCTTCTAAATACATGGTTTCCCCTATTCCAGGTTTATTTCCATTTCTTCCATGGGGTGTATAGCGATGCCAGCATGGATCTCCTGAATATCCAGCTTCGGTACCAACCCATCTTACCCCTGGTCCTAAATCAGAAAAGATAACTGCGTTAGGCTGCAATTCATGAACGAGTTTAAAGGTGTTCTCCCAATCGTAATACGATAATCTATCTATTTTACGTTCCTCGTTAGCTCCTCCATAATATCCAGAACCTCCATTAGCCCCATCAAACCACACTTCAAAAACATCACCGTAGTTTGTTAGTAATTCTGTTAATTGCGCTCTAAATATTTTTATATACTCTTGAGTTCCATAGGTTGCTGTATTCCTATCCCAGGGTGATAAATACATTCCTACTTTTAGCCCATGTTTTCTACACGCATCAACAATTTCCTTAACAATATCTCCTTTCCCATCCTTGTATGGTGACTTTGTAATATTATGTTCAGTTGTTTTGGTAGGCCACAGGCAAAATCCATCATGATGCTTTGCTGTTAAAATCAACCCTTTCATACCTGCATTTTTACTCGAAAGCACTATTTGCTCTGCATCGAACGCCGTAGGATTAAATAATTCGGGAGATTCATCCCCAAAGCCCCATTCCTTATCTGTGAAAGTATTAATGGTTAAATGTATAAATGCATAAAACTCAATATCGTGCCATGCAATTGGCTTTCAGTTGGTAGTGGTCCAAAAGGTACTGGAGGTTCAACTATTTCTGTTTTGCAACTAAGTAGTATTATTAGCCCTATTGTAACTAATCCTTTTATTTTCATTGTTTTTACTAATATTTTAGTTTACATTTTTCCTTAAAAGAATTAATCCGTAAAATAGAATAAAGGAGAAAGATATTAATGGAACAAAATAAGAATAACTAATGCTTTGCAACCCATCCGAAACCAATCCCTGAAGAGGTGTTAGAACAGCTCCTCCTACTATGGCCATAACCAAACCAGAACTTGCTATTTTGGTATCATCCTTCAGACCATTGATAGCTAAACCAAAAATGGTTGGATACATTAACGACATACATGCAGAAATTAAGACCAATGAATATACACCTATAGTGCCCTTTATAAAAATAACACTTGCTGTGGCTATCATCGCCACAAAAGCTAGTATCACCAACAATTTTTTTGGTTGTATAAATTGCATCAGCCAAGTGCATATAAATCTTGAAAACATAAATAATACAATGGACGCTAAATAATAGTTAGAAGCGTCTTGCTCGTTTAAATTAAACTCTTGCATAACATACCTAATGGTAAAAGACCATACTCCAATTTGTGCTCCGCAATAAAAAAATTGAGCAACAATACCCATCAGGTAATTTTTATTTTTTAATAATCTTTTTACTTTAGGAAGTACATTAAAATCCTGAGCGTCATCTGATGCAACTGGCATCTTTACAAAGTAAATAATTACCCATAAAGTAACTAAAAGCAATGCTACAATAACGTAAGGTCCCATAACCGCATTTAATTCTTCAAGTTGTATGGCCTCCAAATCAACCTTGTTCATTTGCTCACGTTCAGCTGCAGTAGCCATATTCAAGTGAGACAGAATAAATAGTTTCCCTATAATTATTCCTAATATAGACCCAATAGGATTAAAGGATTGGGCCAAATTTAAACGCCTTGTAGCTGTTTCTTCCGGTCCCATGGCAATAATATACGGATTGGCAGTAGTTTCTAAAATAGCCAATCCGCCTGCCAAAACAAACAATGCTATCAGAAAATGGGCATATTGCATGCTTATACTTGCTGGATAAAACAACATGGCCCCTCCAATAAACAACCCTAAACCCAATAAAACACCAGACTTATAAGTAAATCTTTTTATATATAACGCTGCTGGGATGGCCAAACAAAAGTAAGACCCGTAGAATGCCGTTTGTATCCAAGAGGTTTGAAAATCGGTCATACTCATAATCCGCTTAAATGCAGCCAAAAGTGTATCGGTCATGTTATTGAACAAGCCCCATACCAAGAATAAGCTCGTGATTAAAATGAAAGGGAGTCTAGAAAATTTTCTGGTTGTATGCATATTATAAGGTTATATTTAGCCTACTAGGCAATTAGGTCCAATGGGTTCAAATGTTTTATAGGTGATTACTGATTCTTGATGACCCAATCGTTCAGAAGCAGTTGGTATGCCTGAAGCAGTTTGTAAAACTTTGCTGTAAATTTCCTGAGCAACTTCCTCTAACGTAGCATTAGAAGAAATAACTTTCCCTGCATTAATATCCATATCATCAGACATGCGCTCATAGGTGTCTGGGTTACCGCATATTTTTACTACTGGAGAAATAGCAGACCCTACAACAGAGCCTCGCCCAGTTGTAAATAGAATGATATGACACCCCGAAGCAATGAGTTCGGTAATTTCTGAATTATCATTTATGTTCGGAAAACCAAATCTAGGTTCACCATCAGGAACAATATCCATCAAAAAAAGCCCAGGCTTATTTGGCAAGTCACCAGGTTTTATCAATCCAGAAATTAAAGCACTTCCACATTTGGCATAGGCACCCAACGACTTTTCTTCAATGGTAGTGAGCCCGCCATCGGCATTTCCAGGAGCAAAACTGCCATAGCCCATAATGGTATAATACCTTGCAGCTTTATCCAGTGCTTTTTGTAATTCTTTTGCCAATAAAGGGGTTTCGGCACGCTTTACAATATCTTCAAAACAGCCAATCATTTCACCTGTTTCCTCAAAAATAACCGTACTGTTATTTTTTACCAACTTATCAAAAGTTAAGCCTACCGATGGATTAGCGGCAATACCACTGGTTGCATCCGATCCTCCACAAATTGTTCCTATTATTAAGTCTTCAACCGATAGGTTTACCTGTTTTGTTTCTTTTAAGGATATAACCGTTTCCTTAATCCATTCCTGTCCTTTTGCAATGGTTTTAGAGGTACCTCCATTATTTTGAATAACTAATGTTTCAACGGGTCTTCCAGATTCATCAATTGCCTCAGAAAGTTTATTTCTATTAAAACTTTCACAGCCTAAGGACACCAATAACACACCGCCCACATTTGGGTGCGTACAGAGTTGTTTCATTACTTTTGCGGCATAGGCATTTGGGTAACATCCACCAAATCCAATCACCTGAACATGATCATCCCTAAAAGGTCTTGCTATTTCTGATGCTACATGGTGCGCGCACTCTACCAAATACGCTACCAATATAACGTTTCGTATGCCCTTTCTCCCATCCTTCCGTTGGTATCCTTTTAATTCCATTTCTTTACTGTTATTATCATCAACTTTCCCTGGTATGCGTATCGATAAAATCACTTTTCATATTATGAAGGTGCACATGTTCTCCCATCTTAATATCTTGGGTCGCACTTCCAATAGACATGTTGAACTTTATTATTTTTTCACCTTCATTAATGTCCTTTGCAGCTATTTTATGCCCTAAGGCAATTGCTCCTTCAACTTTATAATCCGTTCCAGCAAAAGTAAAAACATCGTCTACGTCTAAATCTACTGTAAGTACCAATACATTGTCGTTATTGGAAAGCTTTATAAACTGATTAGAATTTCCCATATTTCAAATAGGCTTCTTGTGGGTCTACACCTTCCATAATTGCTTTTCTAACCAAACTTTCTGTTCTTAGGACTTCCTCGGTTTTAAGTACAACTTCTTCCACTATGTCTTGTGGTATCACTACTACACCATCCCGATCTGCCATTACATAGTCCCCTGTTTGTATTTGCACTTCTCCTATTTTAATAGGCTCACCATAACCATAGGCTTTCCATCTGCCTACCACATCAACAGGGGTATAATATTTGCAGAACACCTTAAATCCTATGTTTTTTATGAATGCGGAATCCCTACAGCCACCATCTACAATATAACCGCGCACACCCCTAAGTTGCAGCGTTTCGGATGACAACTCCCCCATGTGCGATAATGTATCGTCATTAGGCTGACAAATTACCACGCTACCTGTAGGTGCTTTAGATAGTAACCCGGTCCAATTCAATAGTGTTTCATGCGGATCGAAAGTCGCATCATATTGTCCACTTACGGTATATATGGGACCTGCCAGTTTTTTATCTACATCCAACGGACGAATCGTATTTGGTAAGGTTTGGTTAGGGTAGCCTATGGCTCTTAATACATCGTAAACTGCACCAGAGTAGCATTTTTCCAGCCTGTTTGACAAATCATCATTTATGTTCATATATCGCTTTTTAAAAATTATTTAAATAAAATTCATCGTTTGCCAACTCTTTTGGCTCTCTAAAATTAATGTCTTTTCTTTCCAAGATCTGTAGATTCCTTTTAAGCCTAGATTTAAAATCATTCCAGTCTCTATTATCCATTTGGGTCCAGCCCGCTTCAGATAAGGCCATGGCCCGTGGAAAGGTCATATAAAACGCCCTATTGATATCTTTTACATATTCGCCCCAAATAGTGGCTTCAACCCCAATGATGTGGGCCTGCTTTTCCTGTGGCAAACCGTACCCTGGATCGAGTTTGTATACCTGCTCCAATGGCAAATACGCCATCCAATCGCAGGTTTCCTCTCCCTTGGCCTGCGGGTAATCAAAATAGGCATGTTCTCCAGGCGAGCAAATAAGTTTATACCCCATTTCCCTAGATTTTTCAATAGTTTTTGGGGTTAAACCACCGCGCCAAGTATACATGGTACTGGTCTCTGGATAAAATGGCACATCCAACTCATACCAAATTTGTGGGGTCTTGCCATGTTTGGCTAGCGTATCACTTATTCGTTCAAAAAAATAACTCATAAGATGTTGAGGACTTTCTAAGTTATTATCCTTAATCCTCTTTTGACATTTGGGACAAGTTTTCCAATGATCCAATGGTGCCTCATCTCCACCAATATGGAACTTCTCTGCAGTAAAAATAGGTGCCAATTCTCTATAGACGTTGCCATAAAATTCAAACACTTTGTCGTTACCCGCACAAAGCAGGTTTTTAGACACCCCTGGTGTAGTTCGTACTTCAAAATCATCGGGAAAACAAGTGAGTTCCGGATAAGCTACAAGCATGGCTTGGCTATGCCCCGGAACATCCAGTTCTGGAATGACCTCTATAAAGCGTTCTTTGGCATAGGCTACAATATCTTTTAGCTCGTCCTGCGTATAATACCCACCATGTGGCACACCATCGCCATCGGTCTCTTTTCTTACTGTGGCCAACTCCATAAGTTTGGGATATTTTTTAATTTCTACTCGCCAGCCTTGATCGTCTGAAAGGTGCAGGTGCAGGGTATTAAATTTATACATAGCAATGGCGTCAATATATTTTTTTACATCCTTAGCTGGTAGAAAATGTCTTGCAGGATCAAGCATCATTCCCCTATAAGGGAGTCTCGGTTTATCATCAATCTCCAGACAAGTAATTTTTATAGTATCCTTTTCGTTTTCTAGGGGTATAAGTTGCCTAAACGTTTGTATAGCATAAAATAAACCTTTAACCGTGGTAGCTAAAAATAAAACCTTCTTTGTATTTATTTCTATTTTATATGACTCATCTGTTGTCAGGGATTCATTATCTTCTAATGGACTTATTATTATCCCTTTTTGAGGAATCTTATCATAAGATTCTAATGGTAATTTCAAACCTGTTTGGTTAAAAATCACTTCATTAACTACATCTGCTTGTTTTTTTAATTCTTGATTAGATTCAGGATAATAAATAACGGTGCTCTCATCCATTACAAACTTTTCTGCGTAAGTTTTAATAGCATTTGGTTGAGGAATTAAATTAAGCTTAACATCGTTAGTGGTAAGTGAGGTCTCCTTTTCTACACAAGCAAACAAAATACAACCCGCAACAACCAAAAGGATTTTTTTAAAAAATTTCATATTATTTTTCATTTATATATAATCATTGTTACTTTACAACTTCAAACCATCTTTTCACTTTCATACAATCACCTAAAACACTATAGTGATAATTTCCTTTTGGAATTGTATCACCTTTATGGATAATAAATGTTTTAACTTTGTCGACCACCTTATTGCTTACCTCAAACCCGGGCGCATTCAAATAAATATTATCTAAATTATAGCTTGTTTTTTCATTGTTCCATGGGGCAAAAAGAGAAACTTCAATTACTAAACTCTCGTTTCCTTTATCAATTTCACCTTTTTGCACAATAATAGGTAAGGGTTCACAACTTTCAAAAGGGAATAAAACTGCAGAAACAGCAGATTGTAAAGAGATATAAACCTCTTCATCCTTTCTTAAGATGGGCACTTCTCTCATTTCTAATGTCTCAACGTTGAATTCATAGGCGTTATTAATCGCCTCTGGTAATTCAGGTAATTTTACCCTTACCTCAGCGGTGGGTAATGGCGTAGCATCAATATGTCCACCTGTTAACACCCAATAATCTTTAGATTTCCATACATGCCCCATCCATTTTGGGTCATTTTCGGCTATGGGATCCCATTCAGTCACATCGCCATAGGTTACAGCTTCTGAAAATGTTGGGTGTAATTCGTGCCATCTTAAGTTAACTACAAAATCTTCGTTATAATCATCTGGTTTTTCTACACCTACATTTCCCCATGCCCAATTGTTCCGTCTGCTTTCTGTTTTACTCATAATCGCTCCAGTGATAGCTGCCTCAGACGAACTGGCATGATAAGATAACGGTACATAGTTGGGCATAGCCACTTTCATGGCATCAATCTCATTTCCTGGGCAGTCCATAATCAATGCTCCGTTAGTACTTTCATTAAAATAGTCCATATAAAACTCTGTAGAAAGAAAAAGTTCTGGGTTTATCTTATCGGTGGCTTCGCGAATACGTTTTAAACATTCACGCATCCATGTGTTGGCATTAAAGGGACTTTTGTGTTCATGTGCTTCATTAAAACAAGGCCGAAACGGAAAACCAAATTCATCTAACCTAATTTCATCTACCCCAGCTTCTGCCAGCATAGTACAAATTCTAATTAAATTATCCTGCCAGGGCTTATAACCTGGACAGTTGAATGCGCCGTATATTTCTTTACCTTTTCTATAATCCATCACCGGTTTACCATTTCTGTTCTTAATGGCAAATTGTTCCCAATTCCCTTCAAAAATAGGACTAGTCGTTCTTGCACCGTAGGCAGCTACATACATACCTACCCTTCGGCCATATGCATGGCATATCTCAACACCCTTTTTAAAGGCTTCCTCTCCTCCTAAATCACTTCTATAATCTATAAAACCAGAAGACATCCATGGCCCATAGGTATCAGGCCAAATATTTACTCCTTCATTCCACATGGCAATTTCCATACAGTCGTTTATGTCGTTTCCAAAAATGGGATTACTGAACAAACTGTGTAATTGTTGAAATGATGTAAATGAATTTGAATTAAAATCCTGTTTGTTTTCTGCAACAGTTTCTTTTGTTGGAAACCATGTACTTGAGCGTGTTGAGATCTCTTCTTTATACCATTCTGGTATATTTCGTGTCTGCACATTGTTATCAAACCAATTATTATAAGCTTTTGCCGCTGTTCTCCAGTTGCCGTTATATACTAAAAACCGGGCAGATGGCCACGCATTTGTTTTGCTTGGCTCAATAACCTTTTGATCAAAATACAAAGATGACATCCCACCTTCTGGAAATGTAGATAAGACTTTATTACTAAAATCTTTATCCATAGTTATAAAAGCAAGGCCTTGCTTTCCTTCAGTTTCATAAACCGTTTGCCATTGCATGGATACATCTTTCCCATAGACACCTCCCAAAGGCCTTTCCCATGCTTTAGCTCCTGGATATCCCCTATCCCACATATTAACTGCCAAATTTGCGCTCTTGTCTTCACCTATGCATATTCCCGTAAGGTATGGAAAGGCAAGGTAGCCTGAGAATGACTCTTTGCCTGCATTTGTAACTGCAATATGGGCATCAAAATTATTAGCATCATTAAAAAGCTCTAACTGAAGCTTAATTTGAACATTTAGATTTTCGAATAGGTAATTTAAAACAAGTACATTGGATACTTCCTTTTTAATTATTTCAAAAGTATCAAGTTTACAGGTACTGGGATCTATAATAACACCTCCATAATCATTATGCTGCGATCCCGCTTTTAACCTAGGCATTGCTTTGGCATTCACAAAAAACCTAAAAATATTACCCCCATTTGGTGTTTTAATATAGTTGTCGTTTGTGTTCTTATTAGTCACGGACACCAACTGTCCGCTTTGTTTATTGAAAACTACAGACAACGATTTATTCTGTAAGCCAATAAAATTTTCATTATCAATAACGGCTTCATTTGAATACAAATTAGAACAAGCCATTAAGAAAAAGACTATTAATGGTAAGATGACTATTTTAGCTCTGCTCAATGTAAAACAACTATTTATCAAGTACTAAATGTATTTTCTGGTTTTCTGAAGTGCTTACTTTAATAATGTCATCTTCAAGCTCATATTCGGCATCAATGCTAAACTTAGAATCTCCAAATGGATTCTTTATTTTAAGATCTTCTCCTTTATCTGAAACTATCTGCACTTGGGTTATTTGGCCATTCTCTTTTTTAGCCGAGACTAAGAATGCCCCTTGTGTTCGTAACGTTTCAAAGCTAACATTATCCCAACCATTAGGAATGGCAGGAAATAGTTGTATAGTACCCGAATGACTTTGAATTAACATGTCTTGAACCGCCGAAGCGAACGCAAAGTTCCCTTCTAAAGTAAACGGACGGTATTTAAACGTAGAATACCCTTTGTTATATTGCTCTCCATTGACGTGAAAGGAGTTTGGGAGGCAAAAATTTTCGGCAAATATTCTTAGGGTATTGGCTGCTGCTTCTCCATCAAAAGCACGAGCCTGTAAATTGGCCAACCAACTAAAAGAATACCCAGTCCAATAATCCGAGCCCGTTTCGGTTAAATGGTTAATGGTATTATCCACTATGGTTTTATGATCTTCACCATTTGAATAATCTATTAAACCATAAGGGTGAAAGGCCATTAGGTGTGAAAAATGACGATGGGATTCTTCATAACGATGCTCTGGTGCCAACATTAAGCCCTCTGTTTCATGAATGGCGAAAGAAGGCCATTCTTGCAATAAATCGTTCCATCTTTTCGCATCTTCTTCCTTTCCAAGTTCCAAAGCCAATTCAGCCGCTTTTTCATAAGTCCAACGTATTGCTGCCAAATCAAAATTAGTCATTTCCCCAAACCAAGCCTCTCTGTTGTTATTGTAAATTTCCGGACTGGCGCTAATGGGCAGTTTTCGTAAACCATTTTCACCTTTTACTGAAATGTCCTCAAAGAATATGGCCACCTCACTAAGCCATGGGTAAGCCTTGTTCTTTAAAAAGTCCCTGTCCATACTGTAACGCCAATGTAAATAAAAATGCTGGCTTAACCACCCTGAAACTGTAGGTCCAAAAGCATATTGAATCCAACCCCCCATAGGTTCACCCGTTAGAGTACTAACACCGGGGACCGCCAAACCTTCGGCTTCATAATAATCTTTGGTATAGGTCTTAAAGGTTTCCCTGTGTTTAAGCATCCACTCCAGATAGCCTATCTCTAAATCCAGATGGTTTCCAGAATATGCCGGCCAATAACTTAGCTGTGTGTTTAAATCGTGATGGTAATCACCTTTCCATGGTGGCAATTTGCCGTTATCGGCAGTCCAAACGGCCTGTAACGATATGGGTGGTGCGCCATTACGTGCTGCCGATCCAAATTTATATTGTTCCAAATGCCACTGCTTTTCTATAACGGGGTCTGGAATGGTGATGGCTGATTTTGACCAAAACTGTGTCCACCAAGCTTTGTGCGTGTTAAAGTCTGTAGTATACCCCCTTTGTAAAGCCTGCGCTACAAGGTCTTTAGATGTTGACCCGTTCTCCCACTCTGGATAGTGCGCCGATATGCTCCAACAGCCTTCCAAATCGTTACCATTATGTTGCCATGTAACAGTAACATTATAGTTAAAACCTCCCCAACCTTCTTGGGTATAATTGATCTCATTATCTTGTTCCACAACTAGGCCTTCCGGATAGCCCAACCGCCGTAAATCCTGACCTGTAACGGGTGAATCTTCCTTACTTTCACCTGCTATGGTATAGGCCGGTGGTACAAGTACGGGTTTAAATCCTTCGGGAACATTTTTGAACATGAACCAGCCTATTTGCTCGGAAGCATGCACAAATGCTTCAAATGCTGTTCCATTAGCCCAGTTTACCTTAGTAACAGCATCGGTAATCGATAGCCGTGTTGAGTCAACTTTTCCTAATGCTTCAATATTAAATTCGAGTCCTGCTCCGGGGATTTTTGAAGGTGCCGGTGATCTGTCGTAAGGCACATCAAACATATCCTGTACGGCTTTATAAGTATTATTTTTCCATTGTTCGTAAACCCAGGCATATTTATACTCTGGGGTATTTAAATTTTCCATAGGGCGTAAATCCCATAGGTTTACATGGTCCAACGACATTCTTAAACGCCCCTCTTTTTCCCAAATTAGTGCACCTATAACACCATTACCCAACGGGATGCCCTCATCCCAGCTCTTGGCCAATGTGGTAGAGACTAAATCATGGTCGCCAAATGTAATGGATAACTCATTCTTTTTTTGGGTACAAGACACCACTAAAAACAAGACCCATATACATGCTAAATATTTCATTATTTTTTATTTATAGTTAAGCTTCAAAATAAAATATTTTGTAACTGAAACCCCTCTAAAATATTTGTAGTTAACGATACTTTTTTTGCTTGATAAGTATTTATTTTTTAGAAATACAAATATTTTATTATATAAAACAATTAATTTTTACTAATAACTATTGGGGTATTATTGTTAATGGCAAAGATGTAGCTCGATTTATTACTTATATTTATTTTTTTAATATGCCTAACTTCACCTACAGAATAAATTCCACTTTCATAAGGCATTAAAGTTTTAAAATTACCCTCACCGTCGCCTTGCATATATAGGCCATATGAAGCATCATTCCTTGGTGTTTCTACTTCGGCATTATACAAATTACCAGCCGCAATAATATCTAGGTTACCATCACCATTAAAATCTTATAATTTTTCACTACCTCTTCAAACATTAACAATTTGAAAGTATATTTTCTCTTCTAAATAAACAACCTCAATAGCATTAGCTCTTTTGATTTGTATTACTATAATTTAGTAGAGGTCAGCATTTAGTTACCTACCAATTTTGATTGATTTATAGCTTTAGCCTCAACCATTCTACATATGAGATTATTGAAGATGGTGTC
>NZ_JAIOUU010000021.1:0-42812 GCF_019931125.1 Aestuariivivens sp. NBU2969
TTAGGGGAGTCAGGAATACGGAATACTTCTTATATCGCTTGATTAAATTATATTCTTAAAATGGTAAAAACCCAGATTTTGGACTTGATCCCTTCTTTGTAGAGTAAATGCGGATTTCCAAGGATTAGACAAAAAAAAGCCATCAATAATGATGGCTTGTCCAATATAGCTCCCCCTCTTGGGCTCGAACCAAGGACCCTTTGATTAACAGTCAAATGCTCTAACCAACTGAGCTAAGGAGGAATGTTTTTCGCTTTTGCGAGCGCAAATATATATTAAATTTTAATTACTACAAATTTAATAATTAAAAAATTAATTAAAAATAGCCTTAAAAATATCATTCCCATTGGCAAATAAAACCAAAGCTATTAAAATAATAAATCCTACCATTTGAGCATACTCCATAAATTTATCTCCAGGTTTTCTGCCAGATACCATTTCATAAAGTAAAAACATAACATGGCCCCCATCTAAAGCAGGTATTGGCAATAAATTAAGAACGCCTAACATAATTGACAAAAATGCTGTTAACATCCAAAAATCTACCCACGACCATGAGGATGGGAAAATATCATAAATTGCCTTAAATCCACCTAATCCTTTATAGGCTCCTGTTTTAGGATTGAAAATGGCCTTTAACTGGTCGAAGTAAGAAAAGATCATCTTTGTAAATTTATCGGCTCCTACCACTATGCTTTCCGAAAAAGAGTATTCCTTTCTAACAATTTGAAAATACCCTAATTCTGCCATACGTTTTTCACTGATTCCTGGAAAAATTCCAAATTTACCTTCATCGTCAACCCTTAAGTTAAGTGAAATTTTTTCGTCCTCTCTTAATATTTCAACTGGAACCGTTTGTCCTTTAAGCCCTTTCAGCCTCGGCTTTAATTCATCAAAATAGGTTAACGGTTCATTATTAATTGAAAGGAACAGATCTCCCTTTTTTAAATCTGCATCTCTATTTACAGATTCTTTATCAACTTTGCCTACCATAAAAGGCACCCTTAACTCAAACAAGCCATACTCTCTCTTAGAAGTAGATAACCGCCCCAAAAAATCCTCGGGTAAGTCGATAGTAATATCTTCGCCTTGCCTATTTACTGTGATAGATTTTGCTGCAATTATATTAGACCTGATTTCTGACTCATTTTCAATCCGTTCCCCATTGATCGCTAGAACATTATCTCCCGTTTTAAAACCTAACTCAAGTAACAAAGGATTTTCAATCGAAAAACCTCCCTTAAGACTATCCAATGAAATATCTGAATCGCCATAAGTGAACGACACAAAAATGTATATAATTAACGCTAAGATAAAATTAACCGTAACACCCCCCAACATAATAATTAAACGCTGCCATGCTGGTTTTGAACGAAATTCCCATGGCTGTGGTGGTTGGGCCATTTGTTCAGTATCCATGCTTTCATCTATCATCCCAGAAATTTTAACATAACCCCCTAAAGGCAACCAGCCAATACCATAAACAGTTTCACCTATTTTCTTTTTAAATAGTGAGAACTTCACATCAAAAAACAAGTAGAACTTTTCTACACGTGTTTTAAATGCCTTTGCAGGAAGAAAGTGGCCTAACTCATGTAAAACAATTAACAGAGAAAGGCTCAATAGAAATTGGGATATTTTTATAACAAACTCCATAAATCTTCAGTCAATTTTTTATAATCGCACAAAAGTAAGCTTTTAAAGCTAGTTTAAAAAAGATATTTATAAGACACAGACGCTTTTAACACGAATTTAAGTGTCATTAATTCTTTTCCTGATGGCTCTTTCATTGTACTTTTGCAACAATTTAATGTCTCAAAACAATAAAATGCTGTCGTTTTTCAAGGTCTATAAAAAGTTTGCTATCGTTTTTGCCATACTTTCCATTATCATTATTGTTATTATTTACAATACTTTAAACATCTACCAGCCACTGCCTATTTATCAACCTACCATGGTAAGCACAGAATTAGTAGATAGCACCATTCAATACCAAAAAAAATATCATAAAATAGCCGACTTCTTATTGACCAACCAAAATGGAAAAACCATTACCGAAGCCAATTACAAAGACAAAATCTATGTGGCCGATTTCTTTTTTACTACATGCCAGACCATTTGTCCCATTATGACCGATCATATGGCAAGCATTCAAAAGGAAATTATAAATGATGATGAAGTACTATTATTATCACATACCGTTACTCCAGAAATTGATACTGTAGCACAGTTAAAACGCTATGCCGTTGAGAAAGGAGTAATTGATAGAAAATGGAACTTGGTTACCGGAAATAAAGAACAGATTTACAATTTGGCCCGTAAAAGCTATTTGGCTGTAAAAGACAATCCCTATACTGGAAAATATGACATGATACATACCGAAAACTTTATGCTCATTGATAAAAAGCGACAAATACGTGGGTTTTACGACGGTACAAAACCCGAAGACATCGACAAACTCCTTAAGGATATCAAACACTTAAAAAAAGAAAAATAAAGTGCTATTGAAAAGTTGTCAAAGTTGTTTAAGTCTTTATTTACTAAAGAAGCTTCAAGAACCTCGGCCCCCAAATTAAAGTTCTGAATACTTTATAGCCATGGAATTTTTAAAAACTTTGAACTTGAAACTTTGAACTTGAAACTAATTGACTTACTTTTGCTTCTTTAAAATCAATCTAAATAAGCCTTGCAGTATACCATAGCACATCTTAAGCGCGGCGAACGCGGTATTATTACCAATGTATCTTCTAAATCAATTCCCTTAAAGTTATTGGAAATGGGCTGCTTACCTGGCAATATAGTCGAACTTGTTCAAGTAGCACCTTTTCAAGACCCCATGTACCTAAATATTAACGGATCACATTTAGCGATTAGAAAAGAGACTGCGATTCATATTCAAATTGAAAAAATAAATGGGTAAACAAATAAATGTTGCTTTAATTGGAAACCCAAACACGGGAAAAACCTCTGTCTTTAATGCTCTAACTGGCTTAAACCAGAAAGTAGGTAATTACCCTGGAATAACGGTTGAAAAAAAAGAAGGCATCTGCAAATTACCCCGTGGTGTTAAAGCGCATATAATAGACCTCCCTGGAACTTATAGCTTAAATGCCTCATCGCTTGATGAAAATGTGGTTATAGAGCTTTTGCTTAATAAAAAAGACAAAGATTTTCCAGATGTTGCTGTTGTAGTTAGTGATGTTGAAAATTTAAAACGCAATCTGCTGCTTTTTACCCAAATTAAGGATTTGGAAATTCCAACTATTCTGGTCATAAACATGGCAGACAGGATGGACTACAAAGGTATTTCGTTAGACATTGCTTATTTAGAAGAACGCCTCAATACAAAAATAGCATTAGTAAGCACCCGAAAAAAGGAGGGCATCGATCTACTTAAAGATCTAATTACCAATTACAAAGAAATTTCAGTTACACCGTGTTTGGACACTTCAGAAATTGACAAAGATTATTTTGACAATCTGCGCAAGGCCTTCCCCAATCAATTACTCTATAAACTCTGGCTGGTTATTACTCAGGACGTGAACTTTGGAAAAACAGAGCGAAAGGAAATTGAAGACGTGTCCTCTTTTAAGACTAAAAGCAAAGTAGATTTAAAACGACTTCAACAAAAGGAAACTATAAAACGTTACCAGTTTATTAATGATGTTCTAAAAGTAGGGCAAACCATTGATTTAAAAAGTGCTAAAGATTTACGCATTAAATTAGACAGAATTGTTACCCATAAAGTATGGGGTTATCTTATTTTTGGAGTCATCCTGCTAACCATTTTCCAAGCCATTTACGATTGGTCCAGTGTACCAATGGATTTTATTGATAGTACTTTTGCTTCCCTCAGTGAATGGACCAAAAATCAACTCCCTGCCGGCGCATTTACCAATTTATTGGCAGAAGGCATAATCCCAGGGCTTGGTGGCATTGTTATTTTCATTCCCCAAATCGCATTCCTTTTCTTATTCATTTCAGTTTTGGAAGAAAGTGGATATATGAGCCGTGTTGTATTTTTAATGGATCGCATTATGCGTCGTTTTGGTTTAAGCGGAAAAAGTGTTGTTCCTCTAATTTCGGGAACAGCTTGTGCCATTCCAGCCATTATGGCAACCCGAAATATTGAAAGTTGGAAAGAAAGGCTTATTACTATTTTAATTACCCCTTTCACTACCTGCTCGGCAAGGCTTCCCGTATACTTAATTATTATTGCCCTCGTAATTCCCGAAGGTCGTTTTCTTGGTTTAGGATATCAAGCCTTAACCTTAATGCTTCTCTATTTAATAGGATTTGGAACAGCTGTCATTTCGGCTTATATCCTCAATAGGATATTAAAAATTAAAAGTCGTACCTTTTTTGTGGTTGAAATGCCCAATTATAAATTACCACTTTTTAAAAATGTGGTATTCACGGTTGTCGAAAAAACAAAATCTTTTGTGTTTGGTGCCGGTAAAATTATTTTAGCTATTTCCATAATTTTATGGTTTTTAGCATCATACGGCCCTAATGAAAATTTTAATAACGCAGAAAACATAGTTAAAACCAAATTAGCCGATAAAAATATAACTGAGGACGAACTACAGCAAAAAATAGCTTCCCATAAATTGGAACACTCCTTTATAGGTATTACCGGAAGAACCATTGAACCACTTATACGCCCCTTAGGCTACGATTGGAAAATAGGCATAGCCATAGTAAGTAGCTTCGCTGCACGGGAAGTATTTGTTGGCACATTGGCAACCATTTACAGTGTGGGTAGCGATCAAGAAGAAACCATAAAAAATAGGATGGCAGGTGAAATAAACCCTATTTTAGGGGGGCCGTTGTTTAATTTTGCTTCAGGTATTTCACTCTTACTTTTTTATGCCTTCGCCATGCAGTGCATGAGCACCTTGGCCATTGTAAAACGTGAAACCAATAGCTGGAAATGGCCTGTTTTACAACTGGCTATCATGAGTAGTTTTGCCTATATTGTTGCTTTAATTGCATATCAATTTTTGAAATAATAATAGACCTCTAACGTCATAAAGCATTATGAACCATATTGTCCAAACCATATTAGTAATTGCTGCATTGGTTTTGGCTCTTCTGTTTTTAGTGAAAAAATTCTTTTGGAAAAAAGCTTCAAAATCCAAAAAATCGTGTGGTGGGGATGATTGTGGATGCCATTAAAAAAATACACCATGGTTTACACTATAAACAGAAAAAACTTCATATAATTTCACAAAACATCTTATTCAATTAAGGTTATGGATAATTTGAAACCATATAAAAAGTCTGAACGATAGTTAGAAAAAACAAAGTTCAGACTTTCTTCTTTTACTGTATTACTAGTTTATTTGAAGCAGTGACAAAACATCGTTGTTCTTAGCAATTAAGATCGCCTTCTTTCCTCTTACGGTTATAAAAGCTGCATCTTTAACATCGCCGTTCGCCCATAAGTTAGCTGTTGAATTTGATACGAATTGAAACTTCTTATCGCTAGTATTATTTCCTAGCAATAAAAACCCATAGTTGGCATCGTTTCTAGGTGTTTCCACTTCCGACCCAAAAAGATTGCCCAACAACAGAATATCTTTTTGATTGTCGTTGTTATAATCTTCTACCAAAATTTTATTTACAGAAGAAAGTTGCACTCGATTTTCAAAGGGTTGGAATGTAAACTTACCATTATTGTTCACGAGTATTGCAGAAGCAAAGTCATTTGCCTCATAAGTTATCCCTTTGCTAAGTTCATCTCCATAAATATCCCTTATGTTTGCCGATCCAAATTCATTGTAGTTTTTAAATTTCTTTTTAATAAAAGGCATTTGTTGGGAAGAACACTGCCGTCCCCTTACAGGATAAATTTCATTCTCTTGAGTGTACCCCAAAACTATGTCGTCTGTATTGTTGCCATCAAAATCGTTTAAATACAAATAGAAAGGTTTTTCAAAACTCGCCTTATACTTATAATTCTGGCCTAAATTGCCTGCAATAATATCTAAATCCCCATCATTATCAATATCATTTACTTCAATAGCACTCCACCAACCAATATGCTCTGCCAAGCCATATTCCTTAGTTTTATTGCTAAAAGTTCCTGAGTCATTAATAAACAGTTCTATAGTTCCCCACTCATTAGCAACAAGCAAGTCTTGATCTCCATCTTTATCCATATCTGCCCAAGTGGAAGATGTTACCATGGTGTGCTCCAACACCTCTGACATTACATCTTTTGTAACATCTTTAAACTGTATTTTGCCTTTATCAGAAATATTTTCCAACAAATAACTGTTGACTGGCCTACCATAAAAACCTGGTTTAACCCTGCCTCCAACAAACAAGTCTAAATCACCATCATTATCATAATCACCAATGGAAACTCTTAATCCGCTCGACGTTATATTAGGTAATGCGGAAATGTTTTTTACAAAATTACCATTACCCTTATTCTCATAAAAACGATCTAAATAGTAGCTATTACCAACCTCTTTTTCTGTACCTCCGCTAATCACATAAAGATCGCTGTCGCCATCATTATCGGCATCAAGAAATATGGCTCCAACATCTTCATGTTTTCTATCTGAAGTAAATGCCGAAATGGTTTTGATAAAGTTTCCCGATTGGTTTTGTATATACAATGCACTCGATTGGTCTTTGGCTCCACCAATATAAAAGTCATCTAACCCATCGTTATTAACATCTGCGACAGCTAAAGCTGGTCCCAATTGAGACATTCTGTGTGGCAATAATACTTCTTTTTCAAAGTCATCAAAATTGTTTTCTTCATGCTTGAAATCAATTCCCGATTCATTAGTGATGTCTTCAAAATAACCTCTGGAGCTACTAACGGCTTTATTATTTAATCTACCCTGATCTTTAAATGACATTGTAATAGTTTGATTTGGCTTAATGTTTTTAACCACATGGCTAGTATTATCATTCCAAATTACTTTTAAACTGTCTATTATTTGTGTTTGACCTACTCCAAAATGAACATCGCCTGCCATTGCAGATTGAAATCCTCTAGTGAAATGATTTTCTATTATTTGTTGTGTAGATTTGGAATACAACTCAATACGCGTTCCTATGGCATTAAGGTTTTGCTTAGAACCTTTCAATTTTACTTTTAAGTAGTTATTTGAAGTCGTATTGTTTTGATAAATAAACGAAATACCAGATGAGTTGTTAACTACTATATCCATGGCACCATCATTATTAAAGTCAGCATATGCAGCACCATTTGAGTTTGTAACTTCCTGTTCTATATCTAGTTTTTTGAAGGTAAGGTCTCCATTATTAACGTAAAAGTAATTTTCCTTTTTACGAGTTGGCATTCTAGATAGAATATCTGTGATGTAGCTCTCAGTATCTACCTTTTGGTTCTTAATAACCTCTGCTTGTTTTTCTTTTCTGTAATTAACAAAATCGTTATTTCTAAAATCTCCCTTAATTCCATTTGAAATAAATAAATCTTTGTTACCGTCATTGTTAAAATCGAAAAATAAGGGTGCCCAGCTCCAATCGGTACTTGAAACCCCTGCTATTTGTGCTATGTCAGAAAACATTGGGACTCCAGTTTCCTTATTCACTCCATTATTGAGCTGCAATGTATTATACATGTATTGATGGTGCAGACCTAAATTGGCATTTCTGTAAAATCGTTCTGGAGCCATTCCACTCATACTCGTTTTTTGAGAAAAATTGTCTTCAGCCATCATATCAACGGCCATAATATCCAATAGTCCATCATTATTTATATCAGCAATATCATTGCCCATAGAAAAATTAGAAATGTGTTTAAAGGCTTCTAACGAAGCTTCTCTAAAAGTGCCATCATGATTATTAATGTATAAAAAATCTTTTTCAGAAAAGTCATTTCCAATATAAACATCTGGCCAACCATCGCTGTTTAAATCTGCTATTGCTACTCCCAGCCCATAACCAATCATATTATTAATTATTTTGGCTTGTTCTGTGACATCCACAAACTTTCCATTATTATTTTTATAAAGACGATTTCCCCTAAATTCTGATTTTTGTTTGATTAGGTTTTTCAAGTTGTTTTCATCATAGGTGTCAATACCGTGATTTAATAAGAACATATCTAAATCACCATCTTTGTCATAATCAAAAAAAGTAGCTTGGGTTGTAAAATCTGGTATATCCAAACCATAATCGCTAGCTCTATTTTCAAAATGTGGTATCCCACTTTGGTTAGCCCCTAGATTGATCAGCAATTCATTTCTTCTATGGTTTTTATCATCTATTTTTCCAGATTTACAATAATAGATGTCCATTAATCCATCATTATTAATATCGACCAGTGTAACTCCAGTACCAAAACCGTAACTCCCTGTTGCATTGGCTGTTCTGGCAACATTTTTAAATTTCATGTCTCCTAAATTCAAATACAAAGCATTTGATTTAGTACTGTTTACGAAATAAATATCTATTAAATCATCATTATTAAAATCGGCAACAGCAACACCTCCACCATTATAATAATACTCGTAATACAATCCATTATTACTTAGGTTTTCCTTAAGCTCATTTAAAAAAGAAATCCCTGTTCTTTCTGGAGGCAGAACCGTAAACAATTCATTTTGGTTTTCCTCAGCTAATTGGTCATGCGAATTTTGTTTTGCATTATCCTTTTTGCAGGCATTAAGCATTAATAAAAAAGCCAGAACGCAAATTGTTTTTTTCATTTGTCGATTTTCAATTTTGAAAAAGAACCCATCTATAAAAATGGGTTCTTTAAACTATAAAAACTAACTCAAACTAAACTATATATAAAGTTTACATTAATAACCTGAATTTTGAGTCAAATTAGGATTCTTATCAATTTCCCCTTGTGGTATTGGAAACTTAAAGTTTGCATTATCCCAATTTCGGGTTTCCCATACGTCCTTGCCATCATCAATAAGGGCGCCGTTGGCATCCATATCTACTCTGTAAATGGTTAAAACTTCCGAATCACCAGCTATTCCCCAACGTCTAATATCCCAAAAACGATGCTCTTCAAAGGCAAGTTCAACTCTACGTTCACGTCTTACCCTAGTTCTTAATTCAGATTGACTTCCAACAACTATTGGTGGCATATCAGCTCTTTCTCTTACCGCATTTATAGCATCTACGGCCAAATCTAAACTGGTTCCAGATTCAATTAAAGCCTCAGCATAGTTAAGATACACTTCTGCTAATCTTACATGAATCCAATGTTGGGTACTTTGTTCTCCATGATTTCGGTCTTCTTGAATCATTTTCTTCATGGCGTAACCTGTTCTGGTCCAATCTCCACTAGTTTGTATTCCCGCATGTCCACCAGGTCTAAACTCCCAAGTAACGCCTTTCCATACTGAACCTTCATACAAAATTGAGGCTTCAAATCGAGGATCCCTACCATCATATGGATTGTTCGGATCGTAACCAGAACCGGCTTCAGCAGGTAATAACCCCGTATCTTTCATTTCATATTGATCTACAAGATTTTGAGTAGGGCAAGTGCCACCCCATCCACTAACTGAACTGTTGGACTTAGGTGTGTTAAACAAATTTCCCCAATGCCCTTTATCAGGATCACTGAACTGAGTATCAAAAATAACTTCTGAGGCACCATTGTTTACAAAAACACTTTGATAATCTGAATCCAAATCACGTGACGTATTATCCAATACTTGTTTCGATGCTACTGCCGACTCAGAATATCTGCCTTCATATAGTAGCACACGCCCTTTCATGGCCATTGCTGCGTCCCAAGACCCCCTAGTAGATGACGCCGTCTCAGCGTTTTCAAAAAAACCTGCTGAAGTGTCGTACTCAGAAACTATAAAATCTAAAGTCTCTTCTGCTGAGTTTCTTGAAACAAGTAGATCATCTGTCAATTCTTGTGGAACGGTTATTATTGGAACACCTCCATAAGTTCTTAAGAGCAAAGTATAGTAATACCCTCTTAAAAAGTGGGCTTCACCTTTTAATCGATTCTTTACTTCGTCTGTTCCTTCTAACTGATCATAATTTTGAATGAAACCGTTCAATCGTCTTATTTGAAAATAAGCATTACTCCATAAACCATTAAAAGGCGAGTTACCTGTTGTTATGTTTGCTGGGTTAAAAATGGTATTAGAAGCAGGCCAAGTATATGCATTTTCTGCATCATCTGATGCCGCATCGAGCATATACCACCCTCTTGACCAACCATGAGGCACGCCATTATAAACTGCATTTAAGAACGTTTCTGCAAAAGCAGGGTCTGTAAACACCACATCGGACGAAATAGCCCCTTGTGGATCAAAATCAATAGAATCACTAGTACATGAAAATTGTAGTATAACAAATGATCCTATATAAAATAATAATTTTATATTTTTCATGATATTTTTTTTTAGAATTGTAGATTAACACCTAAATTATAAACTCTTTGTTGCGGATAAAACCACCCCCTAGCTTGCGGGTTCTCAGGATCTAGATGCTTAATTTTTGACCAAGTCACTAAGTTTCTTCCATTAAGGTAAACTCGTAATTTGTTTATGCCAATTTTATCTAAAACGTTTTGCGGTAAAGTATAGCCAATTTCTATATTCTTAAAGCGGATATAGTCTCCAGGTACTAACCAATATGATGAAAAACGTTGGTTTACAGCATTATTTATTAATGTTAACCTAGGGTAACTGGCATTCGTATTAGTTACATTGCCATCGGCACCAATTTGAGCGCGGTCTAAATGCCTGCCAAAAACTTTTCCGCCATTAAAAAATGCCCAAGCTGCTTCTTCAGACAAATACATATCAAAATTCGCAGCACCTTGGAACAATGCAGCAAAATCAAATTGTTTGTAATTAAACCCAAGGTTCAACCCAAAAGTAATCTCAGGAACATTAATTTTCCCAATAAATGTTCTATCGTCATTATCTACCTTGCCATCCCCGTTTAGATCTTTATACTTAATATCCCCAGGCTGCGGATTTTGGGTTTGATACACACCGTCTGGTGCTGCTGCATCCAAATCGTCTATCTCCTGCTGGGTTAAGAACAAGCCTTCGGCAATAAATCCAATTCGGCCTTGAGCACCAATTTGTCTACCTGTAAGTCTTCTTAAAGGATCTACATCATCAGGTTCGGCAACATCGACAACCTCATTTTGGGCATAACCAAAATTAAAGTTAGTAAAATAGTTAAAGTCTTTAACATTTCCTTTGTGATTTATTACAACTTCAAATCCTCTATTATCAATTACCCCTATGTTTTCGGCAGGAAGTATGGCCCCAAAGGTACTCGGAACTTCTAATTCTCTTGTAGTTAATATATCGGATGTTCTTTTATAAAACACATCTGTTTCAATAGTTAATGCGTTATGCCATAAGCCCAAATCAATACCAAGGTTATAGGTTTTGGCCTTCTCCCAAGTTGTTGCATCATCTGGCAAACCACTACTAACTATAGTCTGCGCTACACTGGAATTATCTATAAAAGCGCCGCCAAATCCAAAAAACTCCAAATATCTGAATGCCCCAATACCTGAGTCGTTTCCTAATTCACCGTAAGACGCTCTAAACTTTAAATTGCTTATAACATTAGAGTCATTTAAAAAACTTTCCTCTGATGCTCTCCAAGCTAATGAAACCGAAGGGAAAAACCCGAATCGAGAATCTTTACTAAACTTATACGACCCATCATACCTTCCATTAAATTCAAACAAATACTTATTATCGTATGCATAGGTAAATCGACCCGCATAACCTAAAATACCTGTTTCTGAAGTACTATTTGAAATGCTTCTGGTTTCCGCATCACCAGCAATAAAGAAATCAACAGCAGTACCTAAAACATTACTTATACCTGCAGATAGGAAATTGTTTTCTGTTACAGTTCTAGAATATATTAATTTGGCTCCAACATCATGTTTATCGAATGTTTGGTTATAACCTAAAATAGCTTCTGTAACAAGCTTAAAACCTTGGCTTTGCGACTCAGAAAGACTAGCTTTTTCACCACGATCGTTAGGAGTACTCGTGCCAAACGTTCCGTCTGCTGCATTAAAGGTAGTAAATGTTCGAGGCACAGAGAACGATTTATTTCTAAATGTCGCCCTATCATAAGCAACTTGGGTCGTTAAATTTAATCCTTCTAAAAAGGGAAAATCTATTTTCAACGCAATTTTCGATTGAAAATCAAAATTACGCGTATCTGAATACCCTACATTTATCTCTGGCTGTAATCCAAATATAGAATAACCTCCGTTTGAATATTGATTTACTTCAGTAGGAGGCGTTCTCATAATTCTAGAGAACAAGGTTCCTGCACCAATACCTGGTCGGTTACGAGTTTCAAAACTTCCACTAAAATCTGTAGAAAGATTAATGTTGTCGTTTATTTTTATATCTAAGTTAGAACGGAAATTAAAACGGTCGAAGTTGTTTCTATCATAAATAGCATCTTCATAAAGGTATCCCAAGGATGTAAAATAATTGATGCTATTAGTTTTGCTACTACCACTAGATGAAATATCTACATAATGCATTGGTGCACTAGAATCCAGCACCTCGTCTATCCAATCTGTATCTGGATGTGTATCTGGACTAGAACCATCCCTAAACTTTTGTAAATCTTCAGCAGTATAGGCAGCTGCTACACCATCATTAGCATTTGCTTCGTTCAATAAAGTTGCATAATCGTAAGAATCTAAAAAATCAGGCAATCTTGTAGGCTGTTGTACAGCTGTATAAGCATTAACACTAAATGTATTTTTACCCTTTCCTCTTTTGGTTGTTATTAAAACTACTCCATTTGCAGCTCGCATACCATATATAGCTGATGCAGCGGCATCTTTTAAAACACTTATGTTTTCAATATCATTAGCATTAATATTATTAAGTGCTCTTGGAATACCATCAACAAGTATTAGAGGCGCATTAGATCCCAAAGTACTCAATCCACGAATATTTACAGACGAACTACTGCTACCTGGCTCACCAGAGCTTTGTATGGTTATAACCCCAGCTAATCTTCCTGATAATGCACTACTAACACTTGAGGTGCTATTTTTCACAATATCTTCAGACTTTACCGTAGCAACAGAACCCGTTAGATTTACTTTCTTTTGTGCTCCGTAACCAATAATTACAACTTCATCCAACTCAGATGTACTTTCCTGTAAGGTTACATTTATTATGTTCTGATCGTTAACCGCTATTTCTTGGGTTGCATATCCTATATAAGAAAACACTAAAACACTGTCTGGATTTTCTACATTAATGGAGTAATTGCCGTCAAAATCAGTAGTGGTTCCATTTGAAGTACCTTTTACTAAAATAGTTACTCCTGGTAAGGAGTTACCATTAGCATCTACAACTTTACCATTAACACTGGTTTGCAGGACAGATTGAAGATACTCCTTTACCTTTGTAGGAGATAAAGAAGAGGTAACATTGGTTTCTTTTTCCCTAAAAAGATTTTCAATTTTTAATTTTAATTCTGGCCTATCCTTTGGAAATAATATAATTTGATTTCTAAGGAAACTGAAGTCTATGTTAGTGTTTTCAAACAGTTGACTTAAGACATCATTAATTTCAACATTCTCAACAGCTAGTGACTTTTTTAAGCCAACATTAACAATACTACTGTTGTAAAAAAAGCTAAAGTCGCTTTTTTGTTCAATTTCAGTAAGAATTTTTTTAATTGGTACATTTTCCGCATTTAAGGTGATACTCTGTGAGTACACTTCACTTGCAAAGATCTTTGTAAGCGCAACGCAAAGTAAGACTAAATAAATTTTCATAATCCGAAAAATAGGGATCCCTGAAAAAAAGTGTTGCTTTTTTTTCATACTTAGTTTGGTTTTAATTGTTTAATACTTAATGTGCTAAATGATTAGCTTATAGGGTAAGTGGTGGTAACACTTACCCTATTTATTTTCAATGTTTAATCTTATAATGTTGTTTTGTATTGAATAGGTTATTGGTGATGATATTTCGAATAATTCCAATATTTGCTTAATCTCAAGATTATCAAATTCTCCTTTATATTTATAATCAAGAATTTTGCTTGACGTAATATCAAATTTTATATCGTACATCCTTTCCAAATCCTTGATTACCTCTCGCATTGGGGTATCATTATAAATTAATCGTCCTTCTTTCCAAGAGGTATAATTTACAGTGTTTACTTGCTCTACAATCATTTTATCCTCATGCTTAATATAGGTGGCCTTTTGAGATGGTGACAATTCTACAATAGTGTTTTTTCGCTCTTCAATCACTTTTACTTTTCCGGACACTAAGGTCGTTTCCATTTTTTTGTCCTCTGGGTAAGATTTCACATTAAAAGATGTACCAAGCACCTTTATTTTTAAGCCTTCGTTAGTGGTAACAATAAAGGGCTTGTGTTCATCTTTAGTGACATCAAAAAAAGCTTCACCCTTAATGACTACTTCCCTTGTATTCCCCTTAAAATGTTTTGGATACGATAACGCACTGTTCGAATTCAAAATTATTCTTGTACTATCCTCTAAAATAATCTCCTTTTTTTCAGCTTTCTGAGTTGTTACTAAAACCAATGACGTATCGCTTATACTTTTATCACTTAAATGAGTATCATTAAACAGCATGTGCCATGTTAAAACAGATGAGAATATAGCTATTAACATAACGGCCACATATTTTGATAAATGACTTGTCTTTATTTTATACGATGAAGAAACTTTGCTAGCCTCGCTTAAGCTAGACGCAACCTCCTTGGCTTTAAGAATCTCGTACTGCTTCCTTTTTTTAGGATTATTTAGCAACCAATCAACAACAACCTTCTCTTCTTGTGGGGGCAGTTGTCCTTTAATTAGTTTTAATATCTTTTTATTATTCATTTAGATAGCCTTACACTATTAAATACGAGTAAATTCAAAGTACCCCCTAGTAGCTATATGATAAATTTATAAAAAAGGTAAATAATCTTTTAAAGACTTTCTTAAATGCTTGATTGCCTTAGAAATATGATTCTCGACCGTTTTATTGGAAATATCAAGCTCAGATGAAATTTGCTTATGTTTCATCCCTTCAAATCTGCTTTTAATAAAAACCAAGCGACATTTTTCAGGTAGAGATTCTATACTTTCATTTATTAAAGCAACGAGTTCATTCTTAATTATAGTAGACGCTGTATCATTAGTTAAAGCATGAAAGTTTAATAAGTTTTTTTGCTGGATTGAATTAGTTTCAAGAGCTAAAGCGTGCCTTTTACTCCTTAAAAAGTCTAAGCAGGTATTTCTAGTAATTTTAAACAGATATCCTGTGACATTTTTATTCATGTCTATCTTTTCAAAATTATACCAAATCTTCATAAAAACATCCTGCAACACTTCTTCAGCATCTTCAATTGAAGGCACATACTGCCTTACAATTTGCAATAATAAATCATAATGCAAATTATATAACAAGTCAAATAAATCCTTTTTACTGGTTTTATTTAAAGGAATTGTTTTTTTAAACTGTTTTTTGTAGTTCAAGAATAAATTAATTTGTTGCAATATAATAAAAGTTAGGACATCTTGACAACACCAAGTAACTTCTTACTCAATACCAATCTGTAACCGTATAGAACTATGTTGTACTTATGTTGTCATGACAAACGCTAATGAAAAACTAAAAATTACCTACTTAAAAACATTTTTTTTTGCTACATTTGAAAAATTTTTAAGCATACTTAAAAATATTTTAAAGCAATTATAAATGTCTGTAGCCATAGAAAACTTTGTAAAGGCCATTTACAAAAACGGAAAACGCGATAACAACGACACCAAACCAGGAAGTATTGCTAAAGAATTGGGCATTTCTAGTGCTGCTGCAACTGATATGGCACAAAAGTTAGCTGCAAAAGACATTCTGCACTACGAAAAATATCAAGCCTTAAAGCTAACCGAAAAAGGCAATAAAATAGCTCTGAACGTTGTTCGTAAGCACCGTCTTTGGGAATCGTTTTTATTTAAAACCTTCGATATGTCATTACACGACATCCACCGTGAAGCCGAATTGTTGGAGCATCAAACCTCTAATTTCTTGGCCGATAAAATCAGTGCCTATTTAGGGAATCCTAAATTTGATCCACATGGTGACCCTATTCCTAATGCCAATGGAGAAATCACCACGACAGATACCTCCATTATGTTGTCCAATGCCAAAGAAAGCAAAACGTATATCATCTCCCGTTTAATGAGTGATGACAAGGAGTTCTTTGACTTTTGTTCACAACATGGCTTAAAATTTGGCAATACTGTTTTGGTTTCAAAACAGTTCAGCAAAAATAAAATGACACAAATACTAATAAACAATAACACCATCATTTTAAATGAAGATTTTACCTCAATTATTTATGTTAACGAAAATGAATAAAATTACCTTACTAATAGTTGCATTTATACTAACGGTTCCAGTAGTTGCACAAGAAACAGAACATTTACCAGGAACCTTAATAACCGATCGTCCCGATGCAACCGAATCTCCAAATACGGTTCCTGTGGGCTACCTCCAAGTGGAGACCGGAGCCTTTTTTGAAAGTTTTAAAACAGGAAATACAAAGTTTGAAGATTTTACCCTGAACACCTCATTGGTAAGAATTGGGCTTCTTGACAATTTAGAGTTACGCTTAGGATGGGATTTTGTTGAAAGCTCCCTAAAAGTAAACGGTTCAAAATTAGATAATGTTATGAGCGGTTTTAGTCCTATGCTTTTTGGAGCAAAAGTTAATATAGCTAATGAAAAAAAGGGCTTCCCAGAAATCGGACTTATAGGCCATGTGTTCTTGCCATTTACCGCAGGTAAAGATTACAAACCAGAAACCACAGGCATTGATTTTCGCTTTGCTTTTGCCCATACACTTAGTGAAAATTCCAGCTTATCCTATAACATTGGTGCCCAATGGGGTGACGATTCCCCTGAAGCATCTTATGTTTATACCATAGCCTATGGAGTAGGCATTACCGACAAACTTGGTGCCTATGCAGAGTTATACGGTGACCTCCCCGAGAACCATAATGCTAATCATTTTTGGGATGCAGGCTTAACCTATTTAATCTCAGATAGCGTGCAATTGGATGCCACCTTTGGTTCAAGCATTACAGAAGGTCAAGATATTTTATTAAGTGGAGGCGTTAGCTTCAGAATACCAACTAAAAGATAAAAGTAGGAAGACCGAAGACGGGTGCAAACATCTTTTTAAGCTTTTCAATAAAAATAAAAAATAAGGACATGAGAAAAATTATTTTATCAATATCAATTATAATCACACTTTTCAGTTGTAAAAACACCCAAAAGGACAACTCAAAATTAAATGTGGTCACTACGACCACAATGATTACTGACCTAGTTAAAAATATTGGTGGCGACCACATTAACCTACAAGGTTTAATGGGTAGTGGTGTCGATCCGCATTTATACAAAGCCAGTGAAGGCGATGTTAGCAAATTGGCTAATGCTGATATTATTTTTTACAACGGATTACATCTAGAAGGGAAACTAGTGGAAGTGTTTGAAAAAATGAAAAACAAGAAAGCCATTGCTATTGCCGATGCTTTAGATAAAAGTACATTGATTGGTTCTGAATACTTTGCGTCCAATTACGATCCGCACATTTGGTTTAATATCGAGTATTGGAAACAAGCAACTCAATTTGTGGTTAAAAACCTTACTGATGCTATTCCAGAACAAAAAGAGAGCTTTAAAACCAATGGAAGTAATTACATTAAGCAATTAGACGTTCTAAGAAATAAACTTGAAACGGTTATTGAAACCTTACCGAGTGAAAAGCGTATTTTAGTAACAGCACACGATGCTTTCAACTATTTTGGAAAGGCCTTTAATTTTGAAGTGGTAGGACTACAGGGTCTATCGACAGCTACTGAAGCCGGTGTTCAGGATGTACAAAATTTGTCAGCCTTCATTATAGAACACCAAGTAAAGGCTATTTTTGTAGAAAGCTCTGTACCAAAACGTACCATTGAAGCCTTGCAAGCAGCTGTAAGATCGAAAGACCACGATGTTACAATAGGTGGTACCTTATATTCAGATGCCCTAGGTGATGCTGGCACAATAGAAGGCACCTATATTGGTATGTTTGAATATAACGTTAATACTATCGTGAATGCTTTAAAATAAAATATCATCAAAAGCGAAGCGTTGAATCTAATATTTGGTTTTATAATAAGATTCTTTAGTCGTTGTTCCTTTTGAATGACAATATATAAATATGGAAAACAAAATAGCCGTACAAGTAGACGATTTAACAGTAGCCTATAACTACAAACCTGTACTATGGGACATCGATTTAGAAATCCCAGAAGGGGTACTTATGGCTATTGTTGGCCCCAACGGTGCTGGTAAATCCACATTAATCAAATCTATTTTAGGTATTTTAAAACCCATTGCCGGTAGTGTTAGCATTTATGGTAAACCTTATAATAAGCAACGCACCCTTGTTGCCTACGTTCCACAAAAGGGAAGTGTGGACTGGGATTTCCCAACCACAGCTATAGATGTGGTTATGATGGGAACTTATGGTAATTTGGGTTGGATAAGGCGCCCAGGGCAAAAAGAAAAGAAAGCAGCTTTGGAAGCCTTAGAAAAAGTTGGTATGTTGCCGTTTAAAAACCGCCAAATAAGTCAGTTATCAGGCGGACAACAACAACGTATATTTTTAGCACGAGCCTTGGTACAGAAAGCCTCCATATATTTTATGGACGAACCTTTTCAAGGGGTTGATGCCACTACCGAAATTGCTATTATCAACATTCTTAAAGAGCTTCGTAAAGCAGGAAAAACTGTCATTGTAGTTCATCACGACCTTCAAACTGTTCCAGAGTATTTTGATTGGGTCACTTTTTTAAACGTAAAAAAAATAGCAACTGGCCCTGTTAAGGATATTTTTAATGATGATAATTTAACAAAGACCTACGGTATTAATTATAAAGTGAGTGTACAGGAATGACATTCATATCATCCTAACTGTCACAATGAGCTTGCCTACGTGTTATTAGTAGGATTATATATTGAAACTTGAGATTCTGTATAAAATAATTTTTAATAGATTCCACATCAAGTGCGGAAAGACAAAAACAAAGAAAAATAGACCTAACAGAATACATACAATTAGTTTTTACAGATTACACCCTACGTACCATCACGATTGGCACAGCCGTTTTAGGCGCGATAACGGGTATGTTGGGTAGTTTTGCTGTATTGCGAAAGCAAAGCCTACTTGGTGATGCTATTTCACATGCCGCACTGCCCGGCATTGCCATTGCTTTTTTGGTTACTGGAACAAAAGACAGTAACATATTGTTAATAGGTGCTTTGATTAGCGGGCTTATAGGTACCTTTTGGATTCAGGGCATTATCAAAAAAACCCACTTAAAATCCGATACTGCTTTAGGATTGATTTTGTCATTATTCTTTGGGTTTGGCATGCTATTACTCACCTTTATCCAAAAACAACCCAATGCCAATCAAGCAGGATTAGATAAGTATTTATTTGGTCAAGCAGCCACATTAGTGGAAAGCGATGTGTGGATGATGACCCTAGTAACTGGTATTTGTTTGTTTGTATTACTATTATTCTGGAAAGAATTCAAGATTCTTTTATTCGATGCCGATTATACCAAAACCCTTGGGTTTAACGCTAAGTTTATTGATATTTTAATCACTACTTTTATTGTTTTGGCTATTGTTTTAGGCTTACAGACCGTTGGTGTGGTTTTAATGAGTGCCATGCTATTAGCCCCAGCTGCTGCTGCTAGACAATGGACCAACAGCTTGGGACGCATGGTTATCATAGCCGCCATATTTGGGGCATTATCGGGTGTTTTTGGTACAGCGGTAAGTGCAAGTCAAAACAATTTATCTACAGGCCCTGTTATTGTTATCATAGCTGGAATTTTTGTGTTAATCTCCTTTGTGTTTTCACCAAGTCGTGGGTTACTTTTTAAACAAATTCGGTTTATAAAAAACAGGCGGGACCTACAATTGCATAAAACTTTATCTTTTATGTACAACATTGTTAAAACCCATGATGATACATCACATCCGCATGCTATTAAAATCCTAAATAATTTTCAGGGTTACACCAAAGGGACGCTTCAAAAACTGGTTAGAAAAAATTATGTGCGTTTGGATGGCAATCAATGGAGTCTTACCAACGAAGGCTATAATACAGCATCTAATTTGTACAATCAACAATCTAAAACCAATGAGTAGTGCTCAAATAGAAATACAGCTTATCGCCAGCCTAGTTGCCATTGCCTGTGCCATCCCTGGAACATTTTTAGTTTTACGTAAAATGGCCATGATTAGTGACGCCATAAGTCATTCTATTTTACCTGGCATTGTTATCGGCTTTTTTATAACCCAAGATTTAAACTCCCCACTCCTAATTTCATTAGCAGCGGTTACTGGAATTGTCACCGTGGTTTTGGTGGAATACATTCAAAAAACAGGTTTGGTAAAAGAAGATACTGCCATAGGATTAGTTTTTCCAGCGCTTTTTAGTATTGGCGTTATATTGATAGCTAAAAATGCCAATGACGTTCATTTAGATGTTGATGCTGTATTACTGGGCGAACTGGCCTTTGCCCCTTTTGATAGGTTAATCATTTATGGAGTTGATGTTGGCCCAAAATCCTTATGCATTATTGGGTGTATATTATTAACAACCCTTGGTTTGTTATCTGCTTTTTTTAAGGAACTAAAAGTGAGCACTTTTGATGCTGGATTAGCGGCTTCTTTGGGGTTTTCTCCAGGAGTGATCCATTATGGACTCATGTCTGTATCGTCTGTAACCACTGTTGGCGCCTTTGATGCTGTTGGTGCCATATTGGTCGTGGCTTTAATGATTGCGCCAGCAGCCACCGCTTATCTATTGACTACAAATTTAAAGCGCATGCTTGTTTATGCCATGTGCTTTGGAGTTTTTAGTGCCATATCGGGGTACTGGTTGGCTCACCTACTCGATGCCTCAATCGCTGGATCCATTACCACCATGTTAGGGTTTCTTTTTTTTGTGGTGTACTTATTTGCCCCAAGCAAGGGTATCATCGCTGTTTTGTATCGCGAGAAACAGCAACGCACCGAAGTTTCCTTATTAACTTTTTTGCTTCATCTTAAAAACCATCATGAGGAAACCGAACGCCACGTTAACCACTTAAACGAACACATTAATTGGCAAAAAGTACGTAGTAAAACCATATTGGATTTAGCCTTAAAAAATAACATGGTTACCATAAAGAACAAAATTGTTTCGCTCACCGAAAAAGGTAACGATTTTACCACCCAGGCCATCGATTACATTATTACCAACGAAGATGCCCAGATTGAACACATGAAAGATGATTTCTTTTTATTTAGGGGGTAATGTCATTTAAGATGCAACTAAGAATCTATACTTTTTTACTATTTTAACCTTATAAAATCAAAAAGCAATCAAAAAGCAATCAAATAACGTTTAGATTCTTCAGTCGACCTTTGGTCTCCTTCTGAATGACAAAATATAAAACATTCTAATGGCGCAACACAACCAACTCGGTAAAAAAGGCGAACAACTGGCTGTAGACTTTCTACTGAAAAAAGGCTATGAGATTGTAGAACGCAACTTCCGTTTTGAAAAAGCAGAAGTGGATATTATTGCTCAGTACAATGACACACTTGCCATTGTAGAAGTAAAAACCCGCTCCTCGGCTGATTTTGGCAACCCCCAGGATTTTGTAAAACCTAAACAAATTAAAAATTTGGTGAAAGCTGTTGATGAATATGTTACCGTTAACGATTTAGACGTCGAGGTTCGGTTTGATATTATCGCCATTGTTAAAAACGGTAAATCCTTCGAAGTTGAACACTTAGAAAATGCGTTTTATCATTTTTAAATTTCTATAAGTCTTTGGTAAACCAGGCTTTCAAAGCTTCAACATCTTCTGGTTTGGAAATAATTTTCTTGTCCTTGTCCAAAATAAAATAAGTAGGTGTTGCCGTTACACCATAGCTGTTCCCTATCTCATTATCCCATTTACCCTTTCCATAAATATGTATAAATTCAGGGTAGTTCAATTTCAACGTTTTCCATTTAATATCTTCATCTTCAATGGCTATAGCAATAACTTTAACCAATCCTTTTTCTAGTGTTTTTGCAAATGCTTGAAGCCTAGGAATTTCATCCAAACAGTATGAGCAGGTAGTACTCCAAAATACAACAACATAGTTTTTATACTCTGAAAGTTCACTTAATCTTTTAATAGTTTTTTCACCCTCTTTGGTCATTTCAAATGAAAAATCCGGAGCTTCATTTCCAACAGAAGTATCCCTATAAACCACCAACCCATGCAACAAATGTTGATCGTTTAGAGCGACTGCGATATCCATTAAGTAGGTTTCGGCTAGGTAATTAGCTACTGCTTCTTTGTTTAGGTCAACCATCTGTTGCCATAAATCGACTAATAAAATACGTTTTACTTCAAGCGGTGTTGGTTTTATAACCGTACAAAATACATCAATATTATCTTTATAATTGTTGATTTCGTCTTTGGTTTTTGAAAGCATCCCAAAGACATAATTAAGCATTTTCTCTTCTAAAAAACTAGAGCTTTGAAGTATTTTATTGTTAAAATCGATATAATCAAAATAATGGTCTTTTAACTGCTTGACATAAGTTTTAAAATCAACATACTTCTTTGGAATATAAGGTTTATTCGCTTTAATAAATTGAAAAACAATACTGCCCTTAGCTGTTTTTTCGAAATTTTCTTGAGTTTCTTTTTGGGTTTTAAAAATAGCCTTTAAAGCTATAGTATCTTTATTTTGTTGACTATAATAATTTGCTATGGCTTGTGTTACCATGGCCATGCTATTAGTATAAGAAGTCAATAATTTGTTTTCAAAAGACTTTTGAAATGTAACCCCCGTTTCGGCATTAAAAGTTAACTCAACATCTTCCTTGGCGTTGTAGATCACATCGAAATTATAGTCTTCCTGAGGAATGGCATACACTATTTTATATATGCCCTTGGTCATTGTGGAGTCTAATTGAAATTGAAAACTACCATCTTCTTTTATCTCTGAACTGGCAATATAATTTGAAACCGTTGGCATCGATTTATATAAAAGCACCACACTGTAGTCTTCAGCAGGCGAGAACACCCCCTTTATGGTATGTTGGGCCAAAAGCAAACTCGGCAACAAAAAGAATGTTAATACTAAACGTTTCAATTTTATTTTTTTCATCGGTCAGATGTAATTCGCCAATAATAATCTCTACAGATATAAAGATTTGCTATGGTTCGCTTCATAAAATCAACAATTAAGCCACAATAGGTTTTAAAACCTGCAATGCATGTTTAACCGTTTTGATGTTTTCAAAAGTAAGCATTAAACGCAACCCTTTTCTAGTTTGCTTTTCTTTCATTCTGCATACATTGGAATGTGTTTGAACAAACTGTAATACTTTTGTAAATGCAGAACTCTGATAAAAACTACTTTGTTGATCACTAATAAAATATCCAATAAATTTACCTTGTTTCATCACCACTTTTTCCAACCCTATCTTAGTAGCCAACCACTTTATTTGAACACTATTTAATAAATCGGTTACTTGTGGTGGCAATGCTCCAAATCGATCCGTCAAAGACGCTTCAAAAGTATGCAATTCTTCTTCGGTTTTAATATTATTAAGCTGAGTGTACAGATTTAATCGTTCAGTTATGTTATTCACGTAACTATCTGGAAATAACAACTCAAAATCGGAATCGATAGTGACATCCTTTACAAAAACTTTATCTTCTTTTTGGCCTTGATATAGGTCTTTAAATTCATTTTCCTTAAGTTCTTCAATGGCTTCATTTAATATTTTCTGATAAGTATCAAAACCTATTTCATTGATAAAACCACTTTGCTCGCCACCCAACAAATCCCCTGCGCCACGTATTTCCAAATCCTTCATGGCTATATTGAAGCCACTGCCCAATTCTGTAAGCTGCTCTAAGGCCGTAATACGTTTTCTGGCATCTTCGGTCATCGCCGAATACTCTGGTGTGATGAAATAGCAAAACGCTTTTTTGTTGCTTCGCCCAACCCGACCTCGCATTTGGTGCAGATCACTCAACCCAAAATTATTAGCATTATTAATAAAAATGGTATTAGCGTTGGGGACATCAAGTCCACTTTCCACTATAGTTGTGCTTACCAGCACATCGAAGGCACCATCCATAAACGCCAGCATCAACTGTTCCAATTTTTTGCCTTCCATTTGTCCGTGACCAATACCAATTTTGGCATCTGGAACTAAACGCTGAATCATCCCAGCTACCTCCTTTATGTTTTCAATCCGGTTATGGATGAAAAAAATCTGTCCGCCACGCTGAATTTCATAACTTATTGCATCCCTAATGGTTTCTTCATTAAAGCGAACAACATGGCTTTCTATGGGATAACGGTTTGGTGGTGGTGTAGTAATCACCGATAAATCACGAGCTGCCATTAAGCTAAACTGAAGTGTTCTTGGTATAGGCGTTGCTGTTAAGGTTAATACATCTACATTTTCCTTTAAGGTTTTTAACTTCTCTTTTACAGCGACACCAAACTTTTGCTCTTCGTCCACAATTAATAATCCCAGATCCTTAAAATTCACATTTTTATTCACCAGTTGGTGTGTGCCAATAATAATGTCTACACCACCTTTTTCAAGGCCCTCTAAAGTCAATCTTTTTTCTTTAGCCGTTCTAAATCGATTAAGATAGTCTACATTTACAGGAAAATCTTTTAACCGCTGTGAAAAGGTTCGGTAATGTTGATACGCCAAAATAGTTGTGGGGACTAAAACGGCAACTTGTTTACCATTATCAACTGCTTTAAATGCCGCCCGAATGGCCACTTCTGTTTTACCAAATCCTACATCGCCACATACCAACCGATCCATTGGACGTTCACTTTCCATATCAGCTTTAATATCGGCTGTCGCCGTACTTTGGTCGGGCGTGTCTTCATAAATAAACGAGGCTTCCAACTCGTGTTGCATATAGCTGTCTGGATGGTATTGAAATCCTTTTTCGGTCTTACGCTTGGCATACAGCTTAATCAAATTGAATGCAATATGTTTGACTCGTGTCTTGGTCTTTTCTTTTAGGGTTTTCCAAGCATTGCTTCCCAACTTGTAAATTTTGGGAGGTTTGCCATCCTTGCCATTAAACTTCGTGATTTTATGTAGTGAATGGATGCTTAAATACAAAATATCACGCTCTCCATAAATAAGCTTTATTGCTTCTTGTTTTTTTCCTTCTACGTCAATTTTTTGAAGCCCTCCAAAACGGCCAATCCCATGATCAATATGGGTTACATAATCGCCTATATCTAAATTGGTTAGCTCCTTTAATGTAATGGCCTGTTTTTTGGCATAACTGTTTTTTATATTAAACTTATGGTAACGCTCAAAGATTTCATGATCGGTATAGCACACTATTTTATTATCGTGGTCTATAAACCCTCGGTATAAGGATAAAATAACTGTTTTGTATTGCTTGACATCTAAATGAGCATCGTCAAAAATATCATGAAATCGCTTGGCTTGTTGTTCGCTTATACAAGCAATATAATTGGTATAGCCTTTATCGTTATTAGCATTTAAGTCCTCAATAAGTAGATTGAACTGTTTGTTGAAGGACGGTTGGGGAGTGCTGTTGAATACTATTATATTCTCATTACGAGGAGCTTGCGACGTGGTAATCCCATCTTTTGACAAAGATTGCTTCATTTCATTCGCAATGACGCTCCTGCTAAAAAAAGAAGTGCCTCCAAACTCAATAACCGAAAAACCCAATAACTGTTTTTTAAGTTCCTGAGAATCGCAAAACAGTTCATTGGGTTCTACATGTTTTATATCAGAAGACAACTTTTTAAAGGCCTCTTCGGCTTTGGTATAAAAATCGTCTATTCTTGAAAATAGTAAATCGGCATTTTTTAGACCTATTATCGTCTTTTGGGCAATGTAATTTAAAAAACTTTGTCGTTTTTCATCCAAAATTTTATTGGCAACATTGGGAATAATATTGATCTTTTTAATCTGGTTTAAGGAAAGCTGTGTTTCCACATCAAAAGTCCGTATACTATCAACCTCATCACCAAAAAACTCAATGCGATAGGGTTCATCATGTGAAAACGAAAAGACATCAACAATACCTCCCCTAACGGAAAACTCGCCAGGTTCGGTTACAAAATCCACACGCTTAAACCGATATTCAAACAGGACTTCATTAATAAAATCGATGGACAAGCTTTCTCCAACCGAAATATTTAAGGTATTACGTTCCAACTCTCTTCGGGTTACTACTTTTTCAAAAAGAGCATCGGGATAGGTAACAATTATAGCTGGTTTTTTTTGGGAGTTGATGCGGTTTAACACCTCAGCACGTAATAGCACATTGGCATTATCGGTTTCCTCTATTTCGTAAGGCCTTCGGTAACTCCCAGGATAAAACAACACATCCTTATCATTAAGCAGTTGTTCTAGATCATTCAGGTAGTGGGCCGCTTCTTCCTTATCGTTGAAAATGAGCAGAAAAGTCTTTTCAGCATCCTTAAAAACACTTGATATTACGAAAGAAAATAACGAACCAACTAAGCCTTTTGCATGTGTTTTTTGTTTGGGATGGACAATAGCAGTCTGCAGATTTTGCGTTTGCAAAGCCTGTGCAAAAGTTTGGGAGAGGGTAATTTTACTCACCTAATGTTGTTTTGGATTGCAAAGATAATATTTCAAACCGATTATATAATGCTTAAAAAGAACCCTATCAACCTAGAAACAAAATTTATTAAAAAAGCGAACCTTTTGAGTTCGCTTTTTTATGCTACTTTTTTTAGCAAATCGAAACACGGACATTTTTTACAACGCTTCATGTCACACTTCTTATATTTTTTACAGCAACTCGTTTTTACATTACATGAAGTAATAAGCCCCAATTGCTGTAGTTTTTTAATCTTTTTCTTTTGCTTCTTTTTTCCCAAACCTTATAGGTAATAAGAGACTGTCCAAATTTCAAAACAGCTTCTAGAGATTTATCACAAAAGTATGTTATTTTTATTAAATCTAAATAAGATTAGGTGTTAAATTTATTCTCTATTATCCATTGAAGCAGAATTCACTGTTAGATTCACAATATCCCTGTCAAATAAGTATAAACCTCCTTTATCATTTCCAATAAGGTTTATTTTATCCAAAATAGTTCTAGCCATGGCTTCTTCTTCAATTTGTTCAGACACATACCATTGCAAGAAATTATGTGTGGCATAATCTTTTTCCTGAAGGGTAATATGTACCAAATTGTTAATACTTTCGGAAACAAAAACTTCATGCTCGAAAAGCTTTTCAAACATTTCCTTAAAGGATTCGAACGTAACATTAGGAGCCTTTAATTCCGAAATATGGGCATGTCCACCACGTTCGTTCACGAACTTAACCAATTTAAGCATGTGATCACGTTCTTCATTGGACTGATCGTACATAAATCCTGCAACGCCTTCCAAACCTTTTACCTCGGCCCAACATGCCATAGCCAAATAAATTTGCGAAGATTCTGCCTCAATACGAATTTGATCGTTTAGTGCCTTTTCTATAGATTTTGATAACATGATATTGTTTTTTTCAAAGTTACGGAAATATTTAGCTTATGTAAAATCTTTCGGTCATTACCTTTACCTAAAAATGTGTTAAAATTCTAGTTGTTTTTTATCAATTAATTTCAAAAAAACAATGAAAAAAAGCCTCGGAGTATCAACCAAAAAATTAAAAATTCAGCTTAGTTTGTTAAAAAAAATATGTACGTTTGCAGCATTAATAAAGAATAAAAAATATGTCTATTTCAGATTTATTTGATAGTGGATTTAAAAAACGTAATGAGGATCATTTTGCTGCAATTGTGCGTGTAGCCATGGACGATGGTGTGATTACTGATGAAGAAAAAGCATTTTTGGATCGTTTGGCTCGCAATTTAGATATTAGTGATACAGAATATAAAACTATCTTAAAGGATTATCAATCGCATCCCATCAATCCGCCTGTATCTTACGACAGTCGTTTGGAACGCTTATATGATTTAGCTCGAATGGTATATGCTGACCATATTAGGGATGAGCATGAAGAAGCCTTGCTTAGAAAGATTGCAGTTGGGCTAGGGTTTCATGCAGTAAATGCAAAATACATAGTTGATAAGGCGCTAACATTAGTGCATAATGGTGCAGACCTAGATACTTTTATGGACCAAATAAAAAATATGAATAGATAATAATAGTAGAACTATCATACAATTAAAAGCGTCCAATGGTGTTGGACGCTTTTTTTATGGGAAAATTTGAATGTTTTTTGAGAACCAATTTTAAAAAGTAAAGATAGAGCCGTTGAAAAGTAAAAAATTGATTAAAAGATTTTTGACATAACACTCGAAGTATCCTTAAGGCGGACAAGATTTCTTTTTGAATTAATTTTTGAGCTAAAACAGTTGTATTATATAATGAATAGGTTCAAATCCTGCAATTTTAGCAATGAATGTGTCACTGTTTTGAAACCTATTTATGCAACTTCAACTGAATTCTCTTTCGTGGCACATCAATCTCCAATACTTTTACAATAATTTGTTGGTGCAAATGTACATGGTCGTTCACATCTTTTACAAAGCTATCCGAGAGGTTGGACACATGGATCAAACCACTTTCTTTAATACCAATATCGACAAAAGCACCAAAATTGGTAATGTTGTTTACAATACCGGGCAGTAATTGGCCTGCATGTAAATCGGTAATCGTCTTGATGTTTTGATTAAAGGTAAACACCTTGGCCTGCTCCCGAATGTCCAATCCGGGTTTTTCAAGTTCCTTGGCAATATCTTCCAATGTAAGTAGACCAATGGTTTTGGCACAATAGGCTTTTAAATCGATTTGTTTGATGAGGCTTACGTTACCGATTAAGTCCTTTACTGTTTTGCCCCAATCCTTGGCCATTCGCGCAACTAAACCATAACTTTCGGGATGTACCGCCGAATCATCCAACGGATTGTCGGCCTCCTTAATTCGTAAAAAGGCTGCACCCTGTTCAAAGGCTTTATCGCCCAAACGGGGCACTTGTTTGATTGCTTCACGGGATGCAAATGCTCCATGTTCGCTTCTATAGTTTACGATATTTTCAGCCAGTTTAGGCCCTATTCCCGAAACATAACTTAATAAGCTTTTGCTAGCAGTATTAAGGTTTACGCCAACGGCATTTACACAGTGCTCTACGACCTTATCTAGCGATTTTTGGAGTTTATTTTGATCAACATCGTGTTGGTATTGCCCCACCCCAATGGATTTAGGGTCTATTTTCACCAATTCGGCCAAAGGGTCTTGTAAGCGCCTTCCAATGGACACCGCACCACGAACAGTAACATCATAGTTGGGAAACTCCTCACGGGCTATTTTTGAAGCTGAATAAATACTCGCTCCAGCCTCACTCACCACAAACACCTGGATATCATTTTTAAATCTAATCTTTCTAATGAGTGCTTCGGTTTCCCGTGATGCTGTACCATTACCAATGGCAATGGCTTCTATTTTATAGGCATCACTAAGCGAACTGATTTTTTTCATCGCCCCCACACTATCATTCTTTGGTGGATGTGGATAAATGGTTTCGTTATACAACAAACCGCCTTGGGCATTTAAACACACCACCTTACAGCCCGTACGATATCCTGGATCGATGGCCAATACCCGTTTTTCACCTAAAGGGGAGCCTAACAGCAGTTGCTTTAGGTTTTTTGCAAAAACGGTAATGGCTTCATCATCAGCTTTGGCTTTGGCAAGTTGCAGGGCTTCGTTGCTTAAAGACGGTAACAACAAGCGTTTATAAGCATCTTTAATGGCCAACTGAATGTGTTCTGCACAATCATTGTTAGATCGCATCAACCGGAGTTTCATTTTATCCAAAGTCCGCTCATCGTCAATTTCTATTTTGGTTTTGATAAACCCTTCAGTTTCTGCACGCAAAATAGCTAATAAGCGGTGTGAAGGGATGCGGCTTAGGGATTCGTTCCAGTCGAAATAATCCTTGAATTTTTGTGCTTCTTCCAAAGCAGCTTTGTCTTTTACGGCTTTTGTAGAAATGCTTGCAAAGTGCTCTAATTGGTAACGGATGTTGTTCCTAATATCGGTCCTCTCATTAATCCACTCGGCAATAATATGGCGCGCGCCTTCCAAAGCATCATCAGTAGAACTTACCTCACCTTTCACATATCTATAGGCAACCAATTCAATATCGTTGGCATTCTGAGCCATCATGATTTTTGCCAATGGCTCCAATCCGTTTTGTCTAGCCTTTTCGGCTTTGGTCTTTCGGCTCTTTTTGTAGGGTAGATAGAGATCTTCTAAAGCAGTTAAATCTATTGTCGCCTTAATTTTTTTCTCTAATTCTGAAGTTAAAATGTCTTGTTCAGTTAAAGCTTTCAATATGGTGTCCTTGCGCTTTTCCAAAGCTTCAAATTGCTCCTTGAATTTTACAATTTCACCAATTTGAACCTCATCTAAATTGCCTGTGCGTTCTTTTCGGTAACGGGAAATAAAAGGAATGGTGCAGGCTTCATCAAGTAAGTCAACAGTATTTTTAACCGACTTTTCTGGAAGTTGGCTATGGGAAACAATATAAGAAATAAGGGCTGTCATGGGTATAAACTAATAAAGAGCGAAAATAACAAAAACAAAAAAGGCTATCCAAAAACAGATAACCTTTCTTTCATCATCAATCAAACAATCTACTCGCCTGCTTGTTTTTTAGCGTCTTCAATCATTTTTTCATTTGGTAAAATCGCTACGTTAACACGTCTGTTCTTTGCTCTTCCTTCAACGGTTGAGTTATCGTGCATAGGTTGTGTTTCTCCAAACCAACTGGTCGTTAAACGTGATGAGTTCACACCGTTATTCGTAAAATAATTGGTTACAGCATAGGCTCTATTCTTAGAAAGTGTCATATTATAATCGGCATCCCCGGTACTATCTGTATGCCCTACAACCAATATATTGGTATCCGGAAATTCCTTAAACACGCCTGTTAATTTATTCAATGTGGTTTGTGAGGTGCTATTAATGTTATATTTATTGGTGTCGAAATACACCCCACTGCCTTCATCGAAAGTCACAACAATACCATCATCGACACGTTCTACTTGAGCTCCAGGTATTTCTTCTTCAATCTTTTGGGCCTGTTTATCCATTTTAGCGCCAATCAGTACACCAGCAGTACCACCAACTACACCGCCTATTACGGCTCCTAACTCACCATTACCGCCTTTACCTACATTGTTACCTATTATGGCTCCCAATACAGCGCCACCTGCAGCACCAATTACGGCTCCCTTTTGTTTGTTATTTGCATTTTGAACCGCTTTACAGTTGGTAAAACTGATGGTTAAAACACCTGCTAAAACTAATATTCCTATCTTTTTTATAATTGTTCCCATATTTTAAGTCTTATTGTTTATTGAAATTCATGTTAATCATAAATGGCTTGCCGTCTACATAAATCGTTTGTTGCCATTGCATGTTCGTATCGGACAAACTGGTCAATTTTAATCTGAAGCCTTGATTGGTTTCAGACTTACCCTTTTCATTTGTTGGCTTCAACAAGAAATTATAAAGTCCTGTTTTCTCATCCATTTCTTGAATTGTAAAATTGAAATAGCGTATTCCTGTTGAGCAGCCAGCATTAACAATATTATAAGTACCTGTATTGTTATTAGGCACAAAGCTCCACGAACTACCCTCAAAACAATCTTTTGAAACATCATTTAACAAGGTAACATTATAAGTTCCTAAAAGACTATAATTTATAGTATTTAGCACCCAATCACCTTTTATTACTTTTTTAGATTCACGTACCGTTCTTGATGTTCCGCAAGAAAACAATCCCACAGAAATTATGAGTATCAATAATTTTTTCATAAAGTTGATTTTAATATCAAGAATAATCTTATTGGTATTCTACAATGGTTAATCATACATATTTACGAAGACGAGAAATTCTATAGATGTTAAAAAAGTTATAAATATTTTAAAATATTCATAATCAATTAATTGAAGTATTAAAAACTTTAATACAAACTATTATACTAAAGCTACAGAAGACTTAATCAAAATAAATTCGGTAAATAAATTCAACTTTTGCAAATAAAGTGCCATTCATTTTTGGATTCAATCGTGTCCTATCATCTCCAAAGGCAAAAGCTATAAATTTAAAATTAACTTTATCTCCATTTTCAAAGACTTTATGTTCGTTGTGTGCATATCCCAGTTTAAGTCTAAGTAAAACATTTTTATATAATTTATTGAATTGAAGATAACCAGCAAACTCCCAGCGATTTTGTTCTACATATGTATTTAAACTGTTTTCAGGTTCCAAATTGTAACTTCTTTCAATCCCAAAGTAGTCAAAACCTAAAGAAACCTTGCCATAATTATAATTTAAATTGGCTGCCACTGGCAAGGATATATCTGCTTCAAATTTGTCATTAGGCGAAACAAAATAAAATCCCAATATGGGCGTAAAAGTCATCCCAAATGCTTCACTGGAAGTATAAAGTCCATATCGGTAAAATAGATTTTTGCTTTTTTTCTTTTTAAGAATTGCAAATCCTCCAATGTAAAAGTCATCAGAGGTTATAGAGGAATAATCTGAAGCTACTTTTGGCAACAAAACTATGGTACAATTCCATTTTTCAGAAAAATTGCTAACAATTCCTACCCTTAAGGTCGTACTGTAAAGATTCGTTCTATCAGTATCAGAATAAAGCATTAAATTGTTGAAATCAAAATTTAAACCACTAAGGAATGTGTATTTTTGATTAATCACTTTTGGAAATATTAATCCTGCTTCCAACGTATTTACAGTAGTACTTTCTGAAGAATTTTCAAACTTAGAATCGAAAGAATAAGCATAGCTTAGCTTGACTAAATCAGCATAGTTTTGAGAGCATGCTGCGATAGGTAATAATAGAAATAATAAAACCTTCATCAATATTATTTTACTTTTAAAGGTAAAATAATTAATTGAAAATCAGCTTATTTTCAATCCATTAGATGCAGTAGTATCATCAGGATTAACAAAAATTAGTTTCCCTTCTGGGGTTTCGGTCATTAAAATCATCCCTTGACTTTCCACACCACGCATGGCTCTTGGAGCAAGATTTACTAAAACAGTTACTCTTTTCCCAACAACTTCCTCGGCAGTAAAGCTTTCTGCTATTCCAGACACTATGGTACGCACATCAATACCTGTATCGACTTTAAGTTTGAGTAACTTTTTAGTTTTCGGCATTTTTTCGGCTTCCAAAATCGTCCCTACTCGAATATCCAACTTGGTAAAGTCCTCAAAAGTAATGGTATCTTTTTGAGGTTCTACCCTTTTATTAACTGCCTCATTAACTTTTTTACTGGCTTCCAATTTATCGAGCTGCTTTTGGATGGTTTCGTCTTCAATTTTAGAGAACAATAATTCTGCTTTGCCTATTTGATGTCCTGCAGACAATAGTACTTCTTTGGTTGAAATATCGTTCCAAGTTAAACCGTCATTGCGAAACTCATTTTTATGAGTTGAAGCAATCTCTTTACTTGATGAGATAACTACGTCGCTTTGCTCCTCATTATGATGCATTCTTAATATTGCTTTTAATTTTTCCGAAGTAAATGGTAAAAAAGGTTCACTAAGGGCCGCTAAAGCCGAAGCGATTTGAAGTGCGACATACATGATTGTCCTGGTACGCGCTTCATCTTCTTTAATCTTTTTCCATGGCTCTTCGTCGGCTAAATATTTATTCCCCAAACGGGCTAGATTCATCAATTCCTGTCCTGCTTCCCTAAAACGGTAACGTTCAATGGAGCTTGCAATAACATCTGGGTAAGCTCGCAGTGCTGCCAAGGTTTCTTCATCTATTGGTGTAAACTTAGAAGGGTCCGGTACCACACCTTTGTAATATTTATTTGTTAATACTACAACACGGTTTATAAAGTTTCCAAATATAGCTACCAATTCGTTATTGTTCCTTGCTTGAAAATCCCTCCAAGTAAAATCGTTATCCTTAGTTTCTGGTGCATTTGCATTTAAGGCATAACGTAATACATCTTGTTGTCCAGGAAATTCTTCCAAATATTCTGGTAACCAAACCGCCCAATTTTTAGAGGTTGATAACTTATTGCCTTCTAAGTTTAAAAATTCATTGGCTGGAACATTATCTGGTAATATGTAACTACCTTCAGCTTTTAACATCGCCGGAAAAATAATGCAGTGAAACACAATATTATCCTTTCCTATAAAATGTACTAGTTTGGTGTTTTTGTCTTTCCAATACGGTTTCCAATCCTTACCTTCTCGTTCTGCCCATTCTATGGTTGACGAGATATAGCCTATTGGTGCATCGAACCACACATACAAAACCTTACCCTCACCTCCTTTTACGGGGACTGGAATGCCCCAATCAAGGTCGCGTGTCACAGCACGTGGGCGCAAACCGTCATCAATCCAAGATTTTACTTGTCCGTACACATTGGGTTTCCAATCTTTTTTATGGCCATCTATAATCCACTCTTTTAAAAAATCTTCATGCTTATCTAAAGGTAAAAACCAGTGTTTGGTCTGTTTTAAAGTTGGTGTATTACCTGTTAATGTCGATTTCGGATTAATTAAATCGGTAGCATTATGGCTGGTACCACAGTTCTCACATTGGTCGCCATAACTTTCTTCGTTTCCACATTTTGGACAGGTCCCAATAACAAATCGATCTGCCAAAAACTGATTGGCCTGTTCATCGTATAACTGTTCGGTAGTTTCCTCGATAAACTCACCTTTATCATATAATGTCTTAAAAAAATCTGATGCTGTTTTATGATGAATCGGTGCTGATGTACGGGAATAATTGTCGTATGTAATACCAAAATCTTCAAACGATTTTTTAATAATACCATGATATTTATCGACAATGTCCTGTGGTGATACGCCTTCGTTCTTGGCCTTAATGGTAATAGGGACACCATGTTCATCACTACCTCCAATAAAAGCAACATCATGGCCTGTTAAACGCAAATAGCGTGCATAAATATCTGCAGGTACATATACTCCTGCCAAATGTCCTATATGAATGGGGCCATTGGTATAAGGCAATGCGGTGGTAATGGTATATCGTTTTGGTTGACTCATCAATACTAAATTTACAAGCCGTAAAAGTACACATTTTAAGAGCCATTTAGAAAAAAAATGTACATTTACAATATGTCTAAAATCTCATTAACAATCCTGCTGTGTTGCACGTTCTTTTTATTCAAAAAAGAATCTGTTGCTGCACAAGAACTGCTAAATAAAACAACAACCTTGAAACGACCACCATACCTTAAAATAGGAGATACAGTTGCTATTGTAGCTCCTTCTGGGATTTTAAAAAACCGAACTAAAGAAATTGAAAAATCTAAACATTTGCTTAAAAGCTGGGGGTTGAATGTGGTTGTAGGAAAACATGTGTTTAACCAAGCCAATCACTTTGCAGGTACTGATGATGAACGTTGTGATGATCTACAAAAAGCCATGGATGATCCAAAAACCAAAGCCATTTGGTGTGCTCGTGGCGGTTATGGTACTGTAAGGATTTTAGATAAACTCAACTGGACAAAATTTAAAGAAACCCCAAAATGGGTTATTGGATATTCCGATATTACAGTACTGCACAACCAAATCCATAATGAAGGCATAGAAAGCATTCACGCTTTGATGTGTACCAGTTTACAAGATGATTTAGCCGAAATTGAACAATCTATTTCAACCTTTAGGGAGGCTGTTTTTGGCAAACCATTAAGCTATATCTTAGAAGGTTCGGAATACAATAAATCAGGCTCTAGTTCTGGACAATTAGTTGGTGGCAACCTAACCTTGTTACATACTATGTTAGGTTCTAAAACCAGTATTGATACATCAGGGAAAATTCTGTTTATTGAAGAACTAGGGGAATATAAATACCATATCGACCGCATGCTACAAAGTTTAAAGCGTGCAGGATATTTTGATAATTGCAATGGACTAATCGTAGGTGATATGACCAAGCTTCGAAGAAACACTACGCTTTGGGGTACTTCCATACAACAACTTATTTTAGATGCTTTGTCCAATTATAACTTCCCCATAGCTTTTAACATGCCCGCCGGACATGAAAAAGATAACAGAGCACTAATTTTAGGAAGAACAGTTAAGTTAACAGTAAATGATCAACAGGCTATGGTGACTTTTGAAGAATAAAATAGGTCTCGCCAGATACAACTCCTTAATTTACAGTGTTTTTCGTCCTTTAAAAATTACACTTCGTAGAACAGTCGTTGATTGAACGGTAAAATACTGAAAATCAACTATTTTTTTTAGGACTTAAATCGTTATGCCATAATCTTGTAGTGTAATAATTTTAGAAAACCCCAAATTATCATGAAAACATTACAATCATTATTCGCAGTTATTTTGCTTTTATTATCCTTTAATGCAAAAGCAGACGACATGACCCTAAACACCAACTTAAATCTGTTTAATCCAGATGTACGTAAATGTTTAGTAGAAGCCTCAAAAGCTGAAGGTTGGGAATTAAAATCTGTTTACCTTAATGCCAAACATGAAATCGTTATGATTTTTGACAAAGGCGAAGAAACTAAAATTTATAAGAGCAGATAATTACTAAAATAATTCAAGAAACCAAATACTGGTAGGTGTAAAATGAAGCCGTTAACTTAAAATCTGATTTTTCTAGATTTCAGTTGAGTATAATCAAGACTTCCTGAAATACATCGGAAGCATCTTGTTTACTGCCTCCTTTAGGTAGGATAAGGGTTTCTATTTTGGGATAAATACCATAAAGTTTTCTAAAGGCTTTTTCTCGCCGACCTTACTTAAAGAGTTCCAATATTTTTGTATCGTTCATAAAACGGGTTTATTACTTAATGGTCAAAATGTAAAAAGGTCTCCCTACTAAGTAACAAAATTTATGCCTGATAACGCTTTTAACATAATATAAGGCTGGTCTTATTTCTAAAAATAGATTCCTGCCCTCGCAGGAATGACAAAAATCAAAACCCCCGCTCCTTCAGCAACTGCTCGTAGGCGGCTTGGACTTGCCTAAATTTTTCTTCGGCACCACTACGGTGTTCTTCTCCAAGATGGATGACCTTATCGGGATGATATTTTTTGGCCATTTTACGATAGGCCTTTTTAATATCGTCGTTAGTAGCGGTTTTATCGATTTCCAAAATCTTATAAGCATTATCACTACTGTTAAAGAACATGGCCTTAATACTTTCATAATCAGCATTACTAATTCCTAAATACCCAGCCATCAGGTGAATTTGTTGCTCTTCGTCGTGGGTAACTACCCCATCGGCTTTCGCAATCCCAAATAAAAAGTGTACTAACTGCAAACGTGACGGATGTTGCATCATCTTTCGAATTTGCATACATACCTGTCGTGTAGAAACATTTTGTTGTCTATTAATTTCCTTAAACAATCGAAACGCATGGTTCGCCCGTTCTTTCCCATACATGCTTACAAACTGCTGACGCACAAAATCCAATTCACGTTGATCCTGCTTGCCATCGGCTTTAATAATTATAGAAGATAAAATGAGTAAGCTCACTTCAAAATCACCTGATTGTGTAACAGGTTTCTCTCTGTAAATGCGTTTTGGCTGTTGCTCAAAACCCATTTCCTCCCCCAGAGAGTCTACCATACCGCCTACAGCCAATCCAATAATAGCACCTATAGGGCCTCCAAATGACCACCCCAAAGCGGCCCCTATCCATTTTGAAAAACTCATTTAATTATCAATTTTATTTATCGTCAAATATAATATTAGTTAGTAGATTACCTCCTGTTTTTGTTACACAATTGGTATCTTTGCACACCTAAAACGTTTTTTATTAAAAATTAAATATATGTACCCAGCAGAATTAGTAAAACCTATGCGTGAGGATTTAACCCGTGTTGGTTTTGAAGAATTACAAACCGCCGATCAAGTAGATACGGCCTTAGCCAAAGAAGGAACTACTTTAGTAGTGGTAAACTCGGTATGTGGTTGTGCTGCCGCTAATGCTCGTCCTGGTGCTAGAATGAGCTTACAAAATACCAAACGTCCAGACCATATTGTTACCGTTTTTGCCGGTGTTGATAGGGAAGCCGTGGAAAAAGCACGAGAATATATGATTCCGTTTCCACCTAGTTCGCCTAGTATGGCCTTGTTTAAAGATGGTGAGTTGGTGCACATGTTGGAGCGTCATCATATTGAAGGACGTCCTGCAGAATTGATTGCTGAAAATTTAATGGATGCTTATAACGAACATTGTTAGAAGCCTCTCTCCCTATCTCTCTCTCCAAAGGATAAAGGGGGATACTCAATTGAAAAAGTTAAACCACATTGGTTCATGAGCGTAGTCGAATGACAATGTGGCTTTTTTATATACTTACGCAACCTTTTCCCTATATGAACATCTATTAGATAAAAATTTGCTATGAAATGAGCCATAACAAGAAGTTGATACCAACCAAAATGATTATTGGCGAATTACATCTGACCATTTAAAAACAATAAAATATAAACAGATGAAAAATTCTTTTTTTGCTGCTATTTTACTTCTTCTTTGTTTCAGTTTTACTGCTTTTCAATGCGATGATGATGTTCCGTTAACCCAAGGAGAGGAACTTGCCCGATTACAAGATTTTAAATCTGAAATTGAAGCTTTGGCAAACGCATCAGTTTGCAATGAGACCTCAGAATGTAAATTCATTGCCTTTGGCAGTAAACCTTGTGGCGGACCTTGGTCTTACCTTATTTATTCAACATCAATTGATGTGAGTGCTCTAGAAGCTATGGTACAAGATTACAATGCTAAGGAACAAACCTATAATCAAAGATGGAGTGTTGTTTCAGATTGTGCTCTAGCACAACAGCCTTCTAGTGTCACTTGTGAAAATAACACCTGTGTTGCTGTGTACTAATATTTAGTTTACTTTTGGGGCATGTTAAAACTTTTATCATATCCCTTAACTAGTATATATTATCTATTATTTGGGTCGACCCTTGTTATTTTTCATCCTATTCAATGGTTTTGTTTTAACATTTTTGGTTACAAAGCCCACAAAATCAGTGTCGATATTTTACAGTTTTGCCTCTTAAAATGCACTCATGTATTAGGCACACGGTTAACGTTTAACAATCCTCATAAGATTAGCACAGGGCAACCTCTTATTATTGTGGCCAACCACCAAAGTTTATACGATATATCACCAATTATGTGGTATATGCGAAAGCACCACACTAAATTTATAAGTAAACAGGAATTAGGCAAAGGTATCCCCAGTGTATCCTACAATTTGCGTAACGGAGGGTCGGTGTTGATCGATAGGAAAAATCCAAGACAATCCCTTCCCGCCATCATGAAATTTGCGGAATATATTGAAACAACTAAACGTGCTGCCGTGATTTTTCCCGAAGGCACCCGTAGTAAAAATGGTGTTCCCAAACCCTTTCAAATGAAAGGACTGGAAATGTTGTTTAAAAAAGTCCCATCGGCTTTGGTTGTGCCCATTTCAATTAATAACTCCTGGAAAATGCAACGCTATGGCTGGTTTCCTCTGGGGTTGGGAACCCATATTAAACATACAGTTCACAAACCATTAAAGATTTCGGATTTTGGAAACAAATCAGATTTAATCTGCCAAATAGAAACCATTATTAAAGACCATATCCATATTGAGTAGGAATAAAGAACAACATAAAACCCTTATTAACAAAACTAAAACCTTTGTAAAACAAACTCTTGCCAATGCCGAAGGCGGACACGATTGGTTTCATACGTTACGAGTATACCATAATGCCTTGCTCATTTCAAAAACAGAAACAGTAGATATTTTGGTTGTAGAATTGGCCGCCTTATTACATGATATTGCCGATAGTAAATTCCATAATGGTAATGATACCATCGGTCCTAAAATGGCACGAGAATTTTTATTTCAATTGAATGTAGATTCGAAAACTATAGAACATGTGGTTAAGATCATAGAAAACATCTCATTTAATAAATCTTTAGGCAATGACACCTTGTTCATTTCCGAAGAATTAAAAGTGGTTCAAGATGCAGACAGGCTTGATGCCATTGGTGCTATTGGTATTGCTCGTGCCTTCAATTATGGTGGGTTTAAAAACAGACCACTTTTTAACCCAGAGATTAAGCCTATTCTTAATATGAGTAAAACTGAATATAAAACCTCTGCAGCTCCTACAATTAACCATTTTTATGAAAAGTTGTTACTACTTAAAGACAAAATGAATACCAAAACTGCTAAACAAATTGCAAAAAAACGGCATGCTTTTATGCTACATTTTTTAGAGCAGTTTTACGATGAATGGGATGGATTGAAATAACCTTTAGTTTCTTAAAAGAATTATCCTTTTAAAAATTTAACAATATCTTTTGCAAAATAAGAAGCAATAATATCTGCACCAGCACGTTTAATGGCGGTAACCTGCTCTATCATAACGGCATCGTGATCTAACCAACCTTTTTCTGCTGCAGCTTTAAGCATAGCATACTCGCCTGACACCTGATAAACAGCCACTGGCACATCCACTTCGTTTTTAATTTCTCTAACTATATCCAAATAACACAGCCCGGGTTTTACCATAACAATATCGGCGCCTTCGTCAATGTCCATTTCAGTTTCCCGAATGGCCTCAAACCGATTGGCAGGATCCATCTGGTATGTTTTTTTATCCTTTGGAATCTCAACTAAATCTACAGGTGCAGAGTCCAATGCATCACGAAATGGCCCATAAAAAGCTGAAGCATATTTGGCAGAATAGCTCATAATACCAGTATTGATAAAGCCTTCGTCATCTAATGCTTCGCGGATGGTTAAAATACGTCCATCCATCATATCACTTGGGGCGACAAAATTGGCTCCAGCTTTCGCATGCGATATGCTCATTTCTGCTAACACTTCAGTAGTTTCATCATTTAGTATTTGTCCGTTTTCAATAATGCCATCATGACCGTAAGCTGAATATGGATCTAGCGCTACATCAGTCATCACCAACATATCAGGGCAAGCGTTTTTTACTGTTTTAATGGCGCGTTGCATCAATCCGTTTGGATTTAAGGCTTCTTTACCAGCATTGTCTTTTAAATTGTCAGGAACTTTTACGAATAGTAATACCGATTTTAAACCTAATTTCCATAGTTCTTTTACTTCGTTTTCAAGCAAATCTAGACTATAACGAAAATAATTAGGCATCGATGGAATTTCGTCTTTTACACCTTTACCCTCGACAACAAATAATGGTACTAAAAAGTCGTTTGGAGTAATAATTGTTTCTCGAACTAAAGAACGAATGGCATGGTTGGTTCTTAATCTGCGATTTCTTCTAAGTGGATACATCCTATTAAGTTAAAGTTATAAGTACAAAATTAAAAGTTTACACCCAGTCTAAAGGTGTTTTTAAAACGTTAATTAGTTTTTCCTCTTCACTACCAGCTTCTGGGTGATGGTTATAAACCCACTGCACATGTGGTGGTAAGCTCATTAAAATGCTTTCTATGCGTCCGTTAGTTTTTAATCCGAACAAGGTCCCTTTATCATGGACCAAATTGAATTCTACGTAACGCCCTCTACGAATTTCCTGCCAATCCCTATTGACTTGCGTATAGGGTAAATCTTTTCGTTTTTCAATAATAGGGATATATGCCTCCAAAAAGCTATTGCCGACTTCGGTTACAAAATTATACCAATCATGCATAGTCATGGTTTCTGTTTTTTTGCAATAATCAAAAAACAACCCCCCAATGCCACGGGCTTCATTGCGGTGATTGTTGTAAAAGTACTCATCACAACGTGCTTTGTAATTAGAATAAAAATCTGGATTATGCCTATCACAAGCCATTTTACACACTTTGTGAAAATGTTTGGCATCAGCTTCAAATAAATAATAAGGTGTTAAATCCTGTCCGCCACCAAACCATTGATCAACAATATTTCCAACTTCATCATACATCTCAAAATAACGCCAGTTCGCATGCACTGTAGGTACCATGGGGCTTTTAGGGTGAATAACCAAACTTAGCCCGCATGCAAAAAAATCGACATCACCCACTTTAAAATAGTCCTGCATAGATTTAGGCAATTTACCATGTACGGCCGAAATGTTAACCCCGCCTTTTTCAAACACCTCTCCATTTTCAATCACACGGGTTCGTCCACCACCACCTTCTTTTCTCTCCCAGATATCCTCTATGAATTTTGCTTTACCATCAACTACTTCCAGCTTTGAGGTTATACTTTCTTGTAAATCCTGTATGTATTGGTAGAATTTAGTTTTCATTTTTAATGTTCAATGGTTTTATAAAGCTCATATAATTCCATGTCGAGAGGTTTTTCTCCTGGTGGTGCATGCTCATTTTCTAATGTTTTAATCCAAGTAAAATGACAGTTTTCAGCAACTCGTATACTCTGTAAATTTGTTTTATGAACTATAATCTTAAGAGTTTTTAAATCGAATTTTGAAAACACATAATTAGTTAATGCTGTTATTGCTTTTGTTGTAATACCTTTACCTTCAAATTGATAACCAATACAGTAAGCCAGTTCACCATGTTTATTCTTCCAATCTAGTGCTTTTAAATAAATTAATTGAGTTATTAATTTAAAATCCGTATTTTAATGCTTTAAAACATTAAGATATGGAACAATATGAAGGTAAAAATATACTAAACTTTGTAAA
>NZ_JAIOUU010000022.1:0-41634 GCF_019931125.1 Aestuariivivens sp. NBU2969
GATAATTCCAGCAAACAATTAATTATGCCCCTATAAACAAAGGGACACAGAAACTTTATTGCCCGTTTTCAAAAACTTTTGGACGGCAGTGAAAAAAAATAAAAAAATCGTAATCGTAATTCGTCAATCTAAAATCAATTATTACTTTTGCGCATGCAACACGATAAGGTATTAATTTTAGACTTCGGATCGCAATATACCCAACTTATTGGGCGTCGAGTTAGGGAACTCAACATCTACTCCGAAATTATTCCATTTAACAAAATTCCAAATAATGTTGATGAATATAAGGCTGTTATTCTTTCAGGTAGCCCTTATTCTGTAAGGGGAGAAGAGGCTCTGCATCCAAATTTAACAGACATACGTGGTAAAAAACCATTGTTGGCTGTATGTTATGGCGCACAATATTTAGCGCATTTTTCAGGAGGCGAAGTAGCACCTTCCAATACTCGTGAATATGGACGTGCAAATTTATCTTTCATAAAGAGTAACGAGCCGTTTTTGGCACATATCCATACAGGTAGTCAGGTATGGATGAGCCATAGTGATACTATTAAAAAATTACCAACCAATGCGGTACTTATAGCAAGTACACACGATGTAGAAAATGCCGCTTACCGTATTAATGGAGAAGAAACTTATGCTATTCAGTTTCACCCAGAAGTATATCATTCTACAGATGGAAAACAATTATTGGAAAACTTTTTAGTAAGTATAGCTGGTGTGCATCAAGACTGGACGCCACAATCTTTTGTAGAGGAAACAGTTGAAGCCTTGCAAGAAAAAGTAGGAGATGATAAAGTTGTTTTAGGGCTTTCTGGTGGCGTGGATTCAACGGTGGCGGCTGTGTTGCTTAATAAAGCCATTGGTAAAAATTTGTATTGTATTTTTGTTAATAACGGGTTGCTTCGTAAAAATGAGTTTCAAAATGTATTGAACCAATATGAAGGAATGGGGCTTAACGTAAAAGGAGTTGATGCTTCTGATAGGTTCTTGTTAGCTTTAAAGGGTATTCAAGATCCAGAGAAAAAACGTAAAGCCATTGGTAATGCATTTATTGAAGTTTTTGATGATGAGGCTCATAAAATAGAAGATGTGACTTGGTTGGCACAGGGGACTATTTACCCAGATGTAATTGAAAGTGTATCAGCAACAGGAGGACCTTCAGCTACCATAAAAAGTCATCATAACGTTGGAGGATTACCCGATTTTATGAAACTAAAAATTGTTGAGCCACTGAAGGCTTTGTTTAAGGACGAGGTAAGGCGTGTGGGTACTACATTAGGTATAGACCCCGAACTTTTAGGCCGTCATCCGTTTCCAGGGCCTGGTTTGGGGATTAGGATATTAGGAGATATTACTGCGGAAAAAGTACGTATTTTACAGGAAGTTGATGCGATCTTTATAAACGGATTGAAAACGTGGGGGCTTTACGATAAAGTGTGGCAAGCTGGAGCCATGTTATTGCCGGTAAATAGTGTTGGCGTTATGGGTGATGAGCGTACCTATGAAAAGTGCGTGGCACTAAGAGCTGTTGAAAGTACCGATGGTATGACGGCAGACTGGGTAAACTTACCGTATGAGTTTCTGCAAAAGACTTCTAACGATATCATAAATAAAGTTAAAGGTGTTAATAGAGTAGTCTACGATATTAGTTCTAAACCCCCTGCAACCATAGAATGGGAGTAAAAGCATATCTTTTTTAATTATTTTTCTATTTAAGTTTAGATTTATTAGCTACTTTTAGAGCTTTGTTGGTGTTTTCGCTATAGTGTTAAATGTAGTTTATCTACCAATAAAATATATCTTTTTGTTCTTTTTGGCATATTATATGCACAAATGAAAAGGATGTGATTAAGAATACATCCTTAATATCTGAAATAATCGTATATAAACTATTTGGTTTAGGTTTATAAAAAAACAAAATATGAATAAATTAATTTCAGTTTTAGCTTTAGCTTTATTGTTTACAGTTTCTGTTAAAGCTCAAAACTTTAGTACACATAAAGTAAAAAAGGGCGAAACGGTTGAAGACATAGCAAAATTGTATTATGTAACCCCTTTTGATATTTATAGTTTAAATCCAGATTCTAAAACTAAACTTAAACCTAATACTATATTAATTATTCCTATTTCTAAGGCCAATAAACCTAAAATAACCATTACAAAGGAATTGGAAGGCTTTAAAAACCATAGGGTCAAGAAAAAAGAAACCCTATACAGCTTGGCTAGGCAATATGAAATAACCGTTGATGAGATTAAGAAGTATAACACCTTTTTATATGCCGACCCCTTGCGTAAAGGAGATAAGTTGCAAATTCCTGTTTTTAAGATTACGGAAACTGTAGAAGAAGCAAATTCGACCAGCATTTACAAAGTGCTTCCAAAAGAAGGCAAATGGCGTATTGCCTACAAGTATGGTATAACAATAAAGGAATTAGAGGCTTTGAATCCTGATATGGGTGAGGTTTTGCAAGCTGGTCAAGAAATTAATGTACCTAACATTGAAGATGAAGAAAAAAAGCAAATTGATGAACGCTACAGCTATTATGAAGTATTACCAAAGGAAGGGTTCTACCGTTTAAAAGTGAAACTTGGGGTAACACAAGAAGAATTGGAAATTTTAAATCCAGGCTTAAGTGAGAGCGGATTAAAGGTTGGTATGTTTCTGAAAATTCCTTTTTCTGAAACTTATTCCATATTAGGAGAAGAAAGTAATCGTATTAATCTAATAGATAGTATTTCAGATTTCTCTCAAAAGCATATCGCCATTATGTTACCATTTAGGTTAAACCGTGTGGATTACGATTCTATAATAGGTACTAAAAACAGTATCAAGAATGATCCCTATTTAAAGGCTTCATTGGATTTCCATTCAGGGGTATTAATGGCTGTAGATTCACTAAAGCAATTGGGTATTTCACTTAAGGTGGACGTTTACGATACAAAAAATGAAATAAGTGAGGTGTCCAGAATTATTAATAATAATAATTTTGAATCTGTAGACGCCGTTATAGGGCCGTTAATTTCTGATAATTTTAATCGTGCGGCTACCGAATTGAGTAAGTATAATACACCTATAATATCACCTACAGGTTCAGGAGCTAAATTAAGATTGTTGGATAATGTGTTCCAAATACGTACGCCAGAAGAATTGCTTAAGGATAAGATTATAAGTTTTGTAAAGTCCGATACCTTAAAAAGTAACATCGTAGTCATTTCAGATTATAAAAACCAAAATATTGCAGATGAGTTAAAGCGCAAATTTAATCAGGCTAAATTGGTGTATTCCCGTAAGGATAAGGAAGGAAAAGACAGTTTTTATGTTATTAAAGAAGATATAGAAAATGTTTTGAAGCCAGGAAACAACATTGTGTTTTTAGAAACTCAAAATGAGGGCTTTGCTTCTAATGTCATAAGTATTTTAGCATCCTTAATTCAAAAGGAAAACAAAGAAGAGGAAATTAAGGAAGTATCCATAAGGTTAAACACTACAAATTATAATAGGGCCTTTGAAGGTGATGAAATTTCGAACTACTATCTTTCCAAACTTCAATTTCATTATGCAAGTGGCGCTAGGGTATATAACGAAAATGATCATAGTCTGTTTGTTAAGGACTATGAAAAGAAATATTTTGTAGTACCAAGTAATACAGCTGTTAAGGGTTTTGATTTAACTATGGATGTGGTATTACGATTAGTATCTTCAGAAGATTTATATGCATCAGTAAACAAAGCACCGTTAACGGAATATTTGGAAAATAAATTTGCCTACAAAAAAAAATTGATTGGGGGTTATTACAATGAAGCTGTGTATTTGCTAAAACATGAAGATTTAACTATTGTAGAGGTAAGGCCATAGGTTTTTCCTAATTATTGTTTCAGTGATGCCCAACAAAGATTTTCTAATACAATTGGCCCATACCAAGATGCCCTATGGTAAGTACAAAGACCGTTATTTAATAGATTTACCCGAGTATTACATAGTATGGTACCATAGTAAGGGTTTTCCCAAGGGTAAACTAGGGGATATGCTTAATCAGGTATATGAGTTAAAGCTAAATGGATTGGAAGATATGGTAAGAACTATTCAAAAGCAGTATTCAAAATAAGTTAGCAAGCACATTCTTGCTTTGTTAATAACCACCTTTAAATAACTAAAAACTTATTCGGTTATAACTGTTTTAATTTTGTAAATTTGCCTGCGTTTATAAGCGCATTATGGTAAGTAGTACAAAATACATTTTCGTTACCGGTGGGGTTACATCTTCATTAGGAAAAGGAATAATAGCAGCATCTTTAGCCAAACTTTTACAAGCACAAGGATATCGGGTAACTATTCAGAAATTAGATCCTTACATTAATGTAGATCCTGGAACTTTAAACCCGTATGAGCATGGTGAATGTTATGTTACCGAAGATGGTGCTGAAACCGATTTGGATTTAGGTCATTACGAACGGTTTTTAAATACCCCAACCAGTCAGGCCAATAATGTAACGACGGGACGAATTTACCAAAGTGTTATACAAAAAGAACGTCAAGGTGAGTTTCTGGGAAAAACGGTTCAGGTTGTACCACACATAACTGATGAAATTAAGGATCGCATACAGATATTAGGAAACTCGGGTGAGTACGATATTGTTATTACCGAAATAGGGGGTACCGTGGGTGATATTGAGTCCTTGCCATACATTGAAGCCGTGCGACAATTGCGTTGGGATTTAGGTGACAACAATGGCATTGTGGTCCATTTAACATTGGTGCCTTATTTATCGGCTGCAGGAGAATTAAAGACCAAGCCCACACAACACAGTGTAAAAACGTTAATGGAGAGTGGGGTACAGGCCGATGTTTTGGTTTGTCGTACAGAGCACGATTTGCCCAAAGAACTTCGTCGTAAGTTGGCGTTGTTCTGTAACGTTCAAGAAGAGGCCGTTATACAGTCTATTGATGCTTCAACAATATATGATGTTCCTAATTTAATGTTGATGGAAGGTTTGGATAAAGTGGTTCTTAAAAAGTTAGGCTTAGAATCTAGAAAACCAGATATTCAACGTTGGAACCAATTCCTGAAGCGACATAAAAACCCAAAGACGGAAGTAAATATTGGATTAATTGGAAAGTATGTAGAACTTCAGGATTCTTACAAATCTATTTTGGAGGCTTTTATCCATGCTGGAGCAGAAAACGAAGTTAAGGTCAATGTAGAGTCCATTCACTCAGAGTATTTAAGTGAAGATAATATCAAATTGAAACTGTCGCACCTTGATGGGGTTTTAGTTGCACCTGGATTCGGGGAACGGGGTATAGAAGGAAAAATAGATGCAGTTAAATATGTTCGTGAAAATAATATTCCGTTTTTTGGAATATGTCTAGGAATGCAGATGGCGGTAATAGAATTTTCACGTAATGTCTTAGGAATTTCTGATGCCGATTCAACCGAAATGAATCCAAATACTGCAAATCCTGTTATAGACTTAATGGAAGAGCAAAAAACCATTACGGATAAGGGAGGAACTATGCGATTGGGAGCTTGGTCTTGTGATCTGCGAAAGGGAAGCAAGGTTTATAATATTTATAAAGAAGACACCATAATGGAACGACATAGGCACCGTTATGAGTTCAATGGCAAGTACAGGGAGCAAATTGAAGCGGCAGGAATGATTGCTACTGGATTGAATAGAGATACGGGTTTGGTGGAAATAGTTGAGATACCAGAGCACCCTTGGTTTGTAGGAGTTCAGTATCATCCAGAATATAAAAGTACTGTAGCCAAACCACACCCGTTATTTGTTGGTTTTGTTAAAGCTGCTTTAAAGTATAAAATGAAAGGCAAGGATGTCAGTATGGCACAAAATTAAATTTTGGATAACTTATTGATTATTGCAAATAATTCCTGCAGATGCAGGAATCTTTTTTAATTGATTCAAAAGAATATGGAAGAAAGAAAATTAGATATTAATTCTATAATTGGGTTTATACTCATTTTTGGAATTTTAATATATATGTTTTGGCAAAACCAACCTACGCCAGAAGAGCTTGAAGCTCAGGAAAAAGCCAAGCAAGAACAAGTTGAAGCACAAAAAAAGGTAGAAGAAAAGCAACAAAAAAATACAGCTGTTGTAGAGGATATGGAATTAGAGGACAGTTCTGATTCTTTACAAGTGGTTAAGCTGCAAAATAAGCTAGGGGCTTTTGCCTATTCTGCATTAAAGGCAATAGAAGGAGAGACTGTTGTAGAAAATGAAGTTCTGGAGTTGAAATTCAGTCACAAGGGAGGCTATCTCTCAGAAGTGAAATTAAAAGCCTTTGTCGATTTTAAAGACCAACCCATATATCTTATTAAAGATAACAATGCTGGATTTAATATAAATTTTGGAACTACAGATAGCAGAATACTAAACACTAAAGATCTGCCATTTATACCAACTGTGACTAAAAATGGAGAGAATACTATCGTTTCCATGAAACTAAAAGTTTCAGAGACAAAATTCTTAGAATACCGTTATGAGATAAAACCAAATGATTATATGATTGGTTTTACCGTTCGGTCACAAGGCCTGAATGATATTGTTAATAGTTCTCAGGACATTAAATTAGATTGGAATCTTAAAGGTTACCGTCATGCCAAAAGTATTTCGTATGAAAACAGATATACCGATATTCATTACGAATACGAAAATGGTAAGGATGATTATACTGGTATGCGGGATTCAGAAGAAACCATTGAAGACGTTACGTGGATTGGTTACAAACAACATTTTTTCTCATCGGTATTATTAACGAAGTCACCGTTTAAAAAGGCTGTGGTTAAAGCTGAAAATTTAGTGCAAGACGAAGCTATAGATACGGTTTACACTAAAAGCTTTTCTACTAGTATACCTTTAGAATTACAAGGGGGTGAGTTTAACAATACATTGGACTTGTTTTACGGCCCTAACGATTATAAAGTAGTAACGGCCTATGATAGAAACCTTGATGAATTGATACCCTTTGGATGGGGTATTTTTGGATGGATAAACCGTTACGTTTTCATGCCATTGTTTGGTTTCTTGGGTGGTTTCTTACCTTACGGTATAGCCATTATCGTGATGACCATCTTAGTAAGGATAGCGATGTCACCTGTAACTTATAAATCGTATGTGTCCCAAGCCAAGATGAAGGTCTTAAAACCAGAGATTACAGAGATTTCCAATAAGTATAAAGACAACCCCATGAAAAGGCAACAGGAAACCATGGCCTTATACAGCAAGGCAGGAGCTAGCCCCATGGCTGGATGTTTGCCCGCGTTAATGCAATTGCCTGTGTTTTATGCCTTATTCCAGTTTTTCCCATCGGCGTTCGATTTAAGGCAAAAAAGTTTTCTTTGGGCCGAAGACTTGTCGTCTTACGATACCATTGTAGAATTGCCTTTTAATATTCCATTTTATGGTGACCACGTGAGTTTGTTCCCCATATTGGCGTCATTAGCGATATTTTTCTACATGCGTATGACTACAGGTCAGCAGGTAGCGGCACAGCCAACCCAAGAGGGTATGCCCGATATGGGAAAAATGATGAAGTACATGATTTACTTCTCACCTTTAATGATGTTGGTATTCTTTAATAATTATGCCTCGGGATTGAGTTTATATTACTTTATATCCAACCTAATTACCATTGGTATTATGTTGGTGATTAAAAATTATATAATTGACGAGGATAAAATACATGCCAGAATACAAGAGAACAAAAAGAAGCCTAAAAAAGAAAATCGTTTCCAAAGAAAAATGAAGGAAATGATGGAACAGGCTGAGCAACAAAAACAGGCCCAACAAAGAAAAAAGAAATAATAGTTAACAGATCGTTTTTTCCTTTGAAAAAGGAAAGTGGATTTCAATTTTATAAAGAAATTGAAAGATTGAAGGGTTAAAAGTAGAAGCTGTCAATTGTGATGATTTATTGATCATTAATATTGGCAGCTTTTTTTGACAATACAATTTGTGATAATTTTTAGCGTTTTTCAAAAAAAACAATCGATATGAAGTTTTATAATATCATTTTCGTCTTAACCATGCTGAATGGCTTTTTTATGTCTGCCCAAGACATCAATCAATTTGATGAAAATGGCAAGCATCATGGTATTTGGAGAAAGCACTATAAAGGAACGAAGGTATTACGATACGAAGGCGAATTTTTTCATGGTAAGGAAGTGGGGGAATTTAGGTTTTATATAAATGATAATGGTAAACAGGTTTTATTGGCAACAAGAACCTTCAGTAGAACCGGGGATACAGCACAAGTAAAATTTTTTAACCCTCAAGGTAAAGTTATCAGCGAAGGCACTATGAAAGGTAAAACTTATATTGCGACTTGGAAGTATTACCAAAACAAGGGCGACAATCTTTTAATCATAGAACGTTATAACGATAATGGTTATTTGGAAGGCGAACGTTTAACCTATTATGAAAATGGACAAGTAGCAGAACTACAGCATTACATTAAAGGAAAATTGGAAGGTGAATCGAAATGGTATTCAGAAAGTGGTGTGGTTTTAAAAGCCTTTGAATATGCAAACGGCGAGCTTAATGGACCTGCCAAATATTACAATTTTAAAGGGGAACTTGTTACCGAGGGACATTATAAAAATGATAAAAAAACCGGAATTTGGAAATATTACAAAGGAAATAAGTTAACTGAAGAAAAAGACTTTACCTACAAGCCAAAGTATATTAAAGTAGATGGTAAATATAAAAAAGCTCCCCAGTAGTGGAGAGCCTTTTTTTCTTAGACAATTTTTATGAGAGAACGACTGTAAATTGTCTAAAATCAAACCAAAAACCAATTCAAAAAATGTAATCACAAATAAGTTTCTTATGGTGTGCTGCAACTTTAATTGCTAGTTTTTTTGTACAATTTAACATCAACAGCGGAAACATTTTTAAATTATACCTATCAAATAAAGTTGCTTTGTACACCATTTTTCGCTGTTTATATTTATTTAATTGCTGGGTAGTAAAACTTTATTTACTACATGTATAACGCCATTTCCAGCCTGAACATCTACTGCAATAACACCAATATCTGTATTTCCAGAACCATCTGTTATATCTGCAGTGTTACTTCCAGATCCCGGTAAGGTAATTGTAATATTGTCGCCTTCCAAACTTGTAGCGATTGTATTGCCATTTGGTGTTAAATCACCAGATCTCACATTAGCCTCTGCTACTACATGATGTAGTAATATATTAGTAAGTGCTGCCTCTTCGGGAATGCTCGATAACATATCAAAAGCAGCATTTGTAGGAGCAAAAACAGTAAAATGAGGATTGATTCCGTCTCCATTCATGCCTTCAGTCCTAGAGAGTATAGAAGCAAAATCGGTGGCAGGAGTTAATTCCGTTAATGCACTTACTAAGGTTGAAAAGTTAGGATCTGCTAATGCAAATGTAACTACAGTTGGAATATCAATGACAGCATCAATAGCATGTATTATTCCATTACTGGCAATAACATCGGCTTGGGTAACTGTTGAAACTCCATTGAACATAACGTTACTTGACGCGTTAAAATACAGACTCAAATTGCTCATGCCTGGACCAGATGCACTGGTACTTGTATAACCCGCACCAGCTGAGGTTAAATCAGATGATGTGGTGACGCCACTTAAAACATGGTTTAACAGAATATTGGCTAGGGCATCAGTTGGAACATTCGCCAAAGGCGTACCGTTTAAAAATGTTGTGAAAGCAGTATCATCTGGAGCAAGAACGGTAAATGGTCCGGTTCCGCTTAGCACGTTAACTAAGTCGCCATCAGCAGCACCTAGAGCAGCTACAAGACTACTAAAGCCAGGATTAGCAGTGGCATGGTCAACAACAGTGGGCAAACCAATAACATGGTCTACTATATGAATTACTCCATTCGTAACTTCAATATCTGCACTTGTTACAGATGAAATACCATTAAACGTAACACCATTGGATGCGTTAAAAAACATACTCATTTTATTGTTAGCTGTTCCAATAGCTTCAGTTGAAATATACCCATTTCCAAAAGCTGTCAAATCACTGGACATGAATTTTCCTGAAATTACATGATTAAGCAAGATTTGTGCTAGCACATCAGTTGGTACATCACCTAAAGTAGTAAAACCATTATTAGTCAAAAAGGTGTCAAAAGCGGCATTGGTAGGTGCTAAAACTGTAAACGGACCACTTCCCGATAGGATATTTACAAGATCTCCGTCTGCAGCCTGTAGAGCAGCAACTAAATTACTTAGGTCTGGAGTACTTAATGCTTTGCTTACAATATTATCTGGTAGTTTGGGCAATACAACTTTGTCGATGACGTGAATAACACCATTGGCAGCTTGTACATCGGTAACTACTATGTTGCTCATTCTTCCGTTTGAATCGGTTAGTTTTGGTCCACCCGAGACATTAGCGGTAATATCTCCACCTAATGTCGTTACAGTCATATTATCTATTAAATCTGATGATATCACATTAGCTCCAGCTATAGCATGCAAATCTAGAGCGGCTTTAAGTGTAGGTTCATCAATTTCACCAAGAGATGATAACTCAAGCTCGTTCAATAAGCTAGCAAAAGCGTCGTTAGTAGGAGCAAAAACTGTAAACGGAGCAGGGCTTGTTCCGTTTGGGGTAGATAATGTTGTTACGTAATCAAAAGTTAAGTCACTTCTGGTTAGAGCAGAAACCAATGTTGAAAAGGTATCATCTGCCAAAGCAAAGTCAACTACAGTTGGCAATCCAATTACAGCATCAACAATGTGAATAACCCCATTTGTTGCATCAATATCAGCATTTGTAACAGAAGCGTTACCATTTAACTGAACTCCCGATGATGTGTTTATGTATAAACTCAAGTTGGCATTTGAGCTTGCTTCGGTAGCTAAAGTTTTTTCATATCCTGTTGACAGATCTGTGGATTTAAGTTCTGTAGAAATGACATGATTTAATAGAATCTGCTCTAATGCATCTGCAGGAACTTCTTCCAATGATGCAAATCCGTTAGCAGCTAAAAACGAAGCGAATGCTGCGTTGGTAGGTGCAAATACAGTAAATTGACCACTACCGTCTAAAGTTTCTACAAGATCTGCACGATTTAAGGCCGCTACTAAACTGCTTAATTGTGGAGTAACTACTGCTATTTCGGCAATAGTTTCTGGCTGTTCAACTACAATCGGATCATCATCGCTTAGACAAGAAGATGCGAAAGTCAATACCATAGTTACTAAAACTAACTTTTTAATTGCTGTTAATGTTTTCATTTTCATTTTGTTTTTATATTGTTTAACAAAAGTATATAATAATTAAACAAAAAACAAAATATTGTTTAATAAAATTTAAAAAAAAATAAACAAAATATTATTTGTACGTTACTCAAAGTCTTAAATTAATAAGGGGTATTCTCTTTTATATCGTATCTTTGTAACCAATTTTTTTTGATGAAACGCGTAGTAATTGGACTTTCAGGAGGAGTAGATTCAAGTGTTGCTGCTTATTTGTTAAAACAGCAAGGCTTTGAGGTGATTGGATTGTTTATGAAGAACTGGCATGATGATTCTGTGACTATTTCCAATGAATGTCCATGGCTGGATGATAGTAACGATGCTATGATAGTTGCTGAAAAATTGGGAATTCCATTTCAAACGGTCGACTTAAGCCAACAATACAAGGAACGTATTGTAGACTATATGTTTAATGAGTATGAAAGAGGTCGAACACCAAACCCCGATGTACTTTGTAATAGAGAGATAAAGTTTGATGTCTTTATGAACATTGCGTTAGAACTTGGAGCCGATTATGTTGCTACGGGTCATTATTGTAGAAAGGGCAGTATTGAAAAAAACGGACAAACCATTTATCGTCTTTTGGCTGGAGTTGATGGGAATAAAGACCAATCGTATTTTTTGTGTCAATTATCCCAAGCCCAATTGGCAAAATCCCTATTCCCAATAGGGGAGTTAACCAAACCACAAGTGCGTGAAATCGCCATGAGGTTGGGTTTGGTGACAGCTGAAAAGAAAGATTCCCAAGGTTTGTGTTTTATAGGGAAAGTCAAGCTACCTGATTTTTTACAACAACAATTAAAGCCTAAAGAAGGTGTCATTGTTGAGGTTTCTAAAGAACAGAATATATTTCAAGAGGCTCAACCAATGTTTGATACCCTTGAAGAGAAATTAAGATACTTATCGCGTAAGATTGATTACAAACTTTTAGATGGTAAAGTAGTGGGTAAACATCAAGGGGCTCATTATTTCACCAAAGGACAACGAAAAGGATTGTCAGTAGGAGGTACTCCAGAACCTTTGTTCGTAATTGATACAGATGTAGAGGAAAACGTCATCTACACAGGGCAAGGTAAAGAACATCCGGGATTGTTAAAAAAGGCTTTGTTTGTGACTAATGATGAATTGCATTGGATTCGGGAAGACTTAATGTTAAAGGAAGGCGAAAGTATGTTAGTTTTGGCAAGAATCCGTTACCGGCAAGCTTTGGAAAAGGCAATTTTGTATAAAGTTGAAAGTGGTTTATATGTGGAGTTCGAAAATTACCAATCTGCTATTACAGAAGGTCAATTTATAGCTTGGTATCTTGATGATGAGCTTGTGGGTTCAGGGATTATCTCTTAAGCTTTTTAGTCTCATTTCGAATTGGAGCAGTGTATTGAATAGGTATTTCATTTCTTAAATTTCATCTTAACTTTTACCTTAGGGATATAATTCATAATTTTCCATTTTAGAAATATTTCTTTATGACCAAGAGAATAACACAACTATTCCATATTAAATATCCTATCGTACAAGCGGGCATGGTGTGGAATAGTGGTTGGCGTTTGGCATCGGCTGCTAGTAATGCTGGAGTTTTGGGAATGATAGGAGCAGGATCCATGTACCCTGATGTGCTTAGGGAACACATTCAAAAGTGCAAAAAAGCAACCAATAAACCATTTGGTGTTAATGTACCCATGTTATATCCCAATATTCAAGAAATTATGGAAATTATTGTAGATGAAGGGGTGAAGGTTGTCTTTACTTCGGCTGGAAATCCAAAAACATGGACTTCTTGGTTGAAAGACAAGGGTATTACTGTAGTGCATGTAGTAAGTAGTGTGAAGTTTGCCTTGAAGGCACAAGAAGCAGGTGTCGATGCTATAGTTGCTGAGGGCTTTGAGGCTGGAGGACATAATGGCAGGGAAGAGACCACTACATTGACGTTAATCCCTATGGTTAAGGAACAAATAAATATACCATTAATAGCTGCAGGAGGTATAGCTACGGGAAGAGCTATGTTGGCTACTATGGTTTTGGGAGCAGATGGTGTACAGATAGGGAGTAGGTTTGCTGCAAGTGAAGAAAGTTCTGCACATCAATTATTTAAACAGGCTATTGTTAATGCTAAAGAGGGAGATACTCAGTTGACCTTGAAAGAATTAGCTCCAGTACGGCTAATCAAGAATAAATTTTACAATCAAGTTCAAGAACTATATAAAACAGGACCAACAATAGGGCAACTTAAGGAACTTCTTGGACGAGCACGTGCAAAAAAGGGCATGTTTGAAGGTGATTTAGAAGAAGGGGAGTTGGAAATAGGGCAGATTTCTGGATTAATCCACGATATTAAGCCCGTGACTACAATTGTTAAGGATATTGTAAAAGAGTTTGAAGAAGCTAAAAAACAGGCTATTGATTTATAGCAATTAAATTTTAAAAAGATTGCTATCAATCATATTAGTATTTGTATGTAGAGGCCTTTGTGAATTACATTTATTTTCTTTTTATATTTAAGACAAAGCTTTGTTAGATTAAAATCAATGATTTTTTAAAAGTATAATTCTATAAATATTAAATACATGAACACAAAAAAGTGTCTTCAACTGTTGATACTCGTAGGATTCCTGTGGGTTCAATTTTTACAAGCCGAAATTACGCTTCCAGCTATTGTATCTTCGAATATGGTATTACAACGTGATACTGATGTTACTCTGTGGGGCTGGGCAGATCCTTTTGAAGATATTTCCATTGAAGCATCTTGGTTGCATGAGAGTATAAATATTTTAGCCGATAAGGAAGGGAATTGGAAGGTTAAAGTAATGACTACCAATAGCAAAGAGGCACAAATAATTAAAATTTTTAGTAGCACATCCAATATTCTTTTAAAGAATATATTATTTGGTGAAGTTTGGTTGTGCTCAGGTCAATCTAATATGCAACAGCCACTTTCTGGCTATAACGGCCAACCTACATTTGGTGCATTACATACAGTAGCTAATGCAAATAACCCTAATTTAAGGTTGTTTACTGTACATCGAAAGGGTGCAAAACTACCTTTGAACAATATTGATGGTTACGATGGATGGGAAGAAGCGAGTTCTATTAATGTGATGGAGTTTAGTGCCGTTGCCTATTTTTTTGGTGAGCAATTGCAGAAAATTTTAGATGTTCCTGTGGGTCTTATTCATACCTCATGGGGAGGTAGTAAAGTAGAAGCTTGGATAAGTAAGGAATATATGAATACTTACCAAACTGTTGATCTAGATAGTGTGGATATTAATAAACAAACCAATCATATTCCTACAGCCTTATTCAATGCTATGATAAATCCATTAATTCCATATACAATAAAAGGCACCTTATGGTACCAAGGTGAGAGCAATCGAGATAAACCTTCTGAATACAAAGAGCGTTTTCCAGCTATGGTTAAAGATTGGCGATCCCGTTGGAATATTGGAGATTTTCCATTCTATTATGTGCAAATTGCCCCTTTTTTATATGGCGACAATAATGCCTTTGAGGTTTCTAATAACTCAGCTTATATACGTGAAACCCAACTCAAATGTGTTGATCTTATACCAAATTCTGGAATAGCAATTACAATGGATATCGGTGAGGCCAATTGTATTCATCCGGCGAAAAAGAAAGAGGTGGCCAATAGACTATTATTTATTGCATTACACAAATCCTATGGTTATAAAACTATTGATTTTTCGGGACCAATATACAATTCCATGATTGCTCATGAGGGCGGATTAATGTTACAGTTTCAAAATGCCGAAAAGGGACTTTATACATTTACCAATTTAACTGGATTTGAGATAGCTGGTGAGGATAAAGTTTTCTATCCAGCCGATGCAAAGATTATAAACGGTAACCGTGTATTTGTAACAAGTGGTCATGTAAAAACTCCTGTTGCAGTACGATATGCTTGGCGCAATTGGGTTAAAGGAAGTTTATTTGATACTAATCTCTTGCCTGCATCTTCATTTAGAACAGATGACTGGAATGATGCTAAGCATGTTGAATAATGTATTATAATTTAAACTTTTCGAAGGATATTCTATACAGTCTACTTGAGCCATTATTGTATCTGTTCAATTCAGCAATTAACTCCTCTATGTTTAAAGGGTCATCTAATAGGATTTTGGTGTTATCGCGTTTACTTGTAAAATATAAAGTATTGGTTTTGGTGTCAACAAATGGGCAATAATCCATTTTACTAGAATTGATAATATCACCCATATTTATAGCTTTACTCCAAAGGGTTTTTGTTTTGTAACTAATATAAAGGTCACCACTCCCATAACTATCTGTTCTATTGTAACTGCCAAAAATTAAATAGGATTCATCTGGAGCTATAAAGGCATTATACTCGTAACCTTCAGAGTTAATACTAGCCGATAATGCTTTGGGTTCAGCATATTGGCCATTATTATATTTACTAAAATAGATGTCATCCTTTCTTTTTATGTTTGTGTCGTCTCTAGTAAAATAAAAGTTTCCGTTTAGGGCAATAGATGGGTAAAATTCACCGTGTTCGGTATTTATAGGGCTTCCCATATTTTTTGGTTCAGACCAATTAGCATTTAAAGATTGACGTTCAACATACCAAATGTCAAAATCCTTAGGTTTGTTGGAGTCAGAAGTCAATGATCGGGTAGACACAAAATAAAGTTTTAGGCCATCAGGTGAAAAACAAGGCTCTAAATCGAAATACTTACCAGAAAAAGAGGCTATTTGAGGATTCCCCCAACTATTACTTTCTTTTTTTAAATGAATAATGGCTGAGAGGTTACCATTAACACTTTGTGCAGTAAGCATAAGCTCATCACCATTAGGTGATATGGTTACATCCCTAACATTAGGAAATTGTTTAACAATATTTGGTAAAAAAGGTTCGACAACGTGTTGTTGAGAAAAACCAATAGCGGATATTATAATTAAGAAAAATGCAAGGAAGAACTTCATAGACTTTAATTTGGTTTACAGTTTAAGGTAGCTAAAGAAGCATTTGTATTGTTTAAAAGAAATGTTAATTAAATATATTAAAAAAGGGGAAAAATTTCCCCTCTTGAATATCGAAACGAGTAAGCCAAAATATTTTTAATCCCTAATAAAATAAAAGCCAAATGTTTCTATATATATTTTCTAAAAATTGTTCGATTAAATGGATTTTGGATAAAAGCATTTCAAACTTACAAAAAATAACCATTTGATATTAAGAGTGTTGCTGTAATTTATTAACAATTTTAACCAAGATTTGGTCAAATCTTTTGGCTAAACGATAATATTCACAATGCTAAAGTTTATTTTTGCATGATGCTGATAAAAAACTATACCAAAGAATTTAAATACAATTGGCAATTGGCAGCCCCAGTTATGTTAGGTATGTTGGGACATACTTTTGTTAGTTTTATTGACAACATTATGGTAGGGCAATTAGGTACAGCAGAATTGGCAGCTGTGTCTTTGGGCAATAGTTTTATGTTTATTGCTATGTCTTTAGGGATTGGTTTTAGTACTGCCATCACGCCTTTAATAGCCGAAGCAGATTCAGCCCAGGATTTTGTAAAAGGAAAATCAGCCTTTAAACATGGCTTATTTTTGTGTACTGTTTTGGGTGTGTTACTTTTTTTATTGGTGTTTTTTGCAAAACCATTGATGTATTTAATGAAACAACCTGATGAAGTGGTTATATTGGCAATGCCATATTTAGATTTAGTGGCATTTTCACTTATACCATTAGTTGTTTTTCAGGCTTTTAAGCAGTTTGGAGATGGTTTGTCAATGACCAAATATCCCATGTATGCCACTATTTTAGCCAATGTGGTGAATGTTTTGTTAAATTATATCTTAATATTCGGAAAGTTAGGTTTTCCTGCATTGGGTATTGTTGGAGCGGCTTATGGTACTTTGGCTTCAAGGTTTATTATGGTGGGGTACCTTTGGTACTTGTTAAAAGGAAAGGATAAATCCAAAGCATTTGTTACCAATATTAAGTTTTTTGTTTTAAGTAAAAGGATGCTGCAAAAAATAATTAACCTTGGAGCCCCTAGCTCTATGCAAATGTTTTTTGAGGTAGCTATTTTTACTGCTGCTATTTGGCTAAGTGGTTTATTGGGAAAGAATCCTCAAGCAGCAAACCAAATTGCATTAAATCTATCATCGATGACTTTCATGGTGGCTATGGGACTAAGTGTAGCATCCATGATTCGTGTTGGTAACCAAAAAGGACTTAAAGCATTTTATGAATTAAGACGAATTGCATTTTCCCTTTTCTTAATGGGAACCTTATTTGCTGTGTGCTTCGCTATTATTTTCTTTGCATTCCATAATCAATTACCAAAACTTTATGTCGATTTTGATGATGTTAAGAATCTAAATGATAATACAGAAGTAATCGCTATAGCCTCAAAATTATTAATTGCTGCTTCAATTTTTCAAATAAGTGATAGTATCCAAGTTATTGTTTTAGGTGCTTTACGGGGACTGCAAGATGTAAAAATACCAACTATAATCACTTTTATATCGTATTGGTTGGTAGGGTTTCCAATAAGTTGGTTTTTTGGAAAAGAAGAGGCTTATGGTAGTTTTGGTATATGGTTGGGCTTACTTGCAGGCTTAACTACTGCAGCTATTTTATTGTATATTAGGTTTAATTATTTGACTAAAAAGTTAATTTTGTCAAACAACTAAATAAGAATAGATTATGATTTTACCAAAATTCATATTAGGTGATAATTCAGAATATCCCAATGCTATTTATGTGATTCATACAGAGTTTCCAAGGTTCATAATTAATCTTGAAGATGATGATGTGGAATGGTTTGAGGATTTTGATGCCGAAGACCAAAAGGAGCTAGAAATAGAAACAGAAAATGCTATCCGGTTGGCGACTCAATTTTATGACCGAGAAATAGCGAAATACGAAGAATAATCTATCAAAAATGTTGGACAAAATTCTGCAATACGATAACGAACTCTTTTTATATTTAAATACTTTAGGATCGGAACCATGGGATGGTTTATGGCTGACCATAACAAACAAGTTGTTTTTTGGGCCTGTGTTAGGGCTAATACTTTTTTATTTTTTATATAAAAAATTTGGGTTTAAGTCTGTGGTTTTTTTAGTATTTGTACTTGCCTTAATTATAACCTTTACAGACCAATCTACTAATTTGTTTAAGCGTGTTTTTGAACGTACTCGCCCCTGTAGAACAGAAGGCGTGATGGAACATATGAGGTTTATAGCGGTGCGTTGCGGTTTATACGGTTTTTTCTCTGGGCATGCCTCTAACTCTATGGCGGTAGCTATATTTGGTGGATTATTGCTTAAGCCATATTATAAATGGATTATTTATGTGCTAGTGGGTATTAGTTGTATTGTTGCTTATAGTAGAATTTATGTAGGCGTACATTATCCGTTGGATATTGTCTGTGGGTTAATATTTGGGGCTATATCTGGATACCTGTTCCATAAATTGGCAAAATATTTGTTAAAACGCTTTCAACTTTATAACCCCGAACCAGTATGAATATTTTAATTACTGGGGCAGCAGGCTTTATAGGATCCCATGCAGCTGAAGCTTTAAAAGCTTTGGGACATGAGGTTGTTGGTGTAGATAATTTTTCACCTCATTATGATGTGGGTTTAAAGAAATTGAATGAAAGGAGCTTAAATTCAGTTGGTATTTCGATCATCAATAAAAATTTAAATGATGAAGATTTAGCTGAAACTTTACCCAAAGAGATTGATTATATTTTTCACTTTGCAGCCCAACCTGGAATTTCTACTCATTCTACATTTCAGGATTATTTGCAGAATAATGTGCTGGCGACAAAACATTTAATAGACTATGCTCTTGGTTTGCCAAATTTAAAGCTACTGGTTAATATAGGAACTTCCTCTGTTTATGGTCTGGAAGCCACATTTGATGAAGATGCAATACCTAAACCTGCTTCTTTTTATGGAGTAACAAAATTAGCAGCTGAACAATTAGTGCTTCAGCAAAGTAGAGAAAAAAAGCTAAGAACCTGTTCGCTGAGGTTATATTCGGTAATAGGCCCTCGGGAACGCCCTGAAAAAATGTTTACCAAGTTAATTGATTCCGGAATAAAAGGCACTTCCTTTCCTTTATTCGAAGGCAGTGATAAACATTTAAGGAGCTTTACCTATGTGGGTGATATTGTTGAAGGTATAGTTAGTGTTATATATAAAACATCTGTTATAGATGGGGAAATCATTAATTTGGGAACAGATAAAGAATATACCACTAAGCAAGGCATTGAAGCAGTAAAGAGTATTTTGGGTAAACCTATTCACCTAAATGTGATACCAAAGCGCCCGGGTGATCAATTTCGTACTAAGGCTGTTATAGAAAAAGCTAGAAAATTATTGGATTATAACCCGAAAACAACATTGATGGAGGCTGTAAAACATCAGATTGAATGGTATAAATCAAGTGTTCTAAAGAGATAATAAATAATCTGCAGCAGCAAAAGGAGTGGTTTTATTCTGTTCGACTAGAACTAATTGTTTTTCGAGCTCTTTTTTTACTTTATCTGAATTAAAGAAATTAGACTTTAACTCGGATTCAATGGTCTGGATCAGCCAAAACTTATTTTGTTGGTATCGTTTTTTATCGAAGAAGTTATTATTTGTTGTGATTTGTTTATATTCTAGAATAAGTTTCCAAATCGTATCAATGCCTTCATTTTGTAAGGCACTACAAGTCGTTACTTTAGGTTGCCAACCTGAAGTTTTTTCAGGATATAAATGAAGCGCTCTATTAAATTCAACCTGAGCTAGTTTTGCACGTTTTAAGTTATCACCATCCGATTTATTAATGGCAATGGCATCAGCCATTTCAATGATACCGCGTTTTAAACCTTGTAATTCGTCACCCGCACCGGCAAGTTTTAACAATAGAAAAAAATCAACCATACTATGTACGGCTGTTTCACTTTGTCCAACACCAACGGTTTCAATAATTATGACATTAAAGCCAGCTGCTTCACAAAGTATAATAGATTCTCTTGTTTTTCTGGCTACACCACCTAAGGTATCACCAGAGGCTGATGGTCTTACATAAGCATTTTTGTCTTTCACCAAGGTTTCCATTCGGGTTTTATCGCCTAATATACTACCTTTGGATATGGCACTAGAGGGGTCTACTGCCAAAACAGCAACTCTTTTTCCCTGGGATGTTAGGTGTTTTCCTAAAGCCTCAATAAAAGTACTTTTACCTACACCCGGCACTCCAGTAATTCCAATCCTAATGGATTTGTTTGCATGAGGTAAACATGTTTTTATAATTAGTCTAGCTTGCTCTGAATGATTCGGATTTTTACTTTCAATAAGAGTGATGGCCCTGCTTAAAGAAGATATGTTTTTAATTAAAATACCATTGATTATAGTATCTGTGTCTAAAATGTTTTTACGTTTATTTTTAAAGGAGACAATAGAAGCTGTATTGGTTATTCCTGTTTCAGAAATGCCTTTGTTTTCTTTTAAAGTCTTTGGTTTTTTCTTAGTCACCTACTAAACGATTGATTCACTAATTTACAATTTTTAGCTTTATATCTATAAAAAAGCACAAATGTTTAGTAGTCTTATGACTATTGTAACTTTAAGTGAACTATTATAATGAACAAGTGATTTATAAAATGGTTTTTCTAAAGACTGCTAATGTAAATAGCCAACTTATTTTAGCGGGACTTCGATTTTTACATTATCCCAAGCCATGGTTAAAAAAAGATTGTCTGTTGAATTATCGAAAGCTATTGTAAATTGTTCAACTACATGATCTAATTTTTTCACTGGAACCAAAACCTTAACTACATCAAAATTCGGTTCTCTAAGGGGTTTTAGTGTGGTATGGTCTACGCCCCATTCATATTGTTTGGCATTAAAAATAACCTGCCATGCTGTATCGTTGGGGATAGTCCACAAGGTATATTTACCAGCCTCAAGTGAATAGTTAACAATTTTTAAGGCTTTATTAGTCTCAAAAGTGGTAGCTTCATTGGCCCCAGTACGCCAAACTTCATTGTAAGGAACAAGGGCCCCAAAAATTTCTCGACCACGTTTTGAAGGTCTGTTATAAAATACTTCAAGTTTTAAATCATCAACTTTAAAGCTCACTGTTTTTTTTGGACTCTTTGGCTTTTGAAAGCCATCATTGAGATAAGAATAAACGAAAACTCCAAGGGCAACAATGAATAGTATTGCCATTAACTGTTTTAAAAAAGTATTCATAAATATAGCAATTTTTGGGATGTAAAGATACTTTAATTAGGTGCAATCTATAAAATGCTAACGCATATTTATTTAGATTTGTTACCCTTATAAATAAAAAAATATGGTGTGTTTGCAACATATTTATTTTTGTATCGTCCTTTAATATGAACTAGCTTAAACCAAAATGTAGACCAAAGTATGTTTCAAGTTGACATTATTGAAAAATGTAAACAAAACAATCGTAAGGCACAACTGCAGTTATACAACCAGTACTGCGATGGTATGTATATTGTTGCCATGCGTTTTTTGAAAAATACAAATGATGCTGAAGATGTTGTTCAAGAAGCTTTTATTAAGGCTTTTACAAAACTGAACCAGTATAAAGCAGAGGTTACTTTTGGAGCTTGGTTAAAACGTATTGTCGTTAATAAGAGTATTGATTTCCTGAAATCCAAAAAACAACGTTTAGTTGAACTGGAAGAAGTGCACTTAAAGGTTGTCGATACTGTTGATGATGACAAATGGTTAGTAGACGATGCAATTACACTAGATGAAGTAAAAGTGGCAATTGGTAAGTTGCCAGATAAATATAGGTATGTTGTTATGCTATATTTAATTGAAGGGTACGATCATCAAGAGATTTCAGAAATACTAAATATTTCTGAGGTGTCATCGCGAACTCAATTATCTAGAGGAAAATCTAAATTAAAAGAATTGTTAACACTAAATGAAAATGGCACAGGATATTAGAGAATTATTTAAGAATGAAAAGTTTTCGAGCGAAAAAATGCCAGTGAACCATCAGGAACGGTTTCTTAAAAAATTAGATGAAGCATTGCCGCAAGCTAAGCGTCAATCGTTTAGATGGTACAATATTGCAGCTAGTGTTGTAGTGCTTTTAGGTTTAAGCTATGGTGCATTTAATTATATAAATATTAATGATCTAAATATTAATGATGAATCCAATGGAACAGAGACTGTGGTTGCTAAAACCAAGACACTTGGTGATGTGTCGCCAGGGTTAAAGAAGGTAGAGGATTACTATTTGGCTAGCATCAATTTAGAACTTTCAAAAATTAAATACACCCCAGAAACCAAAGAGGTTTTCGATGGTTACATTACCCAACTCGACGAACTCAATAAGGAGTACGAGCGTTTGTCTTTAGAGTTGACTAAAGCAGGTCCCACCGAGCTAACCATTAATGCCTTAATAGATAATTTAAAACTTCGTTTAAACCTATTGTATCGATTAAAAGAACAATTAAAGGAATTAACACAAGCTGAATTACAATCACAAACAGCTTAAAACATCAATCAAACAATGAAACAGTCAATTATAAAATTAAAATTATTTATACTAAGTTGTTTTGTTTTCGCAACACTAACAGCACAAGAAAAACTAACTAAGATATCGCAATCTGTAAAAGTAGATAAAGATGTTACCATCGATTTAAATACGAGCTATTGTAATATCGAATTTGATACCTGGAATAAAAATACCGTTGAAATAGAAGCTTATATAGAAGGTGATGGCTTAAGCAAGGAAGAATTAGAAGAAGCTTTAAAAAATTGGGAGGTAGATGTTGATGCTTCTACATCTCTGATAACTGTAAACACAAGGGGGTATGCACCAGTAGCTTGGGTGCATAACTTGGATCTTAGAGATATAGAAGGTTTAGATGTTGTTCTGGAGGAGTTGAAGTTTGAATTGGCAGATTTGCCAGAGCTGGATTTTGACTTTGTGTTTCATGAAATACCTCAAATGCCTTTGGCACCAGAAATACCAGAAATACCGGAGTTTCCAGAATTGCCAGAGCTTCCAGAAGGCGTTAAAAGTATTAAATTCGATTACAATGCCTATAAAAAAGATGGAGACAAGTATTTAGAAGAATATACTAAGGAATTTGAGTCTAAATTTGGGAAGAAATTTGCAAAAGAGATGGAAACCTGGGGTGAAAAATTTGGAAAGGAATGGGAGGAAAAATATGCTAAACAAATGGCGGATTGGAGTGAAAAATTTGAGGAGCGATATGGAAAACAAATGGAAGCTTGGGGAGAGCGTTTTGCAGCCCAGATGGAACGACGAGCCGAACGTATGGAAGCCATGGCAGAACGTGAAGATAAAATGAGGGAAGAGCACGAAAGAGCTCGTGAAAAGCATATGTTGGAACGCGAAAAGTTAAGTGAAAAGCGTGAAAAACTAGCTGATAAAAGACGTGTAATTGTGGAGCGTTTGGTTAACCGTGAAGCTCACTCTAAGGTAAAGAAAACTATAAAGATAAAAATGCCAAAAGGTGCTAAGCTCAAGCTTAATGTAAAGCATGGTGAATTAAAGTTGGCAGCGAGTACTAATAATTTAAAAGCTGATTTAGCCTATACTAAGTTTGTAGCACAAAGCATTAATGGAAGTTCTACTTCCATTAATGCTACACATTCACCTGTTCATGTTGTCCAATGGAACGTGGGGGAACTTACTTTAAATTATGTAGAGAAAGCTAATCTGGAACAGGTTGGGCAGTTGGTGCTTACGGCAAATTCCTCCAATATTAAAATTGATAATTTGCTCGGAAATGCTATAATAAATGAAAGTATTGGAGATTTAAAAATTTTAAGGATAGATGATGCCTTTACCAATTTAAATGCCATATTGCATAATACCCAAGCGGTTATCGTACTACCTAAAGCAGCTCATAACCTTCAGTTTAAAGGAAATCTTACCCGGCTTAGTCACCCCAATAAAACAGCAAAGGATAATACCGCTTCTTTTTCAACGGGAGATTTAAGCTCGGACAAAAGTATTGTTGTTAATGCCAAATACAGTAATGTAACTATGCGATAGATTCATTAGTTTTGGGAAAATATCCTATATGGACTCAAGCCGTTTTTTAAAGTGCCTTTCCAACATTAGTACAAAACCACTTCATGTTTTAGATGCTTCTAAATCCTATTCAAAATATATCCCATTAGATTTATCGGCAAATAGTGCCCAATTCAGTTCATTTTATTTTTCATCTTCTGAAAAATTAGGAAATTATATAGGAACTTTTATAAAAATGCATAAGGCTTTTGCCGCTTATGGCGGTTATTTGGAAAAACGAACTATTTATAAACGTAGTACGCATTTTAATACATTAAATCTAGACAACTCAGAACGTAATATCCATTTAGGAATCGATTTTTGGTGTCCTGTGAATACAGCTGTTTATACTCCATTGAAAGCAACAGTGCACAGTTTTTGTAATAATAGCAATTATGGCGATTATGGACCAACCATTATTTTGAAACATACCCTTTTCGAGTTTGAATTCTATACTTTGTATGGCCATTTAAGTTTGTCTTCTATAAAACATCTAAAAGTAGGGCAAGTGTTTAAGGCAGGAGATCAAATAGGCTCTTTAGGAAGTATGGGCGAAAATGGGGATTATCCACCACATTTGCATTTTCAAATCATAAAGAACCTTCAAGGGTGGGTTGGAGATTATCCAGGAGTATGCAATATCAAGGATTTAAGTTTTTTTAAATCCAATTGTCCAGATCCTAATTTGTTGTTGAAGATAAACTGTAGCGTAAAAGATAAAATATAGATATAACATGCTAAAACTAGTTTATAAAGGTTTTGTCTTTGGTTATTATCAATTTAATACAAGTTTTATTCTTTTTTCCCTTTAACAACAATCGATAATTCTATATCATCGTTGATATACTTTTCGCCTAAATTATCAAAAAAAGATTTTGAACCGTATTTTACATTCCACTTAGAGCGATCTATAGAAAACGTTTCACTTTCAACTTTAACCGAATCATCTGTATGAAGTACCGACACAGTAAAGGTTACATTGTTCGTTGTGTCTTTTAAGGTTAAATTTCCTGAGAGTAATGTTTTATTATTGACTTTTTCAAAATCAGTAATTTTAAAAGTAGCAATGGGATATTTTTGAACATCAAAAAAATCGGTACTTTTTAAATGTTTTTCCAACCGGGCATTAGCTTCAGAATCTTTAAGCGAGGCTATATCAATAGTAAAGGTTCCACTTTCAATTTTACCATCATTTATGGTTAATTCGCCATGACTAAAATTTATAGTACCTGTATGTGAACCTGTAGGTTTATAGCCAGACCAGATAATAGTAGATTCTTCTGTGGAAACTATAAATTTATTTGAAGTTTCTTTTGCTAAATTAACAGTTTCTGCTTCTTTGGTTTCTGCTTCCTTGACTTTATCACGACAACTGGTTATTGTAAAAGTTAAGACAATAATCATTAACACAAAAGGGAGTTTGTTTTTCATAATCAATGTTTTTTTATGAGTCAACAATTTATTTAAATTATTAACAAAAGTCAAGTTTTATAAATTTAGAGTGCTTTAATAAAATAGGATGTTAAAAATTAACACGAAAACTAATATTTGGTGTAATACCTAGCGATTGATTTTCAACCATCCTGTAAGTGTTATCATCATTTAAAACATAATAGGCGTTTATAACATTTTTTTTATTGAGAACATTCCATATAGAAGCACCAATATTGGCTTTGGTATTTTCTGAAATTACAAATGCATAGGAAACAGAACAATCAGTACGTAAATAATCGTTTAAGTTACTGTTGTTAGGTGCTTCGTAATTAATTTCCTTCGAGGTTGAACTATCGGTCACATCTATTGGGTTTGTTATTGGTTTGCCTGTATGCCAATTAATTCCTAAAGCTAGTTTAAGGTCGTTATAGGTATAAACACCTCCAAAGGTCAAAGCATGCCTAATATCAGCATTGTTAGGGAAGGCTTCGCCATCATTTAAAGTTGAAAACAGGTAGTTATTTTTACTATAGGTGTAGCTTAACCACGTACTGAAAATAGTATTAAATTGTTTGTTGATTAATAGGTCTAAGCCCTTAATTTTATAACTACCGGTATCGTAAACAAACTGATATTGATTTTGAAAACCTTGACTTCTACTTGTTATACCATCTACTTTTTTAATATAAGCTTCAGAACTAATTAATAGTTTGTTTTTATTAAAATGCAATCCTAAAGAGCCTTGTTTGCTTTTTATAATAGGAACAGGAAAGAGATTTACTCCATTAATGCTAGTAACTCCAGTATTGTTGTTGGACAATACCCAACGCCTTTTTTCTATGCCTAAAAAATCATTTTGCAAATCAATGATCTGGGAGGTGGTCTGACTTTTTAATTCACCCAAAATTTCAAGTCTAAAATAGTCTAAAAACCGTTGACTGAAACTTAAGCGGGGCTCTATTAAAAGAGTGTTAAACTTGTCTAAGTAATTTAACCTTGTCCCCAATTTCAAATTGGTTTTGGCACTATTGGATAAAAATGCTCCTTCAATGTATAGGGAATGGGTTCTATTAACTTCTTTTATATAACTTTTAAAATCGGGGTTATTAACATCTTCCAAATTACTTATGCCAACTTCTGTGAATTGATAGCCAATATTAAACTTAAAATTTTGATTATGCCTGTAATTTATATCCAATTTTATTGAACCATCATATACTTCATTTTCCTGTATTAAGCGTTGATTGTTAATGAGATCAAAATTAGTGGCATCTAAATCATAATTGGAAACATATATTTGGGTGCTGGTTGATAAATCGTCGTTCCAATCTCTTGTATAAGTTAGTCCAATAGCTGAGTTGCGCTGCGTGAGTTGGCTATTCAAGACTTCATTGCGGTCATTTGTGGTTAATTGTTCGTCGTAGTTTAAATCATTGAACACATTGAAAAAATGAAATCTTACTTTATCTTTTTGAGTAATATCGTAAAGGAACTTAGCTGTGATATCATAGAAATAAAACGATTCATTTTGTGATATAAAATCATCATTTTCCTTAGCCTTATTAAAATCTGAATCCTGAAATATACGTTTGGAATATTGTTCGAATGTTGCCGTGTTAATCATATCAGTTATTGACCTTCGGGTGGATAGTTGTAGTTCGGTATTGTGCGATAACGGTATTTTGGCAAAGCCGTCGGCATTAATTAAGTTAAAGCCTAAACCTGCATTAAAAGTATTGTCGATAGTATTGGATAACTGCATGTCTATAATACTTGAAATGCCATCGCCATATTTTGCCGGTGTACCATTTTTGGAAACCTTAACAGATTTAGTAGTATATGGGTTAAAAGCTGAAATCAAGCCAAAGAAATGTCCCGATTGATACATTTTTATACCGTCCCAGAGTATTAGGTTTTGGTCGTGAGTACCACCTCTTACATTAATGTTCGATACGGTTTCATCCACACTCAAAACTCCAGGGAGTGCCTGAATGGTCTGTAGCACATCGGGTTCAATCAATCCAGGAAGCATACCGAAAGATTCAGGTTTTAAGGTAATACTACCATCATTTAGTTTGGTTAAACCAGAAGTTAGGTAATTTACAACAACGACCTCTTCTAGCTGTTGAGTGCTGAAATCATGACTGTTAAGGGTCTTTTTCTTGGTAATAACAATAAAGCGATTGTCTAGCAATTTGAAATTCAAATCGGTTTGGATGCTTATGAAATTTATAGCATCGGTAAGGGTTATTATGTTTTCAGGTAGTTCTAATGAAATGTCTTCTATGGTTTCATCAGCATAAGAAAAACTTACGTTGTAAAGGGTTTCTAGTACATTCAAAACGGAAGCAAGGCTAAGCTTTTCTTTTTGAACGTTTTGGGCAGTAATGCAAAAAGTGTTCAAAAAAAATAAGGCAATAATAACATTAAGTAAACCTTTTTTACTCACGTTTTAAAATAATAGTATTATTTTCTTTACTGTACGTTAAGTGTAAAGGCAAGGAAATTGCCTGCAAAGCAATGTCTATGTTATCGTGCGAAAAGCTACCGGTAAACAACTGTGAACTATCTATTCCCAAGAGTGTAAAATCGACACCATATTGCCTTTCGAATTCAGATACGACGGCTTTAAAAGGAATACTTTTAAATTGACTTTCGTTATTTAGCCACGAAGGTGTTGAGCGGTTTTCTTTTTCTTTAGCAATTAGTTTCCCATCTATAATTAAAAAGCTGTCTCCAGGTTTTAATTTAGTTTCATAAGCATTATGGGTAACCCCAACTAAACCTTCGTAGCAAATAACCTCGAAATAATTGTCGCGTTGCTTTACATTAAATTCTGTACCATATACGGTTACGGTTCCAGACTCTGTAATTACATTAAATGTAGATCCTTTAGATACTTTAAAAAAAGCCTCACCTTCCAGTGTTACATCACGTTCTTTTTTCCAATCTTTTTTATTAAATACCAATGTCGATTTCGCATTAAGTGATACATTTGACGCATCAGGTAGTTGTATAATCGTTTTTTGGGCAACATCGGTAGTATATGTTGTGTCTACCATAGTACTATAATAATAGACACTTAAACAAATGGCAAGAATTGCAGCTACACGCATAAAGGGTTTTATCCAATGCCTCGTTACCTGTGTTTTTTTAGTTCTAATGGAAGATAATACCTTTTCTAACTCGCTACTAGTATCATAATTATCAGCCTTAAAGCCTTTTAGGTTTTTGTTTAACCTTTCTAAATCGTCATAATCTTCAAGGGTTTTAAAGGCTTGAAGTTCTTGATCGTTTAGGTCGTTATTTAACCATTTTAATATGAGTTTTTCTCTGTCCATCATTTCTGTATTCAACTATATAACAATTAGTTTTTATTTTCTCCTACCCTGTTTTGAAAAAAAATCAGGCTCTATGTTTCAAGTTTCAATATATAGGTTTGGTTTATTAAGGTAAAATTAAAGTCAAAAACTACAACTCCTTAATCTCCTTTCTTAATTTATCCAATGCGCCATAAATTCGTTTTTCAACTGCTTTGGTAGAAATATCCAATAGTTCTGCTATTTCCTTAAAACGTTTGCCTTCTATTCGGTTCATTAAAAAAGCCACCCGTTGAGGTTCGGTTAAATTAGATAGCGCACGTTGCAGTTTGTCATTGTACTCTTGTTCCTGCATTAAAAACTCAGGGTTTTCATTGGTATGCATTTTAGGTTTGGCCTGTTGATGTTTTAAAACCACTTTTTGATGTGCTACTTCATTCAGCATTAAATTGTTGGCCGTTGTAAAAACAAAACTTTTGGCTTTATCTGGCCTTACTTTTGCACAGTTTTGCCAAAGCTTCACAAAAGCTTCCTGTACTTTGTCCTTTGGATTTAATCGGTCACCAAACTTGTAATATAGAAAATCATGTAGGTCTTTAGAATATTTATTAAATATGGAAGAAAAAAGATGTTCTTCACAAATATTGTCATGTAGCTGTTTTGTCATTGGTTTTGGTAGTTGGTGCCTCTAAAATAATGCTTTTTGGAATTTAGCTTTTACAATTTTTAAATTTTTTTAGGGGTAGAGGGTAGGAGTTTTTATAGTTATCCTGTTTTATCATCAAAACGCTATGTTGAACCCTAAATTAAAAATCATGAAAGCGAAATTAAAAACCTTAATCCTACTACCTTTTTTTGCCCTCTTACTATTTACATCTTGTCAGGATGAAATCGTAGACATTACACCTCCCAATGAAGCAGAGGCCTTAGTCGCCAATTCAAATTTAACTGCTATGGTTAGTGCCACCTCAAAACGGGATGGTTCTAAAGACAATATTATTGATAGAGCCAGTTGTTTGTCTGTAGAACTTCCTGTAACCGTGGTAGTGAACAATTTGGAAATTATTGTTGATTCTGAAGAAGACTTCAAAACCATTGAAGCCATTTTTGACAAATTTGAAGACGACGATGATCGATTGGAAATTATATTCCCAATAACTATCATTACCGAAGATCATGAGGAGATTGTTATTGAAAATAAAACCCACCTAGAAGAGCTAGTGGCTAAATGTAAAGGTGAAAATGAAGATGATGATGATATTGAGTGTATTGATTTCAAATATCCAATTTCATTTTCTTTATACAATGCTAACTTTCAGGTTATAGATGTTGTTACGGTTGAAAATGATTTTCAATTGTATCGTTTTATTAAACGTGTAATAGATAAAGAAGTTTTAGCTAGTTTAAATTTTCCAGTTACTATGATATTGGCCGACGGTTCAGAAATAATCGTTAATAACAATTTTGAATTGGAAACAGCAATTGAAGATGCTAAGGATACGTGTGATGAGGATGATGATAACGATTATGGTGATGACGATTTCACTAAAGAACGTTTGGATAATTTATTAATGACTTGCCCATGGGTAGTTCATGACTTTGATAGAAATGAAGAGAATTTAGATGACAAATACCGTGAGTACGTAGTTGTTTTCAAGGAAGATAATGTCGTAAAAGTACGTGCTAGAAATGGAGATGTATTAACAGGAACTTGGACAACCCGAATTGGAGACCACGGTGCATTAATTAAATTGGAGTTCGACACCCTAGTAGACTTTACCTTAGAATGGATTGTTTATGACTTAGAATACGGAAGGATTAAATTGTACCAAGTTGGAGGCAATAGGATTATTTTAAAGAAGAATTGCGATATTGCTTTCGATGTTACCAAAGAGCGTATACTAAATTACTTGCAGGAATGTTTATGGCGAGTAACACGTTTAAGTGTTGATGGGGTGGATAATGAAAAGGATTATATAGGTACGCCTTTAAAATTCTTTCCAGATAATGTGGTTAAAATACGTGTGAATGGTGAGTTTGTTCAAGGGACTTATAATGTATTAGCTTTTAATGCTGGATTCGTACTTCAAATTCAATTGGAAGGCAGGCCAAACTTACAGTTAGAGTGGTTAATAACCTTCCTGGAACCTGGTTTAATTAAACTGGAAAGTCTTGGTAATTTAGATAATAAAATGGTGTTGGAAAGACATTGTCCAAATACAGATGACGATCTAAATTATGTCGATGACGTATTAATTAGTAGCGATTGGGAAGTAACTAGGTACTTTATTGCTGAAGGGGAATTGGAAAAAGACGATACGTTTTTTATGTACACACTAAGTTTTTTTGAGACTGGTAGAGTAAAAGTTACTGATCCTAATAATGGTACTTTTTCAGGCTCTTGGTTGTCCTATAGAAAAGAAGGGTTAAGACTTGGTTTGTATTTTGGAGATAATGAACCGTTTAATGTTTTAAACCATAGATGGAAAATAGTGGAGATTGATGAAACTAGGATAGAATTAAAAGATCTGGACTCTAATGGAAATATAGAACGTATTCTAGTTCTTGAAAAGAAAATATAATTGAAAAAGAGAATTATGTTTTGGTTAAAAAAAAGGAAAACTTGTCATATCGGTTTTATAGGTTAGTTAGCTAAGTAATCCTTTTTGAGGCTGTCAAATTGTAAAATTGACAGCCTTTTTTATTTATAGAATAGCGTTTCAATAATAGGTTACAAATCATTAACTTTGCACTTCTTAAAATTTAAGTAACATTATGTTTAATAATTTAAGCGATAAATTAGATAAAGCCCTACACGTTCTTAAAGGCCATGGAAGTATTACGGAAGTTAATGTAGCGGAAACTTTAAAGGAAGTAAGGCGTGCCTTGTTAGATGCCGATGTTAACTTTAAAATAGCTAAAGAGTTCACCAATAAAGTTAAAGAGAAAGCACTTGGTCAAAATGTGTTGACAACGCTTCAGCCAGGACAATTAATGGTAAAAATTGTCAAGGATGAATTAACCGAACTCATGGGTGGTGATGCTGAAGGGCTTAATCTTTCGGGAACACCAAGTGTTATTCTAATGTCAGGTTTGCAAGGATCTGGTAAAACGACTTTTTCTGGTAAGCTTGCCAATTATCTCAAAAACAAAAAAACAAAGAAACCTTTATTGGTGGCTTGTGATGTTTATCGTCCAGCAGCGATTGATCAATTACATGTAGTAGGTGATCAAATTAATGTAGAAGTTTATAGTGATAAAGGCAATAATGATCCTGTAGCTATTGCAAAGGCAGGTATTGCCCATGCTAAAGCAAATGGGTTTAATGTGGTCATTATAGATACTGCTGGTCGTTTGGCGGTAGATGAGGTGATGATGAATGAAATATCGAATATCCACAAAGCCATTCAACCACAAGAAACCCTTTTTGTAGTAGATTCAATGACTGGTCAGGATGCGGTTAATACAGCCAAAGCATTCAATGATATATTGAATTTTGATGGTGTTATCTTAACCAAATTAGATGGTGATACGAGAGGTGGAGCGGCAATATCCATAAAGTCTGTGGTTAATAAACCAATTAAGTTTATTGGTACAGGTGAAAAAATGGAAGCTATTGATGTGTTCCATCCGTCACGTATGGCAGACCGTATTTTGGGAATGGGAGATGTTGTTTCGTTGGTAGAACGGGCCCAAGAACAGTTCGATGAGCAAGAAGCAAGAAAGCTTCAAAAGAAAATTGCTAAAAATCAGTTTGGCTTCGACGATTTCTTAAAGCAGATTCAGCAAATTAAGAAGATGGGTAACATGAAGGACCTTATTGCCATGATACCCGGTGCAGGAAAAATGATGAAGGATATCGATATAGATGATGATGCTTTTAAAGGTATTGAGGCAATTATTTACTCCATGACTCCAAAAGAGCGTGCCAATCCATCAATTTTAAATGCTAGTAGAAAGAAACGTATTGGGAAGGGATCTGGAACTTCGGTTCAAGAAGTTAACCAGTTATTAAATCAATTCAACCAAATGAGCAAAATGATGAAGATGATGCAAGGTGGAGGCGGTAAAAAAATGATGCAAATGATGCAGAATATGCGCTAGGTTTTAAGCTAAAGATTAGCTGCCATTTGTAATTAAATTCACTAATAACCAACATTAAATGATCATTCTAGACGGTAAAAAAATTAGTAACGACATTAAAGATGAAATAGCTAAGGAAGTTAGTTTAATCAAATCAAAAGGTGAAAAAGCACCTCACTTAGCTGCAGTGCTCGTAGGAACCGATGGTGCTAGTATGACTTATGTGGGTGCCAAGGTAAAAGCTTGTGAACGTGTTGGTTTTCAATCTACTTTAATCGATTTGCCTGAAGAAACTTCAGAAGAGGTATTGCTTAGCAAAATACATGAGCTAAATACTAATGATGATATTGATGGTTTTATAGTACAGTTGCCTTTGCCCAAGCATATTGACGAACAAAAAGTATTGATGGCTATTGACCCTGAAAAAGATGTCGATGGTTTTCATCCCGTAAATGTAGGTAGAATGGCATTAGATTTACCTTGTTTTTTGCCAGCAACTCCTTTTGGTATTTTAGAGCTTATTGAACGTTATGGTATTGAGACTTCTGGTAAAAATTTAGTTGTAATGGGAAGAAGCCATATTGTAGGTCGTCCCATGAGTATATTAATGAGTCAAAAGCGAAGTGCTGGAGATGCTACTGTCACCCTAGTTCACAGTCGAACAAAAAATTTATCTGAAATCACCAGTAAAGCTGATATTATAGTTGCTGCGATAGGCATTTCAGAATTTTTGACAGGAGATATGGTTAAAGAAGGTGTTGTGGTTATAGATGTTGGTATCACCAGAGTACCAGATGCTTCTAAGAAAAATGGGTTTAGGCTTGCGGGAGATGTGCATTTTGAAAGTGTTAGTAAAAAAGCCAGTTATATCACACCTGTACCTGGAGGTGTGGGCCCTATGACTATTGCTATGTTACTTAAAAATACGTTGTTGGCACGTACAAGACGTTTGTAATTAACCCAAAATAGATTAAATTGCAATATGCATTTTAACCTATTTAGCTTTATAGAATTACAGACCCGGGTTGCTATTGGTAGTTTGCAGCACATAATTCCAGTGGTTTTGGTTACCCTTTTTGCTGTTTTTTTTATTCGGTATGCAAAACATAAGTTAAACGAATCCCAGCAAATTAAATACATTCATTATTTGGCTTGCTCTGTAAGTTTAACGGTTTTTGTATTTCATTTATACTACTTTTTGTTTGGGGATTACAGTATTGTTACCGATTTACCTTTGTATTTATGTAGTTTAATGGCTTTGTTCATTCCATTTTTTACTTATTACAGAAAATATTGGATGTTCGAAATTTTGTTATTTTGGATTATTGGAGGAACTTTACAAGGGGTTATAACACCAGATATAGCAATAGGATTTCCTTCCTTTGATTATTTTAGGTTTTGGGCAGTGCATTTAGGCGTTTTAATTGTTATTTTTTATGCCATTTTTGTTTTTCAAATGCGACCTAAATTGCCTAGTGTCTTTAAATCGTACTTTGCCTTGCAGGCATATGTATTTGTTATGATTCTTATTAATTATGCATTAAAATCAAATTATTTTTATTTGATTGAAAAGCCAGAAGCAGCCTCGCTATTAGATTATTTTGGTGATTGGCCTTATTATATTATAGTAGTTCAAATTATATTGATCCCTTATTTTTTTCTTATTTACTTGCCATTTTATTTAGCAAATAAAAAGAAAAGGGAACAGGCATTATTTGGCGAATAGTTGATTGATGTCCTTAAATGCCTTAAATTCTAATGCGTTTCCTGAAGGATCATAAAAAAACATGGTGGCTTGTTCTCCTGCTAAACCTTTAAATCGTATATAAGGCTCAATAACAAATTCAATGTTTTTTTGTTTTAAATCTTCAGCTAAACCATGAAAGGTTTTCCAAGATAAAACAACTCCAAAATGAGGTACGGGAACTTCTTTTCCGTCTACAGGGTTGGTGTACAAACTGGAATTGTCTTGTTTTGGTTTGTAATGAATGACCAATTGGTGCCCAAAAAAATTAAAGTCAACCCATAAATTACTGCTTCTGCCTTCAACACATCCAAGAGTTTCCCGGTAAAAAACTCGACAGGTTTCTAAGTTGTGAACTGGAATGGCCAAGTGGAACGGATTGATGTTATTTGCCATGATGATTTCTTAAAGAAGGTTTCCCTTTATTGGTTTTGGTCGATTTAGTCAATAGTTTGTTTAATTCGGTAAACTCCTCTTTAGTTAACTCTCTATATCTTCCCAAAGGTATATCTAATTTGATATTCATGATACGTACGCGTTTTAAGGTTTGTACCTCATAACTTAAGTATTCACACATACGACGGATTTGCCTGTTTAGCCCCTGTGTAAGTATTATTTTAAAGGTAAACTTATCCATTTTTTTAACCTTACAAGGTTGTGTGGTTTGTCCCAAATCCTTTAAGTAAATACCTCTAGACATATGTTCAATGAAGGTTTGGGATATGGGTTTATCCACCTTAACAATATATTCTTTTTCATGGTTGTTATTGGCTCGAAGAATTTTATTTACAACATCTCCGTCATCTGTCAATAAAATTAAACCTTCACTGGGTTTATCTAATCTACCTATAGGGAAGATACGCTTGTGGTAGTTAATAAAATCAATAATATTATCTTTTTCCACTCTTGTATCTGTAGTGCATACGATACCAACAGGCTTGTTAAATGCAAGATACACGAATTCTTTTTTAGTGTTTCCAACTTCAGTACCATCAACGGCAACAATATCCTCTAATGTTAATTTTGTTCCTTTTTCAGGAATGTTTCCATTTACTGTTACGCGGCCAGCTTCAATAAGCTTATCGGCTTCACGACGAGAGCAATAGCCTATTTCACTTAAAAACTTATTAATACGTTTTAATTCTTCTTGCATACCACAAAAATACAATAACTAATTGGAGATAAACTCTAAAATGTGATTGTCAACATTTTCAGATTTTAAACTATGGTCTAGATTGTTTGTTGTTATAAGTTTTGCATTGGTGTAGCTGACTTGGTAGTCTAAGGCATCTTTATATGGAATGATATTATCCTTGTCATCATGAATAATCAAACCTTTGGATGTAATGTCCTTTGAAAATTTTGAAGCTTCGAAATAAGCAGAACGATGCCCATGTTTTTTTAAAAAGAACTCATCAATGTGTTTTACCAAAATATTATGGTATCCCATCATGTTTACATAGCGTTCAAATATATCCTTGAAATTAGATGGTGCACCAAGTAATACGATACGTTCCAAATGGGGGAATTGATATTTGTATTGAAAAAAAATCGTTGCCATACCTCCAACAGAATGTCCAATAATAGTTTTTACCTTGAACTTTTTTGCTACGAGATGTATGCATTCCGAATAGTCTAAGGTGTTAAAGTACTTCCCGCCCGATTTACCATGTGCTGGTGCATCTATGGCAACAATGTTATAACTTTTTTGTTTCAGTTTTTCAATTAGATCTTTCCATCGAAAGGCATTACTTTCCCAGCCATGAACCAATAGAATAGTATCCTTTTTACCAAGCCATCTATAGGTCATTATAGAGAAATCTTTATAGACCACCTCTTCTTGAAAAGCTGTATTTAAAAAATCTTTTCCTTCAGGAATGTGTTTCCCTTTTAGCGGTGTAGAAAATAATTTAATGGCTATTTTAACAGCATATCTTGGACTAATAAGAGCTATGGTATTTATAAAAAAACCGATGAGTTTGACTAAAACTATTTTCAAATGTTTAAATTTATTAATGTTCGTTTCTTGTACTGATATCTATTCTGTTTTTATGGCTGTGCTTCAATTACTCTCGGCATGGGCATGTAATATCCAAATCATCATTTCGTTTTATGATAAAATTAAATATCGGTATTTCATTCAACTTCCCTGTTAACCAAATCCATGGAAAAGGCGGGAACACAAATGGCAAGATATTCACATGCTTCATCAAAAGGATTTGAATATTGAACGCGCGTGTTTTTTTCAATTTTAATAGATTGACCAGCTTTTAATACAACTGTATCTTTTTCTATTATGAATTTTTTTTTACCCTTTATTACAAAAGTATACTCGTCAAATTCTGGAGTTTGAAATGGTTCGCTCCACCCACCAGGAACGGTCATGTGTGCAATACTTATTTGCGTATTACCGTCACTAACCAGGCCGAAATGTTCCTTTATGGCCTTACCATCGTTTGTAGGCACAATAAAGGGGTTGTCTTGAATTTTATATTTTTTCATTTTAATCTTTTAAAGGTTTACGCTTTATCATGCCCCCTTTAATATCTTTTACAATGCCCATCACTAAAAAAGCATGTTTGTCTATTTTGTCGATTTCGGTTTTTAGTTTAGGTATTTCAAGGCGTGTAACAACGGTGTATATTATGTTTTTCTCTTTTGATGCTCCATTTTTACCAAAACCACCTTTACCAGAATAAATAGTACAAGCCCTTTGCAATTTTTCGGTAATCATCATCCTAAGTTGTTCATGTTTTTCAGAAATAATGGTAATACCAACATACTCTTCAACACCATCTACTACAAAATCCACGGTTTTTGCAGCAGCTAAATAGGTAAGAATGGCATACAATGCAACTTCAATTGACAAAATATAAGCGCCAAAGGAAAATATAATGATATTAATAAGCAAAAGCACATCGCCAACGGTAAGGGACAGCTTTCTACTTAAGTAAATGGCTAAAACCTCAGTGCCATCAATAACGCTTCCACCTCGCATTGACATACCTATACCTAGACCCAAAAAAAAGCCTCCAAAAACTGCTATAAGTAGTTTGTCTTCTGTAACTGTTGGATAATCGATATAATGAACTACCAAGGCCAAAAGAATGATAGCAACGATACTGCGAACAGCAAATTTTAGGTTGATGGTTTTAGAGGCTAGGAATATAAAAGGCAGGTTAATGAGTACAAGTAAGGTTTCTAAATTAAGAGTAGTAATATTTTCTAATAATAAAGAAATACCTGTTGCTCCACCATCTATAAAGCGGTTTGGTAGTAAAAATCCTTTAAGGCCAAAGCCTGCAGAAAAGACACCAATTGCTATAAATATATATTTTTTTATGGTATGCGATAATTCTACCTGTAGATTTCTTACCAATGGTACAATTTCCCTTTTTCTAACAGGTTGGTTAGGGTGTTTGTGCTCTAGTTTTTTTCTAGCAATGTCTATTAGTAATTTGGAAAGAAGAGGGTTCATTACGTCTTAGTTATTATTCCAATTAATAAAAAAGTATTTAATTTTTGCACCGTCCGGAATATGTATGGCTTCAATGGTTAAGTTCCTGTCAAAACGAAGGTTGGCAGGAAGTTCTTTTTTATCAATGGTAAATGATGCGTTAATTTCATTTACAGATACCACAACAGAATTTATTAGGTTATTGATCCGGCTTATTTTGTAAGCGTTATTAATATCCTTAAAGGTACTTAAAATAGATATGTTCTCATTGGTTTTATAGCGGGCATCCATAATTTGAACACTACTAATCACCGAGGTAGAATCCCCAAGTTTTCTTGGTGAAAGTACGAGAAGCTTTTTACCAGTTTTATCATGGACATCAATGGTATTGATATTGCCTGAAAAGGCTTTGCCGCTTTCAAATTTTGATATCGAGTCATTAGGAAAAATAATTTTTAAATCTTTTACTTGTGTGGAATCGTTTAATAGCCCTACATGGTGTTTGTCAATTTCAAATGGATTTTGTTCTTGTTTGCAACTGCTAAGGCAAATAGCTAGAACAGCAAGGCTTAAAAAAAATAGTTTGTTCATTAATTTTAGTGTTATAAACAGGTTTATGATAATTAATTTTTCATCAATTTGGTTAAAATACCAAACACGCTTCTTATAAAAGTAGCACTGGTAAGTACTTTAACTATTGGGTTCATTCTAGTACTTCGGTGTCTTGTTGCTGATGTGTGTTTTTTGGTTTCTGCTTTTTTAAGGGCTTCGCGCTCTTGTTTTGCTTTTTCTTTGGCCTGATCGGCTTCGGCACGTTCTATTTTTGCATTTAAAAGTTCGTAAGCACTTTCCCGGTCTATGGTTTCATTATATTTTTTAGCCAGTTTAGATTTATAAAGTAAGCTACTTAACTCGGTTTTGGTCAATACATCCATTCTACTCATGGGTGCACGCATCATAGTAGCAGCAAGGGGTGTGGGGCGCCCTTTTTCATTTAAGGTAGATACTAAAGCCTCGCCAATACCAAGTGAGGTTAGTACTTCGGTGGTATCGTAGTATTCAGAATCGGGATAGTTTTGTGCTGTAAGCTTTATGGCTTTTCTATCATTGGCCGTAAAGGCACGAAGTGCATGCTGAATTTTCAGTCCTAACTGTCCCAAAACAGCTTCGGGAACATCGGTTGGATTTTGGGTCACAAAATAAAGTCCAACGCCTTTACTACGTATTAATTTTACGATACTTTCAATTTGATTTAACAAAGGTTTGGAGGCCTCATCGAATATTAAATGTGCTTCATCTATAAACATAATAAGCTCCGGCCTGTCACTATCACCTTGTTCTGGAAACGTGGAATAGATTTCTGCCAATAAACTTAACATGAAGGTTGAAAATAGTTTGGGGCGGTCCTGGATATCGGTAAGCCTAATGATATTGATGTAACCTCTACCATCTTCATCAATTCGTAATAGATCTTCAACTTCAAACGACGTTTCACCAAAAAACAAATCGGCACCTTGTTGCTCCAATTCTATAATTTTTCTTAGAATAGCACCCGTAGAAGCTGGGGAAATTCTACCATAGGCTTTGGTAAATTCTTCCTTGCCTTCGTTGGTGGCATAATGCAATATTTTTTTAAAATCCTTTAAATCCAATACGGGCAATTTGTTGTCGTCACAATATTGAAACAGCACGGCAACAACACCAGATTGTGTATCCGATAAATCCAGAATCCTTGAAAGCAATACAGGGCCAAATTCACTAACGGTAGCCCTTAACCGTACACCATCTTGTTCAGAAAGGGTTAAGATTTCAACAGGAAAACTTTTCGCTTCAAAAGGTAAACCTATTTTTTCATGACGTTCGTCAATTTTAGGATGCCCTAAACTGGGTTGAGCCAATCCGCTTAAATCGCCTTTAATATCCATCAGCAAGACAGGAATTCCCTTATCGCTTAAATTCTCTGCCAAAATCTGTAGCGATTTTGTTTTTCCTGTTCCTGTAGCACCGGCAATTAAGCCATGGCGATTCATGGTTTTTAAAGGAATTTTTACATGGGCACCTGTAACGGTTTCGCCATCTAACATGGCGGCTCCTATGGGAATAAAATCACCTTTGGTTGTATTGCCATCGGTTATGTGTTTATAAAAGGCATCCTTCTTGTCCATGAATAGGAAATTTTGATAAAAATAACCATTCTCGGTTAAATCTTGTAACCAAGATATGTAAAACTTTGAACAATTAAACCGTAAACCGCTATCTTTGCAGCCTTATGGAAAAAGAAATAAAGCAGTTGGTAGATCAAGGTAAAATGCTGCCTTTAATGGAGGCGTTTTACACCATCCAAGGGGAAGGTTACCATAAAGGTACGGCGGCGTACTTTATACGTGTTGGAGGCTGTGATGTGGGCTGTCATTGGTGCGATGTAAAAGAAAGCTGGAATGCCGATTTGCATCCGCCAACAGAAACAGTTAGGATTGTTGAAAATGCGAAAACCTATAGCGATACTATTGTTGTTACTGGAGGGGAACCCTTAATGTGGGATATGGAACCTTTAACGTCCCAGCTTAAAACTGCAGGATTGCAGGTCCATATAGAAACTTCTGGCGCTTATAAATTGACGGGGACTTGGGATTGGATATGTTTATCGCCAAAAAAGCTAAAACCACCAACTCAGGAAGTTTATGAAAAAGCCAATGAACTTAAGGTTATTGTTTATAACAAGGATGATTTTCGCTTTGCTGAAGAACAAGCGGCCAAGGTTAATGACAACTGTATCCTGTATTTACAACCCGAATGGAGTAAGCGTGATAAGGTGATTCCGGAAATTGTGGATTACGTCATGAAACACCCTAAGTGGAAAGTGTCCTTACAAACCCATAAGTATTTAAATATTCCTTAAAGTACCATTTTTTATATACTGCCTTTTGGATAGTGTCAATTTTGGATACTATCGTTTTTTAATTCAGTTCTTTGTTAAGGTATGTATTTGTTTTTTTAAGTTTTCTATAAACTTTGCCACTTGCCTTTCATAATAATGCCCATTGTACTGAATATAGTATCCCAACTCGTTAATTACTAATACTCCAAAACAAGATTTTTTTCTGTTAAAGAAATTATTTAAAAAAATTGAGTTATTAATTTAAAATCCGTATTTTAATGCTTTAAAACATTAAGATATGGAACAATATGAAGGTAAAAATATACTAAACTTTGTAAA
>NZ_JAIOUU010000023.1:0-39200 GCF_019931125.1 Aestuariivivens sp. NBU2969
GTAGCTGTAAAAATCACTGTTACCGAACCAGTAGCACCACAGTCATCACTAAGTGCGTTATAGTCGTTGGACCAGGTTACGCCACCACAGGTATCAGAGGCAACTGCGCCACCGTTAGAGCTTAACCAAGCGTTAAGGTCAGCGGCGTTACCACTACCGTCACATTCAACTGTGCTATCGCTAGCATCAGTTGTGATAGAAGGAGGCGTTGTATCTTCAATAGTAAAAGTAGCCGATGTGGTAGAGCTGTTGTTACAGTCGTCCGTAGCAGTGAAGGTCACTGTTACCGAACCAGCAGCACCACAGTCATCACTAAGTGCGTTATAGTCGTTGGACCAGGTTACGCCACCACAGGTATCAGAGGCAACTGCGCCACCGTTAGAGCTTAACCAAGCGTTAAGGTCAGCGGCGTTACCACTACCGTCACATTCAACTGTGCTATCGCTAGCATCAGTTGTGATAGAAGGAGGCGTTGTATCTTCAATAGTAAATGTAGCTGATGTAGTAGAGCTGTTGTTACAATCATCAGTAGCCGTAAAAATCACTGTTACCAAACCAGTAGCACCACAGTCATCACTAAGTGCGCTAAAGTCATTCGACCAGGTTACGCCACCACAGGTATCAGAGGCAACTGCGCCACCGTTAGAGCTTAACCAAGCGTTAAGAGCAGCTGTATTACCAGCACCGTCACATTCAACGGTAAAATCTATAGCTTGTGTATCAATAGAAGGCACAGTAGTGTCCTCGATAGTAAAAGTAGCCGTAGTAGTAGAAGACAATCCGCATTCGTCAGTGGCAGTAAAAGTTACCGTAGCCGAACCAGTGTTCCCACAATCATCGCTAAGGGCGGTAAAGTTGTTAGACCAAGTCACGCCGCTACAATCGTCAGAAGCAGAGGCACCACCATTAGAGCTTAACCAGGCTGCTAACTCAGCGGCGTTACCACTACCATCACATTCAACTGTGCTATCGCTAGCATCTGTTGTGATAGAAGGAGGCGTTGTATCTTCAATAGTAAAAGTAGCCGATGTAGTAGAGCTGTTGTTACAATCATCAGTAGCCGTAAAAATCACTGTTACCGAACCAGTAGCACCACAGTCATCACTAAGTGCGCTAAAGTCATTCGACCAGGTTACGCCACCACAGGCGTCAGAAGCGGCAGCCCCGGCATGAGTATCTAACCAAGCATTAAGGGCAACAGTATTACCAGCACCATCGCATTCTACGGTATAATCTATTGCTTGCACACTTATTGTAGGCGGAGTGGTATCTTCAATAGTAAATGTAGCTGATGTAGTAGAGGTGTTGTTACAGTCGTCCGTAGCCGTAAAAATCACTGTTACCGAACCAGTAGCACCACAGTCATCGCTAAGTGCGTTATAGTCGTTGGACCAGGTTACGCCACCACAGGCGTCAGAAGCGGCAGCCCCACCATTAGAGCTTAACCAGGCTGCTAACTCAGCGGCGTTACCGCTACCATCACATTCAACTGTGCTATCGCTAGCATCAGTTGTGATAGAAGGAGGCGTTGTATCAGGAAGTACATTAAAAGATTGTGTGACTTCAGTAGTTCCAGCAGTCCATCTATAGGTGATTTCGTATCCAGCACAGACATCAATTGTGTAATCATCAATACTAGGAACAACGGTCACAGGACCGTTACAATCACTAGCGGTTAAAGTTTCCTGAACAGGTAGACTATCATTACAGTTTATATCAGCAATTGGCGAAGGCTGTGAGTCAAATGAGGGGTCAGCACCTCCCGTAATCGTTACGGTTTGTTCACAAGTTACGGTAACTTCATTGTCATCAGTAGCACTATGTGTAATAGTTGTTACACCTAGTGGGTAGGGATCTGTAAGTGCTAATCCATCACTACGAATAGAAAAAAAAGTTAAATTAGCCGTTAAATCTGTTCCAGTACAATCTGCATCGGTTGCAGTTGGAGATGGGATGATAACAGTTGCTGTACATAACCCTGGATCTGACGCTTGAGTAATTGGGCTAGGACATGTAATCACTGGAGGCGTATCTAATACATGAACTGTAATGCAACATGTTTTAGAAGTTATCGTTCCATTTGGATCTGTGTAAGTTGCGGTATAACATAATTCATGTGTTCCAACAGTTAAGAATTCTGGAGGTTCAGGTCCGGTGACAGCAAAATCTATTCCTCCTGTACACGTACCTTCTATTATTACACCGTCTATTCCAATTCTATCTACAGTATTTGTGTTTGAAGGCTTACTTCCTGTATAAACAAATTCATACTTAATTCGGTAAGAGTCATCAGAAGGAATCTGAGGGTCTAATGTAATATTATGCACACCGACACCCAAAGCGTCAATACTTTGAGTATCAAAAGGGCCAAATTCAACCCCATCTTCATCTATATAATATACTTGAATATCATAATCTCCATTAGTATAAGTTACTTCTATACTGGCAGTATCGGTAGTTTCCAAAAAAAGATATGGTGTTATTATATATGAATTGGGACCACCATTACTTGAGAATAACCTAAGATAGCCTCCATCATCGCCAACACGTTGGACATAGTTAAATTCCCAACAATCTTTACCTAAAAGGCTTTCGTTAAGTTCAAAATTCATTTGTAACGAAGGCCCCCCTGGACCTCCAGAACACGTTTCCGAAGCTGAAGGAACTGACCATGTTTCTAATATAGCCCCCCATTCTGATGGATTATCAGGGTTATAGGTATCAGCACAAATTGAAATATTGTCTTGAGGACAATTTGTGAATACGATACAATCATTTGGTTCTCCCTGTGCATTCAAATCAAATACACCTATAAATATTATTAGGAAAAATGATTTAATGAAAATCTTATAAGTATTAGTTTTCATAAGCTTGTAGATTTGTATTGACTTTAGCAACTTTTATATATGTAAATATAATGGTACAGCTTCATTGCTGTCCATACATGCTTCGTTATTCTTAAAAAGTAATGAGGGAAAAATGTCGTAGCATAACGACATTAAAAACTTTACGTGTGAAATCAGATTTGGGGTCATCTTTATTCAGTTAATAGCTACACAAAGCAACATATATGTTATTATTTTTTCAAAAAAATATGTTAAATCACTTAAAAAGTCGACAACCTGTGTTGTTTTTCTTTTAATCGGATTAATAATATGATTTAACGATAATAGATGTTCACAACATCTTATTTCCAATAATTTAACCCATATTTATTTATATTTAAGTTACTTAAAAGTATATAATTTTGTACAATCTAATTAGCAAATTAAATCCTTTTTATCGATAAAAACAACTTTTTATCGATAAAAATTAACTTTTTACCGAGTCATATGAAGAAACTTATTCTAATAAGGCATGCAAAATCGTCATGGAAACACAATGTTATCGACCATGAAAGACCTCTAAATGATAGAGGTGCTAGTGATGTTAAATTAGTTGCAAAACATTTAATTAAAGAACAATTTGACCCAGATTTGGTTTTGGTTAGTGATGCTACACGTACCAAGTTAACCGCTGAAACTTTTATTAGCACTTTAAATTTGGATCGTAAAAAGGTAGAGTATCTTCACGATTTATATGACTTTTCTGGTTATGATTTGGTTAGGGTCATTAAGGCCTGTGAATCAACAGTTGACAACTTAATGGTTTTTGGACATAATCATGCCATAACGTCATTTGTAAATACTTATGGCAGCAAATATATTGAAAATGTGCCAACCTGTGGTGTCGTTATTATGGTCTATGACATTGAGTCTTGGAGTGACCTAAAGCAAGGGAGAACTGTAAAAACCGTATTTCCAAGGGACTTGAAATGAAAATGATGTTGTGTTTTATAGATAGAGGGTGGATGGTTTGCCTAAGTGCTCTCGAAGCCAATTATAGAACAAATAATTTACAGTAGTAGCTTATAGCCTTTATTACTGTGATTATTAAAGTATTCAGCAAATAGTTTTTAGAGTTTGAAAATATAATTAAAACAATACAAATTATCTTATAACAAGCGCTTTTCAATCTTAATAATAATAAAAACTCAATTAAACTTTTAGTTTTAAATGCAATATATTTGTGTATTATTAAATAGAATATATGATTCCAGCCATTGCTATAGAGAATAAATACATAAATAGAGAAATAAGTTGGTTACAGTTTAATGCAAGGGTGCTTCAAGAAGCATCAGATGTAACGGTGCCCTTAATAGAGCGTTTAAGGTTTTTAGGAATATTTTCAAATAATCTAGATGAATTTTTTAAAGTACGCTATGCTACTATAAAACGTATTGTTGAAGCAGGTAAAGGTGCCAAAAGTGAGTTAGGGGGTATAAAGGCTAAAGAGTTGCTCGAAATTATAACAAAAATAGTAATTGATCAACAAAGTGAAAGCCTTGATGTATTGGAAACCATAACTCAAGATTTAGAAAAGGAGAGCATTTATATCATAGATGAAAGCCAGATAGATAGTTCTCAACATGATTTTCTACGTCAGTATTTTATACGGAAAGTAAGTCCAGCTTTAGTAACCATTATATTAAACGATTCAGTAACTATTCCTAACCTAAAGGATAGTGCTGCATATTTAGCCGTTAGGATGGTAATGGAAGATAGCAGCAGACAATTTGCCTTAATCGAAATTCCAAAAAACATCAATCGCTTTGTAGTCTTGCCCAAACAAGGAGAGCATAATTACATTATATTAATTGACGACCTACTAAGGCATTGCTTGGCAGATATTTTTAATATATTCAATTACAAAAGTGTCAGTGCTCATATGATTAAGATTACTCGTGATGGTGAATTGGATTTTGATAGTGATTTGAGTAAAAGTTTTGTTGAAAAAATATCCGACAGTGTGAAGCACAGACAAATAGGGGAGCCCGTTCGATTTGTTTACGACAAGACCATAGATAAAGAAACCTTACAATATTTAATGTCTAAAATGGGCATTGATGACCACGATAGTATTATTCCCGGAGGTCGATACCATAACAGACGTGATTACATGAACTTTCCCAGTTTGGGCAGAAATGATCTGCTTTATGATAAAATTGAGGCACTACCTATTAAAGGTCTAAATTTGGAGTCCAGTATTTTCGAAGCTATTGCAAAAAAAGACTACTTGCTTTATGCACCTTATCACACTTTTTCTTATGTCGTAAAATTTCTTCGTGAAGCGGCTTTGGATCCTAAGGTCAAAACCATAAAAATAACCATTTACAGGTTAGCTCAAATTTCGCATATTGCTAGTGCCTTAATTAATGCTGCAATTAATGGTAAAAATGTAACCGTTTCCATCGAGTTACGTGCGCGATTTGATGAAGAAGCAAATATCGAATACGCCCAACAAATGAAAGATGAAGGTGTGAACTTAATATTTGGAGTAGAAGGCCTTAAGGTACACAGTAAAATGTGTGTGATAGAACGTGAAGAAGGTAAAAAAATGATGCGATATGGATTTATTAGTACAGGTAATTTTAATGAATCTACAGCTAAAATATACACAGACCATACTTTATTCACTTCTAATCAAAGTGTCTTGAAGGACGTCAATAAAATTTTCAATTTCTTTAATGCTAGTTATAAAATGTATAAGTACAAACATTTAATAACATCTCCCCATTATACACAAAGTTCCATATTTAAACTAGTTGATAATGAAATTGAAAATGCCAAAGTGCACAATAATGGTTTCATAAGATTAAAAATGAATAGCATTTCAAGTTATGCTATGGTAGATAAATTATATGAAGCTAGTAGAGCTGGGGTAAAAATACAAATGATTGTTCGAGGAATATGTAGTTTAATTCCAGGAGTTGAAGCTATGAGCGAGAATATAGAAGTTATAAGTGTAGTTGATAAATTTTTAGAACATTCAAGAATATATATCTTTGGAAATAACAACAATCCTAAAATCTATATATCGTCGGCAGATTGGATGACAAGAAACATTGATAATCGAGTAGAGGTTACCTGCCCTATATACGATGAGGATATCAAACAGGAAATTATAGACCATTTCAATATATGTTGGAGTGATAATGTAAAAGCTAGAATACTAGATGCTTCACAAAATAATAATTATAAAGTAGATACTAATAAAAAGGTTCGTTCACAGTTTGCAATTTATGATTATTATCAAAAAAAACTAAAAGATTAATATGCTCTCGATTAAAAAATACGCAGCAATCGATATAGGTTCCAATGCTGTGCGTTTACTTATTGCTAATGTTATAGAACAAAAGGGAAAGCCTGTTCAGTTTAAGAAAAGTTCTTTAGTGCGTGTCCCCATTCGTTTAGGAGCAGACGTTTTTATGAAGCAAAAAATTTCAAAGGAAAATACCGAACGAATGTTAGATACAATGCTGGCATTTAAATTATTAATGAAATCGCATAAGGTGGTTAAATATAAAGCTTGTGCGACATCTGCCATGCGTGAATCGCAAAATGGAAAACAAGTGGTTGGTAGGGTTTTAAAAGAATCTGGAATAAATATAGACATTATTGGAGGAGAAGAAGAAGCGGCAATAATAGCTGCAACAGATTTACACAAATATATAGATCCAAACAAAACCTATTTATATGTAGATGTTGGAGGTGGAAGTACTGAATTTACGGTATTTGATCAAGGAAAGCCCATTACTTCAAAATCTTTTAAAATAGGAACGGTTAGGCTATTGAACGATATGGTGGTAAAGGAGTCCTGGATTGAATTGGAAAAGTGGATAACTAATAATGTTAAGACCTACGAAAAATTAGCCGTTATAGGTTCTGGGGGAAACATAAACAAAATTTTCAAGATTTCTGGAAAAGCATTAGGCAAACCTTTAACTTACTTTTATTTAACGTCATACTATAATACCTTACAGAGCTATTCTTATGAAGAACGTATTACCGAATTAGACCTAAACCAAGACCGTGCCGATGTAATTATTCCAGCCTTGAGAATCTATTTGTTTGCTATGAAATGGAGTAGTGCTAAACATATTTATGTCCCTAAAATTGGATTGGCAGATGGTATAATAAAAAGTATATATTACGACACGGTTTCGAGTAATACACAGTAAAATTTTGCAATTCACCTTTTAAATATACTTTTTCTAACAAAAAAATATATATTCGTTACTAGTAGATTGTTTGATATTAACATTAACCCAAATTTATTCATTATGAAAAAAGCACTACTTTTAATTTTGCTCGTTACTTTTATCTCTTTTCACGGGTATTCACAAGGAACTAAATATGGTGTACGTGCAGGTATAAATTTTTCCAATATGGATTTTGATCCCGATGCAACATTTAGGAATGATCATAGAAATGGATTGATGATTGGTTTCTTCGGTGAATTTGGATTGTCCAAGGCGGTAGCATTTGCGCCGGAACTTCAATTCTCATCTGAAGGAGGAAAAAATGATGACTTAAGATTGGATTATATTCAAGTTCCGACAATTTTTAAATTTCGACTAAGCGAAAAATTTCATTTAGGTTTTGGACCACAAGTGGGTATCAAGGTTCATGAAGCCAACGATGGTATTAAGAATTTTGCGTATTCTGGTATAGGAGGTATTGAGTTTAAGTTAACACATACCTTATTCCTAGATGCTCGTTATACTTATGGATTTACAAACGTATTTGAAGATTTTATGTCTTTTGAGGGAAAAAACACAAACATTCAATTAGGATTTGGCTATAAATTTTAATCTTAACCATGTACTGTCTCAGACTTTCCGAGATTGGACATGATTTTGGCTTCATATTCAAGAAGTTCTTGCCATTTGGTATCAACTTCTTTTTTATTGCCATATTTTCGGGCAAAGCCTAAAAACATTGTGTAGTGGTTAGCTTCACTTATCATTAACTTTCTATAAAACTCAGCAAGCTCTTTATCTTCCAGTTCTTCAGATAATAATCTAAATCGTTCACAACTTCTAGCTTCTATTAAGGCCGCATAAAGTAAACGGTGTACTAACTGTGTAGTTCTACTGCCTCCTTTAGGAAAAAACTTTAACAACTCAACAACATAATAATCCTTTCTGTCTTTTCCCAGAACCCAACCATGCTCTAATATTTTATCATGAACCATTTTAAAATGACTTATTTCCTCTTTAACCAAAACTATCATTTCCTGAACTAATTCAGTATATTCTGGAAAGCTAACAATTAATGAAATAGCTGTGCTTGTAGCCTTTTGTTCACAAAAGGCATGATCGGTTAATATTTCTTCTATGTTTTTTTCAACAATATTAACCCAACGTGGGTCTGTGGGTAATTTTAGGCCTAACATGATTGTTTGTATATGGAAAATAGTATTTTTTTTGGGTTAGATTAAAAGGTTTAATGTGATATGGTTTAATATCTACTATCTATCTTTTTATTTATTGGAACTACGATTTTATTGTGTTTGTTTTTCCTCTATACATCTAATCCAAATGTTTTTTTTAATAGTTCTATATTAGAGTTTTTTTCTTTAAGCTTATTAAATTTTTCAAGGGCGGTATAGGCATAATGCTTTTCTTTTTCTTCATTAACCGTAATATCTAAATGAACATCGTAGTTATTAAGGGCCTTTCTAATATACAAAAGTAATTCGTACTGGTTAGCCATTAATTCCTTTTTATTGGTTTCATTTGGATATTCTAAACAGATTGTAGTATCCTTAACCTTTGGTGTGTCAATTGATAAAATAGAAGCCAAGTTATGTTTGCCCTTATTTTTTAAATCTTTGGTAAAACTATTCCATGCAGAAATAAGCTCTTTTTCAGTAAAAGGGTCTTTGGGTAAGCTTTCTTCATCTACAACCACATCAATTTGTTTAATTTGATGTTCTTTTTTGGCTCTTATGCTACTCAGGGATAAACCAGAAGTTGATTTCTTTTCTCTTGATAAAACAATTTTGGGGCGTTCAAAAATAGTTGCTGAACCACTAGTTGTGGCTTTTGAAGTAATACTGTCTTTAATTTTATCTATATGCTGTTCTGAGTCTGAACCATTTTTATGGTTTACATCAGGTGTGGCTACAGGTATAGGAGTAATGCCTCTACTTTTAAAGTAAGATGGTGGAATTACGTAATGTTTGCTATTTTTTTTTTCTCCATCAAAAGTGATAGAGGCCAATTGCATTAAACATAGTTCGACAAGTAAGCGTTGGTTTTTACTAGTTTTATATTTCAAGTCACAATCGTTAGTCAGCTCTATACCTTTTAAGAGAAACTTTTGGGAAGCTTTTTGTGACTGCTCTAAATACTTTTCCTTAGTTAGTTCCCCAACTTCCAGTAGTTCAATGGTCTTCGGGGTTTTACAAACTAAAAGATCCCTAAAATGCGAAGCCAATCCAGTAATATAGTGGTGACCATCGAAACCTTGGGCAAGTGTTTTATTAAACTGAATTAGTAGTTCTGGGATTTTATTGTTTAATATGAGGTCGGTACTCGTAAAATAGGTCTCGTAATCAAGTACATTGAGATTTTCGGAAACGGCCTTTCGTGTTAGGTTCTTGCCTGAAAAACTAACCACACGGTCAAAAATGGAAAGGGCATCACGCATAGCACCATCTGCCTTTTGGGCAATAATGTGCAAAGCATCGTCTTCGGCATTAATATTTTGTTGTTCGGCTATGTATTTTAAATACTCCTTAGCATCCTTAACAGTTATCCTTTTGAAATCAAATATTTGACAACGCGATAAAATGGTTGGTATAATTTTGTGTTTTTCTGTTGTAGCCAGAATAAAAATACAATGTTTAGGAGGTTCTTCCAAAGTTTTTAGAAATGCATTAAATGCTGCTTGAGACAACATGTGAACCTCGTCTATAATATACACTTTGTATTTTCCAACTTGAGGTGGAATACGAACCTGATCAGTTAGGCTTCTAATATCATCTACAGAATTATTGGAAGCCGCATCAAGCTCAAAAATATTAAAGGCAAAATCTTCATCGTTATTTTCATTTCCATCACTATTAATCATTTTGGCCAAAATGCGGGCACAAGTAGTTTTTCCAACTCCACGTGGACCAGTAAATAAAAGTGCTTGAGCTAAATGATTATGTTCAATGGCATTTAACAAAGTGTTGGTAATGGCCTGCTGTCCCACTACATCTTTAAAGGTTTGGGGTCTATATTTACGTGCAGATACTACAAAATGTTCCATTGAAAAATCTTAGTGTAACAAAGTTAAAAATTCAATGCTTAATTTGTTATTCTAGATTCAGAATTTAATAGGAGTTATTAACAGGTTATTAGTTTGGAACACTTAATGTGTTTTAAGTGCCTAGGGCATTTAAAGGTGTATCACTATAATTTTTTAACGCTAATAAGTTTAGACAATTATTTTTTAATATTATTTTTGTTTTAAGTAAATCGCTTTGTCACTTCCCGTTCACCATCGGGGGGAGGAAAGTCCGAACACCGTAGTGCACCATAGTGGTTAACAGCCACCAGCCGTGAGGTTAGGACCAGTGCAACAGAAAGCAAGTACAGGTAATGCTGTAGTGAAATCGGGTAAACTCTATGGGGTGAAATGCCATGTAAACCAGTATTTAAGGGTTGCACGCCCAACGCTGGAGGGTAGGCAGCTAAAGTGTATTGGTAACAATACATTTAGATAAATGACAAAGGCTCTTTGAAGTACAGAATTCGGCTTACAGATTTACTTTAACAAACAAGTGCGGCAATGTGCCGCACTTTGCTTTGTTAAAAAAACAAGATGTTATTTGGGCATGTAACTTAAGTCACGTCTGATTTCTCCAGTAACTTCTTCCATTTTTGAAGCGTATTTTAAAACTTTTCCAAAAACCTCAACACGATCAGGACCAAGAAGTTCCTGATTGGCTTTAGATTTTTGGGCAGAATCAATGGCATCTTTACTGGACATGGCAACCATATAATAACTGTCCATTTGCCCAAAGCCTGTTCTGTAAATACGGTAATAATTTTTGGAACCTTTAGCAGCGAACATCTCTTTGACCCCTTTCATGGCTTCTTTTAAGTTTTTTGCATTTTCGGGAGTAAAGTGTATAAAGTAATAATCGCGATAGTCGAGACCTTCCTGTGTTTGTTTAATTCCCTCTGGCATATACGTTAGTTCTTCATCTAAAACAATGATATAAGTGCCATGGGAGTCATAACATTGGTCAAAACGTTCAAACAATTTACCAAAGTCATCTCCCATAGCCTTGGCTATATCAGCCATAGGGCGCTCATCTAATGCAGCAAAATTTTCAATTGGAGACACATATAAATATCTAAAGTCATCCATAGTGGTAGCTAACCACTGGGTTTGAACATTATGTGCTTTACAAGCTTCATTAAATTCTTTGGCTACTTTTTCATATTCCAGCATCATGGAGGGTTTTACATTATCTTGATGTACCCGATAAAATTTTTGAGCATGTGCAGTAAGTATGGTCAAGCACATATAACATGCTATAGCTAAGGTGATTTTAATTGTTCTCATAATAATATAGTTTTATTGATTTTCTTGCATGGAATCTTCATTTTCTGCCTCCACCGCTTTTGCTGCTTCAATTTCAGTAAATGCTGCTACAATAGGTGCAGTGTCATAATAGGCATATTCCTCTACAATTTTCCCATCAATGAACCTTAGTGTAAGGTGTACGGGGATATTAATTTCCGTATTGGTGATTTTTGTTGTTCCTTTCCAGTGGTTCCAATAGTTTACCCAAGTTCTTCCTTTGGCATCTACGATCATTTCTACTTCATTCATCTTGTCATTAAATCCATACGATTCAATATTAGATAACATTTCCTTGAAAACAGCTATCCTTTCATCTGGCGATAACGCCTTATTGGAATTGACATAAATTTTTGCGGTATCAGCAAAATTAGCTTTCCAGGTATCCCAATCTTGAGATTCATAGGCTTTTATACCAGCCTTAACAGTTTCAATTTCAGTTGAGTTTTCAAAATAGCGTTGCGGTTGATTTTGGCAGGCAATAAACAGGGTTATTACCAGTACTAATAAAAAAAGTTTTTTCATTGTTTGGTGTTTTTGTTAATGATTATTTTGTTATAAACAAATAGGAATGCCTATTTGAAAATAAAATTCAAATAGGTAAAACGATAGACTTCGGGTATGCTATCTTAGGGAGAATTCTAAGATACTGAAAAAAAGGGGATTAAAAAAATAATCAAATTTAGATTTTACTCAAAAAATGAGAATACGCTACCGCCATAATTTTTGGAGTAGCTGTAATTGGATACCTGAGATAGGTTGGTCTGCTTCGAGTGTTCTATAATTAATAAACCATTATCTTTTAATAAACTATTTTTGAAAACTATTTCTGGGATGCATGCAAATTGTACTTCACTAAAATTATAAGGAGGGTCGGCAAAAATAATATCATGCTTTAAAGACGTTTTTTCCAAGAATTTGAAAACATCACTTTTAATGGCTTCAATTGGCATATCAAAATTCTTTGCAGTTTGGTATATAAACTTAATGCAACCATAATCTTGGTCAACAGAAGTAATGTTAAGCGTGCCTCTTGAAGCAAACTCATAACTAATGTTTCCAGTGCCGGCAAACAGATCCAAGACCGAAATATCATCGAAATAATAATGGTTATTAATAATATTGAACAAGGATTCTTTTGCCATATCGGTTGTTGGTCTCACCGGTAATTTTTTAGGTGCTACAATTTTTCTGCTTTTATACAATCCTGATATGATACGCATTAAAAACTATTTAAAATAATAAAATTAGAATGCTTTTGAGAGAGTTTTTCATTGAACCTATAATTATCTGTTCCAGAACCAAAATCGATGTGCCTAATATACTTATAGGCTATATCGTAAAGTTCATTGGTTTTGGAGATATTACCTAAAAGAATTAGGAGGTGAGTTTCTGGATTCAATTTTAATTGCTCGTAAGTGAATAGAATATAATAAATAAAATCTTCCTTGGTTTTATAATCGAAGGTATTATACAATATGAGTTTCCCTTGGTTTATAACCACTATTTCAAAATGGTTCGATCCTACATGAACATAAACTTTTGAATCATTTCCATACATCTCTTTAGATAATATACTTTCAATAAGTACTGTGGAAAAATGTTTGTAAATAAAAGCACCAAAAGAATCATATATAAAATTATTTACATTAACATATGGTACATAAACATTAATTATATCAAGATTACTCAGAATGTCGTAGGCAATAAAATCAGATTTTAATATTTTGGCATTGAATTTTAGGTAATCGGCCAAACAATCTTCATTAAAAAGAGCTTTTGAAACCAGGGTTGAAAGCTCGTTAGTATGGATAACACATACTGAACTAAAGGATTGATTCAAGCTTTGCTCATTACCAAACTGCTGTTTCAAAAAATCTAAAATTTCAAGCGGATTTAATTTTTTATCAAATTTAAAATCCTTTAACTCAATAATAGTATTTGTTTCTTCCTGCAGTATACAAAAAGAAAGTCCACTCAAACTTATTTGAATGGACAGTTTATAGTTGGTTGGTTTTTGTTGTGTATTACTCTTTTGTGTCATAAATTTTTGGCCAGTTTCCAGTTGTGTTAACTTCTTCCATAGAACCTAATCTAATGGCATCTCCATTTACACCTTCAACAGACACAACCTCTTCTTCCTGTCTTACAAGGTCTTTATCTTGATCATTTAAAACGACAGCCTTTTTTACTAATGCCTCAAAAACAGGTATTTTTATATCACTTTCCTCCAAGAACCCCGCCTTAAGCTCAAATTTAGCACCTTCTTCTCCAACAGGTACATTCATCATGGTTTTGTAACGATCATCTGAACCGAATAAAGAATCTTTTATAGAAACAAAACCTAAAGTATCTATTATAACTTCGTCCTTAAAAGTTTCAACACCACCAAAACGTTTAGTCATTTCAACATCCAATACACTGGTATCACGTCTCTGTGTAATGGTAAACTCTGCAGTATCAATAAACTTTACCAAATCATCAAAATTATTGGAAAACCTACCAGTAACTTGTTTGTGTGCCAACTGAGCATCCCTAATATCCTTTAAGCTTTTAATAACTAGTGCATAACGCTTATTCTTTATTTGGTTAAACTGAATGGGTTTGTAAATAGACATAAATGTGTTATAGGCTAAAAACCCTATTACAACCCATAAAGCTATCATGATTACTGGTCTAAGTTTAGAAGGAATAAACTTATCAATTAACCAAACTAAACCAATGGTAATAACTATTGCAAGAATAACGTATAAAATCATTTTAAGTGTATTATATTAAATTAAATTAACGGTTTTAGCAAATCTACAATTTTTTTTTAATCGCAAAAGCCATTGCAACTAAAAATCATTTCTATCTTTGGAATTATTTATTTTTTGTAGTTTGTATGCATGTCGCCAACCGAATTTTATTCCCTTTTAAAAAGTCAATTTCCGTTTGCTCCAACCCTTAAGCAAGGTATTGTTTTACAGCAGTTATCGGATTTTATTTTTAGTAAAACCCCAAATATGTTGTATGTGCTAAAGGGCTATGCAGGAACTGGAAAAACAACCATAATAGGAGTACTTGTAACCAATCTTTGGAAAGTCAAAAAAAGTGCTGTTTTAATGGCGCCTACGGGAAGGGCCGCTAAGGTTATCTCAAATTATTCGGGTAAAGAAGCTTTCACGATTCATAAGAAAATTTATTTTCCCAAAAAAGATAAAGGTGGAGGTGTGAAATTTGTATTGCAGCCTAATAAGCATAAGAATACCATTTTTATTGTAGATGAAGCCTCTATGATACCTGATACTCCGGGGGAATCAAAACTTTTCGAAAATGGCTCCCTACTTGATGATCTAATGCAATATGTATATTCTGGACACCAATGTAAATTATTGTTAATAGGTGACATAGCTCAGTTACCTCCGGTAAAGCTAGAGTTAAGTCCAGCACTTAATGAGAAAACCTTAAGCTTAAACTATAATAAAGAAGTTATTAAGATGGAACTTGATGAAGTGGTGCGTCAAAGAGAGGAATCGGGTATTTTGGAAAACGCTACAGTTTTAAGGGAAACTTTGTTAAGTTCATTTTACGACAGCTTTAAATTTAATTTAAATGGTTACACCGATATTGTTAGATTATTAGATGGTCATGAAATTATGGATGCAATTAATGCTGCATATAGTAATTTGGGTAATGAGGAAACCACCATCATTGTTAGGAGCAATAAGCGGGCAAATCTTTATAATCAGCAAATAAGAAGTCGTATTTTATTTAATGAAAATGAGTTGACTTCCGGAGACTACTTAATGGTTGTCAAGAACAACTATTTTTGGATAAAGCCTACCTCAGAAGCTGGATTTATTGCCAATGGTGATATTATTGAAGTTTTGGAAATTTTTAAAATTGAAGAACTTTATGGTTTTCGGTTTGCTGAAGTAAAAGTCCGTATGGTCGATTATCCCAGGATGCGTCCTTTTGAAACAGTTTTAATGCTAGATACTATACATTCGGAAACACCATCATTGTCTTATGAGGACTCCAATAGACTTTATCAAGAAGTTATGAAGGATTTTGAAAATGAAAACAGTAATTACCGTAAGTTTTTAAAAATTAAAGGGAGCAAACATTTTAATGCACTACAAGTTAAATTTTCGTATGCTATTACCTGCCATAAATCGCAAGGAGGTCAGTGGCATACGGTTTTTGTTGAGCAACCTTATTTGTCAAATGGGGTTGATAAAGATTATTTACGTTGGTTGTATACGGCCGTCACAAGAGCCAAGGAAAAATTGTATCTTATAGGCTTTAAAGATGACTTTTTTGAAGTATAAATCGAAGTATTTATCCTATTTTTGAAATAAATCCATATTAGTTAAATGAAGATAATAGCAATGATACCTGCACGCTATGCGGCCTCTCGTTTTCCAGGTAAACTCATGCAGGATTTAGGAGGTAAACCGGTAATATCTAGAACTTATGAAGCTACAATAGGAACTTGTTTGTTCGATGATGTTTTCGTAGTTACCGATAGTGATATTATTTATAATGAAATAGTATCTAATGGAGGAAAGGCCATTATGAGCCGAAAAGAACATGAATGTGGTAGTGACAGGATAGCCGAAGCGGTTGAGGCTATGGATATAGATGTTGTTATTAATGTGCAAGGAGATGAGCCGTTTACTGAAAAGGAATCACTCGGAAAATTAATTGAAGTCTTTAAAAGTGATGTTGAAAAAGAAGTGGATTTGGCATCACTTATGGTACATATAACCAATGAAGAAGAGATTACCAACCCCAATACCGTTAAGGTAATAGTAGATCAAAATAATTTTGCTCTATATTTCTCCAGGAGTCCCATACCATACCCAAGAGATCAGGACGTTGGTGCAAAATATTATAAGCACAAAGGTGTTTACGCCTTTAGAAAACAGGCTATATTAGATTTTTATCACTTGCCAATGTTGCCGCTTGAAGCTTCAGAAAAAATTGAATGTATCCGGTATTTGGAATATGGTAAACGTATTAAGATGGTCGAAACTAAAGTTCAAGGTGTAGAAATTGATACTCCCGAAGATCTAGAACGTGCCAAAAAAATATGGAAGTAAAAGATTAAAGCTTGATGAATTGATTAAGGAATATAAAAATATAAAAGTTATTGGTTTTGATGCAGACGACACCCTTTGGGTTAATGAAACCTATTTCAGGGAAGCCGAAGCAGAGTTTGCCAAATTGCTATCGGAGTATGAAACACCGAATAAAATAGATCAAGAGCTATTTAAGGTTGAAATTAGAAATCTCGATTTATATGGTTATGGAATAAAAGCATTTGTGTTATCAATGGTTGAGAGTGCTTTGGAATTATCCAATTATAATGTTGGATCTAAAACTTTTGAAGCTATTCTTAATATAGGTAAAACCATGCTTAACAAACCAGTAGAGTTGTTGGATGGGGTAGAAGAAGTTTTAGAAATTTTATCAAAAAAATATAGATTGATATTGGCGACTAAAGGAGATTTACTGGATCAAGAACGTAAATTAGAAAAGTCCGGGTTAACGAAGTATTTTCATCATATAGAAGTTTTGAGCCATAAGAATGAAGCTAATTATTCAAAATTATTAGATCATTTAGATATTGAACCTTCACAATTTCTTATGATAGGAAATTCATTAAAATCTGATGTTTTGCCATTGGTAAATATTAAGTCAAATGCTATACATATTCCATTTCATACTACATGGGCCCATGAAATGGTCTCTGAAAAGGAATCCAATGAAAAAGCATATATATTGGTAAATAGTTTGCGTGATGTTTTAAAGTTATTAAACTAAAATCAATCATGTGTATAGGAAAAGACACTAAATAACGAATGTTTTTTCTGTAATAAAATTTATATAAAACCTATTTTTACTTTTTGTAAAAAAAGAAAATAAATTAAATGAATTATAAAAACTTTCCAATGGTGCCAAGGGTAATTTTTGGCAGAGGTAGTTTCAATCAATTAAATGAAATCATTTCCCCAATACGTCTAAATATGAATGCCCCATTTATCTACTTGATAGATGATGTATTTAAGAGTAATTCTTGGCTTACATCTCGCATTTCATTATCTTACGACGATAGAATTATTTATATTTCAACAGAGGAAGAACCAAAAACAATACAAGTTGATAATTTAGTTGAAGAGATTATTTTAAGTGTTAAGGAACGTCCGTCTGGAATTATTGGTATTGGAGGAGGGAGTATATTGGATTTGGCAAAGGCTGTTTCCATCATGCTAACCAATGAAGGGGAAACTCATTCCTATCAAGGTTGGGATTTAGTAAAAAATCCAGCTTTGTATCATGTGGGTATACCAACCATTTCTGGCACTGGAGCTGAGGTTTCTAGAACCACAGTATTAACAGGTCCAAAAAAGAAACTTGGAATTAATTCAGATTATACCCCTTTTAACCAAGTAATATTAGATCCCGAGTTAACTAAAAATGTTCCTAAAGACCAATGGTTTTTTACTGGAATGGATTGTTTTATACATTCTGTAGAATCACTTCAAGGATCATATTTAAATGCTTTTAGTAAAAGTTATGGAGATATGGCTTACAATTTATGTAAAGAAGTATTTTTAGAGGATACACTAAGTACTATCGAAGCTCAAGATAAGCTAATGATGGCGTCATGGCATGGTGGTATGAGTATTGCATATTCACAAGTTGGTGTGGCACATGCCATGAGTTATGGGTTGTCCTATGTATTAGGAACCAAGCATGGTATAGGAAATTGCATTGTTTTTGATCATTTGGAAGAATTTTATCCTGAAGGTGTTAGGCTTTTCAAAATTATGAAAGAAAAACATAATATAGAACTACCACAAGGCATTTGTGCCCATTTAAGTGATGAGGATTTAGATACTATGGTTTCTATTTCATGGGCTATGGAACCTCTTTGGGAGAACGCACTTGGAAACAATTGGAAGAAAAAAATATCTCCTAAACAACTTAAGACAATGTACTTAAAAATGTAATATGCAGTGGTTAGCCAAATTCGTTTATTATAAAGTCCTTGGGTGGAAAATTGTTGGTAATACCAATATTTCAAAGGACACAATAAAAAAGGCTGTTATTATAGCTGTTCCCCATACTAGTTGGCATGATTTTTATATAGGCGTCCTATTACGAGCTGTATTGGGTATTAATGTAAGTTTTGTTGGTAAAAAAGAATTGTTTGTTTTTCCGGTTGGATGGTTTTTACGAATGTTGGGTGGTACACCAATAGATCGATATACTAAGGAAAACAAAGTTAAGGCTATCGCTAAGTTGTTTAATAAAAAAGAAGAGTTTAGAATGGCATTAGCTCCAGAAGGTACCAGAAAAAAAGTAAATAAATGGCGTACGGGTTTTTATTACATCGCTAAAATTGCCCAGGTTCCAATCATTATGTTTACACTTGATTTTGAAAACAAACAGAATAAAATTTCAGAACCATTTTATCCAACAGAAAATATGGAAGAAGATTTTAAATTTATGCATGATTTCTTTAGAGGGGTAAAAGGAAAAAATCCTAAAAATTCCTAGAAATATTGTGAGATTGGCATAAAAATTGACAGTTATATATATAGTGTATGAAACATAAAGTAAACAGTTTTTGTCCCTAAAAAGAAACATATACTATTTAAAAAATAAGTGGCTGAATTTTTAATGTTCAGCCACTTTTTGTTTAATACCATAGTTTAACTTTATAGCCTACGGAGTGAAACTATTTTACTTCCTTTAACGCATTATCAATTAAAGTCCTCAAATGTTGCTTATGCGCTCTAGATGACATATTTCCTGAAGGTGCTGCCATAGTACGTATTTTACCTAAATTGTACAATGCCATAGATTTAGAGTTATAGCTATATCTGTCTTTTTGATTTCCGGTTAACATACTAATTAATCTGTTCGTATATTCAAGTTGTAAATTTTGTCTAAAGGTATTTACATTACCATATATGTCGTCATTGAAAATAGCAGTATTTAAATCACTCATAAACTGAGATAATGTATATTTATTTCCGTATAGTTCAGAATCAGTAATGCGCTGAAGGGTATTAGGGTGTAATAAATGATTTAAAACACTTTTTTGGGCATTAAGTATTTGTTCATGAATTTTTGGATCTTCAGGCTCTTTACCAAGATCAAACCCACGTCTTTGCTTAGCCAAATAATTATATATATCGTTAGGAGCATCAAAAGCATTTGGAGCAAAAGCATGGTCTTTTAAGGCTTTCATAGCTCTCTTTTGGTCCTCTAAACTAACAGGGGTGTAAGGTTGAGTGCCTCCTTCTTGTTCAGCCATTGCTCTATCTACATAAACGCCACCAATATATCTTGAAATAATACCAAGGGCACTAGATTTTTGTCCGTTTAAATAACCAAAAACATCTCTTAATTCTTGATAAGATTTTCCTTCTTTCGTAAATCTTTCCTTAGCTGTTTTCATTAAATCATTGGCTAATTCAATTCTATCTACTGAATACTGAATAGCATCATTAGATTGGTCCCATACATTTACTCGTGGGTCTATAGCTTTTCCAGGAGCACGCATATCATCAGCATCATTTCCAAAAATTAACTCTGGTTCAGTAGATCTATTAAGTAAAGCTTCTTTTTCACTTTCAGATTTAAAAGGCGTGTATCCAAATTGGATAGCCCAAACATCATATGGTCCAACAGACATATCGCTATAGTGTCCTTGTTTACTACGGTCTCTGGTAACATTTAAAGTAGCATAATCCATAACCGAACCTGTTAAACATTTTCCTTTAATAAATTCAGCATCAGCTAACTGCTCAGGAGAGAACAACTGACTGGCCTTCATATTATGATTTAGTCCAAGAGTATGACCTACTTCATGCATCAACAAAGCTGTTAGCACTTCTTTTTGAAGTTGTTTAAGCTCTAAATCAGTAGCACCAAAAGCAGAAGCCACTGCCTTGGCAAACATAGTGTCTTCATGTAAAACCTCTCCAAAAGAACAATGCAAGTGATCATTATCAAATTCATGAGCTTGAGCAGAACCTTCATAGATTTTATCATATAAAGCTCTTTTGGAGAACATAACATACTCTAACATTATATCAGCACCTAAAATCTGACCAGTTCTAGGGTTTACAAAACTTGGACCGTAGCCACCAAAAGGAGGCTGTGGAGAAGAAGTCCAACGTAATACATTATAACGAATATCACCAGCATCCCAATCTGCATCATCAGGCTGTTGTTTCACAACAATGGCATTTTTAAAACCTGCTTTTTCAAAAGCTTTATTCCATTCTAAAACACCTAGCTTTATAGTTTCCCTCCACTCATGAGGGGTGGTGTTCTCCATCCAATAGGTAATGGGTTCTACAGGTTCTGAAATAGCTGCATTGGGGTCTTTCTTTTTTAAGTGCCATCTGTGAACCAAATCTTTGTAAGGAGTAGAAGATGTTGATGTCTGGTCATCTACCTGAGTGGTAAAATAACCAACCCTTGGGTCTTCATATCTTGGTTCATAATCGTTTTCAGGCATGGCAATTAAACTATGAAAAACTTTAATACTAACATTTCTGCTATCTGCCAAAGCATTAGATCCGCTACTTAAAGTTGAAGGGTTGGAGTACACATATTCAACTTTTAAATTTGTGTTTTCAGGATAGTTATTTATACTATTTATTTTTGTTTTATCCTTATCCAGATTACCTATTTTAAAAGACATTGGGGAAGCTCCAGGCCTTGAAGGCGGTTTTATTCTCGAAAAAGTTTCCTTTAAAAATAAGTCATTAGCTTTGATAAGATACAACCCGTTATTAGTATCATGAGCTTCAACTTTTACACTGGCCATATTACCATGGCTAATATTAGCATTTTCAGCTTTTGAAATTGGATTGTTGGGGTCGTAATAAAATGAAGTGTTTTGAGTAACAAATTCTATTTTATCAAAGTATTTTTCTATTTTAAAAACTTTTGACCCTCTATATAAACCTCTATTTATTCTTCCTGCATCCATAAAGCCATCTGCCACTTGGCTAAAATAGATATATTCTTTACCAATTTGATCTTCTGTAATAACCATCTGTAAATCTCCAGTTATGGTATCTTGGTAGATTTTAAATAAGCCTTCAATTTCCTTTGAGGATTTTGTTAACTCTTCAATTGTTTTTTGTTTTGATTTCTTTTCTAGGTTAGGAGCAGTAGCTTCAATCTTGTCTTTTTTTCTTTTTTTCTTTTGGGCTTCAACATTATTGGGAAATACAAGACATACCAATAGTATAGCTAAGGATACCCGTTTAAGAGTATTTAATAAGTTAAACATCATGATGTAATAGACTTTAAAAAGGATAATGTTAATCCTACTGATTATTTATTTTTAAATTGTTGGCTAATTTAAAAATAAAGGCTGGCAATAGTCTTATAATTTTGTTAAAAAGAAATTGAAAAGTATATGAATTATTTAATGTTTTGGTGTTAACACATCATTTTAAAATTTCACTCATAACCCAACTGGTATGAAGGGCTGTTTGTCCAGTAGAAGGGTGTGATTTAGCATTTCCCATCAAATAGTTTCTCATGTTTTCAACATGATACATTTGTATATGTTTTGGGTTTTCAATGAAGCAAGATTCCTTTTTTGTTTCAGAAAGGAGTTCAATATTTCTTTCTTGAAAAACGGAAAAGGATATGGTTCCTTTATTGCCGTAAATAATAGCTTTATCTGTATAACAATAACTTCCAAAATTCCAAGTTCCAGATCCAGTAATATAATTTTCATGCATCCAGTAGCTTGTTATTGCATCTTTGGCACTATAGAGGCCTTGCTGGTTAGTGCTAATCCCGCTAACGGTTTTTATATTACCTAAAAGAAAAATAAATAAATCGATGGCATGTGATGCTATATCATCAAAATAGCCACCAGGAGCAATTTTGGAATCAGTTCTCCAATTATAAATTTTAGAAAGATCTGCTTTGTTTGCAGGTCTAATAAGATTATAACTAATATGTCTTATATCACCAATATAATTATTATCTATCCATTGTTTTACCTTATTGAATCTGGGTAATGAACGTCTGTAATATGCTACAAAAAGTGGAATATTCTTATTACTAAAAGCATCATTAATATCTAAAGCTTCTTGATAAGTTGGGGTGATAGGCTTTTCTATACAACAAGGTTTACCTGCTTTGGCTACCTTCATGGCATAATACTTATGGGTATCAGGTGGGGTTGCAATATAAACCGCATCTATATCTGGGTCATTTATTAAAGTATCAGCATTTGTATAGTATTTTTCAACACTATGCCTTTGTGCATAATCCATTACTTTTATTGGATCACGCCTCATTACGGCTTTTAGGTTAAAGCCTTTTGTTTTTTTATAGGCGGGACCACTTTTAACCTCGGTAACATTACCACAACCAATAATACCCCAATTAATTATTTTAGACATCTAATTAGACATTAGTCTTCCTGACTTTCCTCCATTGTATGATAAACATTTTGAACATCATCATCCTCTTCCAGTTTTTCCAATAGTTTTTCTACATCGGCAGCTTGCTCAGGACTCAAAGGTTTTGTGACTTGAGGAATTCTTTCAAATCCAGAAGATAGTATTTCAATACCTCTGTTTTCTAACTCTGCTTGAATAGCACCAAAACTTTCAAATGGAGCATAAATTAATATACCATCATCATCCACAAAAACTTCTTCAGCACCATAATCTATAAATTCTAATTCCAATTCTTCAGGATCTAAGCCTTCAGCATTGACCCGAAAATTGCAGGTATGATCAAACATGAATACAACAGAGCCTGAAGTACCTAAACTACCGTCACACTTATTAAAATAACTCCGTACATTGGCAACAGTTCTTGTATTGTTGTCGGTAGCGGTTTCAACCAAAACGGCAATACCATGAGGGGCATAGCCTTCAAAAAGAACTTCTTTATAGTCACCTTGACTTTTATCTGAAGCACGCTTTATAGCACGTTCAATATTATCTTTGGGCATGTTAACCGACTTGGCATTTTGAATGACTGCCCGTAATCTGGAATTACTATCCGGATCTGGTCCACCTTCCTTAACGGCCATTACAATATCTTTACCTATACGCGTGAAAGCCTTGCTCATGGCTGACCAGCGTTTCATTTTCCTTGCTTTTCTAAATTCAAAAGCTCTTCCCATAATGTGCTATATATTTGTTTTTTTATGAAGCGAAAATAATAATGATTTATTTAAGGAAAAAATAAATTACTCTTCGGGTTCAACAATCATTTCAATAGCTTCGGCCAGCTTAAAATCCTTATCTGTAACACCATGGGCATCATGGGTAGATAGTGATATGGTAAGTACATTATATACGTTACTCCAATTAGGGTGATGGTTTAAGGCTTCGCATTCAAAAGCAATACGGCTCATAGCACTAAAGCAGTCTTTAAAGTTTTCAAATTCAAATTCGGCATGAATGGCATTATCATAGTAATCCCAATCTGGAAAGCGTAGTAATCTTTTTTCGATATCCTGTTCTGAAAGTTTATCCATTTTGTTATATTAAAAAATAGCAGTTTAAGCCAATGTAACCAATTTTTAAACTAAATGCAACGTTTTTAAAACATCTTGGCTATAGAGTTGTAAATGTTTTGGAAGTTTATTGAACTTAGGCAAAACGGCTAAGTACCTATCATCGTTAGTGGTATAAACCCGTTTATAAATCACCTTGCTGTTTAATTGTAAGGCAGTAATAATTTCGTTTATAAATTCATCATGGTGTACCAAATCAGTACTACCCAAATGAAAAACACCAGACTTGTTTCGATTGATTATATAATGAATTTGCTGAGTAAATTTGTCATCTGAAGTTACATTCATGATTAGATTTGGAAATACTTCAACGGGTTCTTTATCTTTTATAAGCTGCAGGATCTCCATTAGTCTGGGGGATTGGTTTCCAAATACCATGGGTAACCTTATAATAGCTGTTTGGGTTTTAGGCAAACGGAAGAGCATATTCTCAATTTTAATCTTAAAATGTCCATAAATGCTGTTGCTATAGGTTTTGTCATTTTCATAACTCGGATATTTGCTATAGGCGTCAAACACATTGGCAGACGATAAAAATATGAGTTTTACTTTTTTATTAGATATATATTCTCCTAAATATTGATGGAGTAAAACCTGTTTGGAAAAATTCCCTCTTAATGCAGAAATAATTATGGATGGTTTTACAATATCTAGGATTTCATATATATCATCCAATTCAAAATCGTACTGAAAAAAATGATGATTTTTCTCGTAAGTTTTATTGGAAGTACAGTAGGTCCCAAATGTTTTAAAATAGGAGCAGAGTTCTTTATAAATGGCATTGCCTAAAAAACCACTGGCTCCTAAAATTAAAATTCTTTGTTTACTTTCCTCTGCCTTCCGCTTCATCAATTTTAATCGTTAATCTAAATCTATAAGGTATTTGTTTAAAATCCATGTTGTACTTTAAACCTCTAACCTTACACATTAAAAATCTTTATAAAACGGAAGCTTTACAACCGTTGCAGAAACAGCATTTTTGCGTATTTGTATATTTATTTTAGAACCTACTGCAGAGCATGCCGTTGGCACATAACCTAAGCCGATACCCTTACCCAATGATGGCGACATCGTTCCAGAGGTTACATTACCAATTACGTTGCCATTATCGTCAACAATATCATAGCCTTGACGAGGAATACCGCGTTCATCCAATTCAAATGCAATGAGATTACGTTTTGGACCCTGTTCCTTTTCGACTTTTAATGCTTGAGAATTTGTGAAATCTTTAGTGAATTTTGTAATCCAACCCAATCCCGCCTCAATAGGCGAGGTGGTATCGTCAATGTCATTTCCGTAAAGGCAATACCCCATTTCCAAACGTAGGGTATCCCTAGCAGCCAAACCAATAGGCTTTATGTTAAAATCGGCTCCAGCTTCAAAAACTTTTTCCCAAATTTGTTTTACTTCACTATTCTTGCAATAGATTTCAAAGCCACCACTTCCGGTATATCCTGTGGCTGAAATAATAACGTGTTCTATTCCTGCAAAATTACCTACAACAAAATTATAGAACTTTATGGAAGATAAATCCTCATTAGTTAAGCTTTGCATTGCTTCAATAGCCTTTGGACCTTGAATGGCAAGCAGGGAATAATCGTTACTTAAATCACGCATTTTAGCACCAATATCATTTTTTGATTGGATCCAGTTCCAGTCCTTTTCAATGTTACTTGCATTAACAACCAATAAATATGTATGTTCTTTAATCCTGTAAATAATTAAGTCGTCCACAATACCACCGGTTTCATTGGGCAAACAACTGTATTGTGCTTTTCCAATGGTAAGCTTTGATGCGTCGTTACTTGATACTTTTTGGATAAGCTCTAAAGCTTGTTCGCCTTCAATTAAAAATTCACCCATGTGTGAAACATCAAAAACACCGACTGCTTTACGTACGGTTTCGTGTTCTATATTTACGCCTTGGTATTGCACAGGCATAATAAATCCTGCAAAAGGCACCATTTTTGCCCCTAAAGCTTCGTGTGTGGCTGTTAATGCTAAATTCTTCATTCTTTAGTAAAAATTATTTGAAAGCAAATGTAGTTCTTTCTAATCAAGTCAACAAGGAAGCAATTGGTAAAGATATTGTGTTTATTGATTAAATAATTATTTTGTAAGAATCAACTATCTCTAAAAACCATGAATCTATTGCTATTTAAAAAAACAGCATTTTACCTCTACTATTAATATAGCAATCTACTTTCTTTTCTTTCTTCTATTGAAGTTTTTATCACCTCTTGTTTTTGGTTTTTTATACTTTTTGGCTATTTCCTTTCGGTATGATCCTCCTAGGTTAACCTTTTTGTTATTTTCTTTCTTTTCATGGAATGCTGGCCCTGGAGCATCTTCAACGCCTTGCTTCAATGGATTGTAGTGTTCTTTTATTTGAGGACGTTCTTCTTCAGTTAATTCGCTTGAAATTTTTACCAATGCAGGAATATTTGATACTGAAATTTTCTTTTGCATAAGGCTTTCAATACGATTTAATGCATCTTGTTCTTTTTCAGTTGAGAAGACAATGGCGGTACCTTTACGTTCGGCACGTCCTGTTCTACCTATGCGATGCATGTAGTTTTCAGGATATTCTGGTGTGTCAAAATTGATAACGTGAGATACATTGTCAATATCCAATCCACGAGCCATCACATCAGTTGATACTAGAATCCGGTGTTTGTCATCTTTAAAATTTTCAATGCTCCTCAATCTATAATTTTGGGTTTTATTGGAATGGATCACACAGAGTTCGTTATGGAATGTTTCTTCTAACCTTTCAAACAAACGATCTGCTATGCGCTTGTGGGCTACAAAAACCAACACCTTATTGAAGATTTTAGAGTCATGTAATAAATGGGTTAATAGATTAAACTTGGTGTTAAAATTAAGTACCTTATAGCCTATTTGCTCAATATTTTCCAAAGGTGTACCAGAAACTGCAATGGAAATACGTTTAGGGGCTTTAAAGAAATCGTTTAACAAGTCATCAACATCCTGTGTCATGGTGGCTGAAAACATGATATTTTGTCTGCGTTCGGGAAGAATATCAAAAATATTGGTGAGTTGGTGCCTAAACCCAAGATCTAGCATAACATCAACTTCATCAATCACAAGTTTTTGAATGGACTTTAGCTGAAGTACCCTGCTTAATGCTAAATCGTACAAACGTCCAGGTGTGGCCACTAAAATATCCAAACCTTCTGAAATAGCTTGTTTTTGAGTGTTAATGTTAGTGCCTCCATACACTCCCAACACACGGTTGTTAATATATTTTGAAAGTTTTTCAATTTCTTCAACAACTTGTATCACCAATTCACGAGTAGGCACTAAAATAAGTACCCTGGGATTGTCCTGTACAGAAAAGGATAAGTTTTTTAGGATAGGAAGCATATAGGCAAAGGTTTTTCCTGTACCTGTTTGAGCTATACCCACCATATCCCTGCCAGATGAAACCACATTAAATGCCTGTTCCTGTATTGGTGTAGGTGTTGTAAACCCTAAATCGTCAAGGGCATTTAAAAGAGGTGTTCTTAAGTTTAAATCTGAAAAAGTCACAACAGTAATTTAAGCAACAAAGCTACTATTAATTTATTAGACCAAAAGCGAATCGCTAATTTCTATAGTATAACTGGCCTCAAATGATGTATTGGGAGCTAAGGATATGATGCCTTCTTTGGTCTTAAAATCCTGATTGGTAGTTTCGCTATCTGCTATACCCAACCAAGGTTCAATACAAACATAATCGCCTTCTGGTTTTGCCCAAATGCCCAAATAGGGAAAATCATGAAAGCTTACTGTTAGGATGTTACCATGATGTTTACTTTTTAAGGTAACCCTTTTGGACTTTAAATTCTTAAATACCAAAGCATCTTTGCTAAACAGGTCGTGTGTTAACGCTATTCGGTTCGAATGGTTAAGTACAGTTTTGGTTATATTAGTCATCAGTCCGTTTTTCAAGTTAATTAAATATGTTTTGAGAGTTTCCTTGTGTTCAAACATTAGAGAATAGTCCTCATAAGATTCATCCTTAAAAACAGGACATTTAAATGCAGGGTGTCCGCCCACTGAAAAGTACATAGGTTTATTGTCTACATTTTTTATGGTGTGGGTTACTTTAATCCTATTGTTAATGAGCAGGTAACTAATATAAAATTCAAATTTAAAGGGATATGTTTTTAATAACTCCTCGTTATAAACCAATTTAAAAACTAGACTGTTGCTGGTTTTATTGTTTAGTTCTATTTTGTTATTGTGCCTTACAAAACCATGCTTTGAAAGTTTGTAATTATTTCCTTCAACATTATATGAGCCATTCTTTAATGCTCCAATTATTGGAAATAAAACAGGTGAATAACCCGCCCAAATATTGGGATTACCGTTCCACATATATTCGTTTTTATATTTTACCGATGTGATCTTACAAAGTTCGGCACCAATTTGGTTGATGGCGATTTCTAATTTACCATTTATAAGTGTATGCATTCCAATTTGATTTAAAGTACATACAAAACTCTTACTTTTTAAGGAATCTGTTTAACTTTACCATTTAATTTTTCTATTTGTTGAGAACATCACAAACTTATAATATAGGACATCTTGAAATGTTCAAAAATCAGTTATTGAAATGGGCACAGCAATTTGATGATATTGTTTGGTTGGATTCCAATAGCTATGCTCAAGAATATGCCAACTTCGATGCTGTTTTGGCAGTAGATGCATTTACATGTATAAAAACCGATTACCTTGAAGCATTTGAAAAGTTAAAAGTCTATAAAACCCATACTAGTGATTGGATTTTTGGTTATCTTACTTACGATTTAAAGAATTCCATGGAAGATCTATCTTCTTCTAATTTTGACGGTTTGCATTTCCCTGATCTGTATTTTTTTCAGCCTAAAAAATTATTTTTAATTAAAGGAAATACTGTTGAACTTCAATATTTAAAATATATTGAAGCTGATATCGTCCAAGACTTAAATGAGATTAAACAAATTAACACAACAACAAAACATAAAAAGAATGATATCAAAATTAAGCTTCGCATTCATAGGGATGAGTATTTTGAAAAAGTCAATGAAATATTAGCGCACATCCATAGAGGCGATATTTATGAAGCTAATTTTTGTCAAGAGTTTTATGCTGAAAATACTGCAATACACCCCTTGGAAACTTACGAGCGACTAAATAGTATTTCTAAACCGCCATTTGCTTCTTTTGTAAAGATAAGTGATAAATATGTGCTGAGTGCTTCACCAGAACGTTATATGCTAAAAAGAGGGCTTCAAGTTATTTCACAACCCATCAAGGGAACATCAAAACGATCTAGTAATTCCCATGAGGACGCTTTATTTAAAACAGCATTGGCAAACGATACTAAAGAACGAAGTGAAAATATTATGATTGTGGATTTGGTGCGTAACGATTTATCCAAAACGGCCATAAAAGGCAGTGTTAAAGTTGAAGAGCTCTGTAAAGTTTACACCTTTAACCAAGTACACCAAATGATATCAACTATTACTGCAAAAGTTGACCCTAATACATCCCCTGTTGATATTATTAAAAGCACCTTTCCTATGGGCAGCATGACAGGAGCGCCTAAAATTTCTGCTATGCAAATTATTGAGGCCTTAGAGGAAACCAAACGAGGTGTATATTCCGGTGCTATAGGTTATTTAACGCCAAAAGGTGACTTTGATTTTAGTGTCGTTATAAGAAGTATTTTATATAATGCCTCCAAAAAATATGTATCTTATTCTGTTGGTGGCGCCATTACAGCAAAGAGTATGCCCTTAAAGGAATACGAGGAATGCTTGGTTAAGGCCAAAGCCATGCGTACGGTTCTGGAAAATTAAATTCTTGAATAATCTCTTAGTCTAATTTACTTTTTATTGACTCTATAGCTAAAGTTAAAATGTATTCTACACGTTTAGGGCCTATATTCTTTATTTTAGCAATATCTTCATAATCTAATTTACCAAATACAAACAGGTCTACAATATCAGATATAGAAATAGGAGAAGAAGCATAAAATTTCCCTAGCATATTTTTTTGATGTAAGTGCTCAATATTTTCAATTTCAAAGGCATTTGCAATGGATGTGTCATTGTCATCATAAACAAAAATGTGTTTGTGCTTTTGTTGTTGTTTATAAGAAATATCGTTTAAGTCTTCATTCATTATAAAATCAAAATCTTCGTCTACAGTATATTGTTCTTCCAATCCATCCAATTCTTCATGTAAAATGGCGTCCGTGCTAAATGTGCTTTTGTGAAATGCTTCTTTTTTGAAAAGCGTATCTAAATCGGTATCTACAATCTTAAAAAGCTTCAGTTTAATTGCTAACGGTTCTGAGTCAATGTCATAACCTTGCTCATAAAATTTTACTATGGCCTCATCAATTAAATCAGTTGAATTATACATGTTCTTGGGAATAATGCCGGTTGATTCGGCAATGTATATCCTGTGATTTACATAGGCTCTTAAATGCTGCGTTATTGCAACTACTTTCCTATTAAAAGTTTTTTGAAAGTTTTTATCGGTTAATTTTTTTATTGAGCACATAACAAAAGGTATTAAAAATATAATCTAAAGTTACAAAATAGCTTGAGTTGTCATATGACATTTGTCATTTAAACTAAGAATATTAATAATGAATTATAAATTGGCAATATTGTATATTTGAACACATGTTCGAGCTTTTTAAAAATCATATAGATTCTCATTTGCCATTTTTAAGAGAAGGCAAACTCCTAGTTGCTATTTCGGGTGGCTTGGATAGTGTAGTATTGACACATTTGTGCCATGAGTTGAAGTTAAACATAGCATTAGCTCATTGTAACTTCAATTTACGGGGAGATGAAAGTGATTCTGATGAGACTTTTGTGTTGGATTTGGCTGAAGATTTATACTTAGAAGTATTTGTTGAAAATTTCGATACCAAAGGTTATGCTGATGCACACAAGTGCTCCATACAAATGGCAGCTAGGGAGTTGCGTTATCATTGGTTTAGTGAACTAGCTGAACAACTGCATTTCGATTATATTTTAACAGCTCATCATGCCGATGACAATTTGGAGACATTTTTAATTAATTTTACTCGTGGAACAGGCATAGAAGGTTTAATGGGCATCCCAAAAGTTAACGGCAAGTTTGTGAGGCCCTTGTTGATGTTTTCAAGTACTGATATAGAAAATTATGCCATTAGAAATGCTTTAAAATGGAAAAACGATAGCAGTAACAAATCGCTTAAATATTTACGAAACAAAATAAGACATCAGGTGGTTCCCGTGTTAAAGGAAATTAACCCAAGTTTACTGCAAAGTTTTTCAACGACTTTGAATAATTTAACCGATGTATCAATTATTGTTTCTAATAGTATAGATGACTTTTTAACTAAGTCAGTCGAACGCATTACAGAAAACGAAATTTGGTTTAGTATAGCAGCATTTAAAAAACAAAATGCTCCAGGTGCTTATTTGTACCAAGTCTTTAAGGATTACGGTTTTACCGAATGGAATGATGTTTTAAATTTGCTGGATGCACAACCAGGAAAACAATTGTTTTCCAATACGCATAGGCTTATTAAAGATCGTGAGTATTTGTTGTTAACGGAAATCAATGTCCAAAACCAACAAAAGAGTATTACTATTCCAGAATATGAGAATGAGATTCACACTCCTATAGGAATGTTGTCGTTTAATGTTGTTAAAGAAATTTTAAAAGAGGATTTAAACACGATTTATGTTGATGCAGAACAACTGAAGTTTCCACTAATATTGAGAAGGAAGCAGGAAGGGGATTATTTTTATCCGCTAGGTATGACTGGGAAAAAGAAGTTGAGCAAATACTTTAAAGATGAAAAACTATCACTTTTGGATAAGGAAAACACTTGGCTGTTATGTTCAGGAGAGGTTATAGTGTGGGTGGTTGGCAGACGAGCCGACAATCGATTTAGAGTCAATAAGAATACAAGTAAAATTTTTAAAATAACATTAAGATAATTTCTCATTTAGGGAAATGTCCAAAGGACACAGAGGTATGAAACTACAAGGCAATATTGTCGATATACCCAACCGACGTATATTTAGAGGAGAAATCAACATTAAAGCTGGTAAGATTGAAAATATTGAAGAAAAAGATCATGATGTAGCACATTATATCTTACCCGGTTTTGTTGATGCACACATTCATATAGAAAGCTCCATGTTAGTGCCTAGTGAATTTTCCCGAATTGCTGTAAGGCATGGTACAGTGGCCACGGTTTCCGATCCACATGAAATAGCCAACGTTTTGGGTATAAAAGGCGTTGAGTTTATGGTTGAAAATGGAAAGCAAGTCCCTTTTAAATTTAATTTTGGAGCACCATCTTGTGTTCCTGCAACAACTTTTGAATCAGCAGGTGCGGTTATTGACGCTGAAGCTATAAAAAAACTTTTAGAAAACCCCAATATTAAATACCTAGCAGAAATGATGAACTTCCCAGGGGTCTTGTTTGATGATGATGAGGTTTTAAAAAAGATTGCTTGGGCTAAGCATTATGGTAAGCCAATAGATGGTCACGTACCAGGTGTTATAGGAGAAGGCCTTTCAAAATACATCAACGCAGGGATTTCAACTGACCATGAATGTTTTACTTATGAAGAGGCATTGGAAAAACTCCAAAAAGGAATGAAGATTTTGATTAGGGAGGGAAGTGCTGCCAAAAACTTTGATGCATTAATCGATTTGTTGCCTGTACACTATAAAAATATGATGTTTTGTAGTGACGATAAACATCCAGACGATCTAATGGCTGGGCACATCAACCAGCTATGCAAACGAGCTGTAGCTAAAGGTTTTGATGTATTCAAAGTATTGCAAGTGGCATGTGTAAATCCTGTAAAGCATTATAATTTGGATTTGGGTTTACTAAAAAAAGGAGATGTAGCTAATTGTATAGTGGTAGAGGATTTAATAACCTTTAAAACCTTACATACCTATATTGATGGTCAATTAGTGTATACTAATAGTGACTCTTTAATACCAAAAGTAAGGTTTGAAAATCTAAACAATTTCAACTGTAGTAAAAAAGGTGTAGCAGACTTTAAAGTAGCATCTTCAGAAACTAAAATAAGAGTTATTGAGGCTTTGGATGGTCAATTGGTCACTAACGAAATGGTTGGAGAAGCAAAACTTAGTAGCGGTAATCTCATATCAAATATTGAAGGCGATGTTTTAAAAATGACAGTAGTTAACCGATATAGCAACAAGAATCCGAGCATGGCTTTTATTAAAGGTTTTGGTTTACGTGAAGGAGCAATAGCATCTTCGGTGGCGCATGATTCCCATAATATCATTGCGGTTGGTGTTTCAGACGAAGCCATTTGTAAAGCCGTTAATTTAATCATTGAAAATAAGGGCGGTATTTGTGCTATATCAAATACCCAAGAGCATATCATGCCGCTTCCGGTTGCTGGGATTATGAGCGATAAAGATGGAGAAACCGTTGGAAGAAAATATGCTAAATTAGATAAGATGGCAAAACGTTTAGGGTCCAATTTAAAAGCACCCTATATGACTTTGTCCTTTATGGGCTTATTGGTTATTCCATCGTTAAAGTTAAGTGACAAAGGGTTGTTTAATGGAACGGATTTTAAATTCACTTCACTTTACGTTTAATTTTCATCCTACCAAGTGCAAACTGCTAACTGAAAACTAATTTATGCCTGTATTAGAAACTACCTACAAACCTCCATTTTATTTTAAAAACGGTTTTGTTTCCACTGTATATTCAGGACTATTTCGACGTGTTTCCTTAAAACAGGAGCGAGAAAGAATGATATTAAGTGATGGAGATTTTCTGGATTTAGATTGGAGTTATTCTAAAGTAACTAGCAAAAAGCTTATTATTTTATTACATGGTTTGGAGGGTCATGGGCAGCGTCCTTATGTAACTGGACCAGCCAAACTTCTTAATGAAAATGGTATCGATGCAGTTTGTGTCAATTTGCGAGGGTGTAGTGGAGAACAAAATTTAAAGTACTACAGTTACCATTCTGGCTCAACAGAAGATTTGATCGCAGTTATTTTGCATGCCATAAAAACGAAACAATATGCTGAAATCTACCTAAAAGGAATTAGCTTAGGCGCCAATTTAATATTAAAATATTTGGGTGAAGGGAATGTAGTTCCTCCCGAAGTAAAAGCAGCCCTAGCTATCTCTGCGCCATGTGATTTATATGGTTCCTGTAAGATGCTCCATAAATTTAAGAATAAACTTTTTCACGATCGATTTTTAAGGGATTTACTGGCGCGGTTAAAAGACAAACAAAAACGATTTCCAAAGGAATTATCGCTAAAGACTTTACTCAACATAAAAACTTTAAGGGATTTTGATGAGGTCTACACTTCAAAAGCGCATGGATTTAAAGGAGCTTTGGATTATTATGAAAAATGTAGTAGTTCACAGTTTCTTCCTAATATTAATATTCCAACGCTTATTATTAATGCTTTAAACGACTCATTTTTATCTCCAGAATGCTATCCTGTACGAGAAGCTAAAAACAACATCAATTTATATTTAGAAATGCCTAAATATGGAGGGCATGTCGGGTTTATAGATAAGGTTAATGTATATTATAACGAAAAACGGACATTAGATTTTATAAAAACCATGTTAAAACCAATATCGTAACATATTGCGGTATATTTTTTTGTATCTTGAAGTGCTAATATTAATTCTGTTTACTATGCCAGTATTTACTTTAAAAATAAACAACAACACTTACACTGTCGAAGCAGATAGTGACACCCCTCTTTTATGGGTTTTGAGAGATTATTTGGATTTGTTAGGAACCAAATATGGTTGTGGCATTGGACAGTGTGGTTCTTGTACCATTCATGTAAACGGTAACGCCATTCGTAGTTGCTTGCTGCAGGTTTCTCAAGCTGAAGGAATGGACATCACAACCATTGAAGGGCTTTCAGAAGAAGGTTACCACCCGGTACAACAAGCGTGGTTAGAGCATGACGTTTACCAATGTGGTTATTGTCAAACTGGACAAATTATGAGTGCTGTCGCCTTATTGAAGAATAATCCAAATCCTTCTGATAAAGAGATTGATGCTGCTATGAGTGGTAATATTTGTAGGTGTGGTACTTATGTAAGAATAAAACAGGCTATTAAAACCGCTTCTAAACTTTAAATTAGTACATTATGACAAAGATAAGAACACATTATAACCGTCGTTCATTTTTAAAGGTTTCTGCAGCCGCAGGAGGTGGTATGCTCATAGGGTTTAGCTGGTTTACTGGATGTACTTCGGACAAAAAAATAAAGAATAAAGTGGCCATTCCCAATGAATGGTTTGAAATAAACGGTTATATAAAAATTGGAGACACAGGTATGGTAACAATATATTCTCCCAATCCAGAAATTGGCCAGAATGTAAGAACTTCAATGCCTATGATTGTGGCCGAAGAATTGGATGTTGATTGGGATAATGTTGTTGTTGAACAAGGTGCTTTAGATGAAGATGCGTTTAAAAATCCTCAATTTGCAGGAGGAAGTTTATCTATTAAATTAAGTTGGAATGCTTTAAGAATGGCCGGAGCCACAGGCAGACGAATGCTACTTGAAGCTGCTGCCAAAGAATGGGGGCTGGTGATTTCTGATTTAAAAGTTGACAAAGGCGTTATTAAAGAAAAAAATGGAGAACGTGTAATTAGCTATGGTGAAATAGCTTCTAAGGCAGTGGGTATTGAGATTCCAGAAGAAATAGAACTCAAAGACAGTAATGATTTTAAACTAATAGGTAATAGTAAGAAAAATGTTGATGGAGAGAAAATAGTAAAAGGGAAACCTTTATTTGGTTTAGATTTTAAAAGAGAAGGTATGCAATTAGCTATGATACAGCATCCTCCAGCCTTTGGAATGAAACTAAAAGACTTTAATGAAGATTACATTAAATCAATGCCTGGAATCGTAGATGCATTTGTTATCGACACAGAAATTAAAGATAAAGCTTGGTGTGATGAAAAAAGTTTTTTCCAGCTAATAGCTATAGTAGGTAAATCAACTTGGCAACTCATAAAAGCTAAAGAAGCGATAAAAGCTAATTGGGAAGTAATTTCAGAATTTGAAAATTCAGATTTGCATGCAAAATATCTAGAAAATGCACTGGTTTCAGGTGAAGTTAATGAAAGCCGAAAAGATGGAGATCCTGAAACTGCTTTTAATAAGGCTACCAAAGTGATTGAGCGTACCTATTCATCACCTTTTTTACCACACAATACATTGGAACCCATGAATTTTTTCGCTCATGTTACCGAGAATGATGCAGAATTAATCGGTCCAACACAAACACCTAAGGCACTCGAAGATGCGGTCTCCAAATTATTAAATTTACCTGTTGAGAATATTTCCGTAAACATGACCCGCATGGGAGGGGGCTTTGGTAGAAGGCTTTATACGCATTTTGGAGTTGAAGCTGCGGTCATCTCAAAAAAAGCAGGAACACCTATCAAACTTATTTATACTAGAGAGGATGATATGACGCAAGGTACATATAAACCCGCTTATCAATCGATTTATAAAGCAGGTTTAGATGAAAATAACAATTTGATTGCTTTTAGTGCTAAAGGAGCTGGTTTACCTGAGGGTCCTGTTTTTCCAAATCGTTTTCCTGCTGGTACTATAGATAATTACCTAGCTGAGAAAATAGATGTTGTAACTAATGTCACCACAGGTGCTTGGCGTGCACCTAGATCACATTTTACCGCTGGAGCAGAGCAGGCTTTTTTAGATGAGATTGCTGAATTGGCAGGAAAAGACCCTATAGATTTTCGTTTGGAATTATTTGATTGTGCGATTAATAGTCCTGTAGGTGAAAATAATGACTATGACGCTGAGCGTTATGCAGGTGTATTAAAATTAGTTAAAGAAAAATCTAATTGGGGACAATCGATAGCTGGTATTCATCGCGGTGTAGCCGCTTATTTTTGTCATGATTCCTACGTTGCCGAAGTAGTAGATGTAGTTTTAGAAAATGGAAAGGCAAAAGTTAAGAAAGTATGGTGTGCTGTCGATTGTGGCATTGTAATAAATCCAGATGCGGCAATCAATATGATTCAAGGTGGCGTTATTGACGGTATAGGTCACGCCATGTATAGTCAACTAACTTTTGACAGTGGAGCTCCTAATGAAACAAACTTCGATAGGTATCAATTAATAAGGCTTTCACAAGCACCTGAAGATATTGAAGTATTCTTTGTGGATAGTAATGTTGATCCAACTGGTTTAGGGGAACCTGGTCTACCACCAGCTGTGGGTGCTTTGGCAAATGCCATATATCAAGCTACTGGACAGCGAGTGTATAAGCAACCTTTTGCCAATAATATGGCATTAGAAAAAGTTGTTGGGTAGAGGACTGTTTATGACTCACGAATTTAAAAACATAGTTGAACGGGCTTTGTTAGCTAAAACCTATGGTATTACATCGGTTTTAGCTTCTGTAGTGGCTTTAGATGGTTCGTCATATCGTAGACCGGGTGTTAGAATGTTGGTCTTGGAAAATGGTGATATGGTTGGTGCTGTTAGCGGTGGCTGTGTGGAAAAAGAAGTATTGTTACAATCGCAATCAGTTTTTAAAACAGGTGTGTCTAAAATTATGACTTATGATGGCCGTTACAGGTTAGGTTGTGAAGGAGTTCTATACATTTTATTGGAGTTGTTCGATCCGCAAGAGGAATTTAGTCATGCTTTTTTTAGCTGTTTGAAGAAGAGAATACCATTTCAAATCATTTCTTTTTTTGAAAAAAATGAAAGAGTATCTAAAGGTTTAGGTTCTTATGTTAAAATAAACGACACACTATTTTCTATTTCAAATCCAACTATTGAATACGAGAATAATAAACTTTCTGTTTTTAGACAAAATATGCTTCCACGTTTTAAAATTGTTATTATTGGTGCAGAACATGATGCAGTTAAGCTTTGTCAATATGCCACACTAACTGGCTGGGAAGTTGATATTATAGCAGGAGTAAATGAATATAAAACTTTAGAAAATTTCCCAGGTGCAAATTCTTTTACTAGTACAACAGCAGAATCTTTGGATGTGAATACCATTGATTCTCAAACGGCCATTATACTCATGACACACAACTTTGCAACTGATTTACGATATCTCGTAGCACTTAAAGCCACTATGCCAGCTTATATAGGCCTTTTAGGTCCATCGAAACGTAGGGATGATTTATTAAATCAATTTATGGAGTATTGCCCAGAAACTGAAGGAGACTTTTTAGAGCGTATCCATGGTCCAGCGGGATTAAATATAGGTTCGGAAACACCGGAAGAGATTGCTATATCCATTATTTCAGAAATTTTAGCATTTACTCGAAATCATGAACCGATGCCACTAAACCAGAAAAGAGGAGAGATTCATACTAAAAAGATGCTTTAGTTTTGTCAGATAAAGCTTCAAATATTACTCTGGTTATTTTAGCAGCTGGAGCTTCATCCAGAATGGGTACTCCAAAGCAATTACTTTCTTGGGGAAATGATAATTTAATAACTCATGCCATTAATAATGCATTAGGTTCTAATGTTGAGGAAGTTATTGTGGTTTTGGGGGCAAATAATGATATTATATTTCAAGAAATAAGTCACTTACCTGTAACTATTGTTTTTAATAATCAATGGAAATTAGGACTAGGGAGTTCTATAGCTTCTGCCATAGATTATTTGAATAATCAAGAGGAAAAACCTAAGGGTGTATTAATAACTTTAGCAGATCAACCATTAGTGACTTCAGAACATCTTAATGAATTGATTTTAAATTTTTCACCAGGTACAAACCAAATCATTGCAACATCATACTCTAATCGTAAACAGGGCGTTCCAGTTCTATTTGACTCATATTATTTTAGAGCATTATTGCAATTGGATGGTGATTTTGGGGCAAAGTCAATACTTGTGAAAAACCAAACTTTTGTAAAAAATATAAACCTTAATTTTAAGAATATTGATTTGGATACACTAGAGGATTATAAAACGTTACATGCTCAAAACTTTAAACCTCTACATTAGATGTAAAGGCACTAGCGTCCAAAAGTTTTAATTTTAAAGTAGCCTGAGAATCCCGTATTTTAGATTTGTGATAAAAAAATACGAATTATGGGACTCTTCA
>NZ_JAIOUU010000024.1:0-39099 GCF_019931125.1 Aestuariivivens sp. NBU2969
CATCCTGTGACCAGGTCATTACCATTGAGGACACGACCCCACCGGTTATCACCTGTCCATCGGATCTTACCATAGCGTGTGATGCGGACAGTACACCGGCCAATACGGGCAGTGCCACAGCGACGGACAACTGTGATGGTTCCCCGGTTATCACCTTTGTAGATGTGGTAGCAGCAGGTACGGGCAACAATTCCGTGATCACCAGGACCTGGACGGCTACCGATGCCAATAACAATAGTTCATCCTGTGACCAGGTCATTACTGTAGTTGATAGCACGGCACCTGTACCAGATATTACTACGCTACCGGGAGTGACTTCTGAATGTTCAGTTACTTTAACTCCTCCAACAGCAACAGATAATTGTTCAGGAACTATTGTTGGAATTACAACAGATCCTACATATTATAATGTTACAGGAACTTATACGGTTACATGGGAGTATACTGATGGTAATGGAAATGTAAGCTCACAAGATCAGGTTGTAATAATTACTAGTATACCTGAACCTGTAAGTTCCGGTGACCAATTATATTGTGAAGGCGACCCTATTCCAGAATTATCAGTTACTGTTAGATCAGGAGATACAGTTGATTGGTATAATCAAGCATCTGACGGAACATTATTGTTAGCAGATAGCACTACTTTCACTCCGAGTGGACCTGGGACTTATTATGCAGAGGCTAGAGATATTTTACAAAATTGCGTGAGTACCTCTCGAGTTGCTATAACCCTTACAATGAACATTCTTCCTATCATTGATGATATTGCTTTTTCTGATCCAACATTTAGTAGTTGCCCAGCGTTAGATGATGGAACGATTACAATTACAGCGACTGGCACTAATTTAGAGTATAGTATTGATGGTGGAGTCACATACCAATCTTCTAACACATTCAACGATCTCATGGTTGGTGATTATACAATAGCTGTTCGAGATAGTATTAATTTATGCGAAACCATTTCTTCCAGTATAACCACTTTAAGTGATAATGGTTGTATTGCTAGTATTGTGATAACCAAGACTCAAACAACTATTCCTAATACTGTGACTTTTGTAGGTCAAGTTTTGGAATATGAAATAACAATTGAAAATACAGGAAATACAGCTCTTCATAATATAGATGTACAAGATCTATTACCTGATGGAACACAAGGTTCTTTATCAGGACCGTTTGGAGATTCAAACAATGATAATGCATTAGATGTTGATGAAGTTTGGACTTACACTATAACTTATACAGTTACTTGGAATGATGCACTTGCCGGACTTGACTTAGTGAATGAGGCTTCCGTTACTTCTGATGAGATTGATACACCAGAATCAGATACAGCTGTTACTCCAATAAATACTTTAGATTTGGAGATTGAGAAGACAGTTGATAGGACAGAAGTATTAGTGGGAGATCTCGTTGTTTTCACAATTGTTGTTTCTAATTTAAGTGATTTTGATGCAACTAATGTAGAGATTAATGAAGTTATTCCGAGTGGATATGAATTTGTATCAGCCACAATTACTTCTGGATCTTACTCTGATTTAAATGGTTTATGGGTGATTCCAAATATATCAGGAGGAGGCATTGAAATATTAGAGATTACGGTGAGAGTTCTTCCAATGGGAGATTACATAAATGTAGCTGAAATACAAGATGTTGAAAACGGAATCGATATTAATCCCGACAATAACCGAGCAGAGGCTTTTGTTGAACCAAATTGTTTGACTATTTATAATGAATTTTCACCTAATGGTGATGGTGATAACGATACATTTGTTATAGATTGTGTTGAACGTTATCCAGAAAGTAAGTTAGAGGTCTATAATCGTTGGGGAACAAAGGTTTATGAAGTTCGAGGATATCAAAATGATTGGGATGGTACTTCTAACGAAAGTTTAATAATAAATGGTTCAGAAAAATTACCAACGGGGACCTACTATTATGTTTTAGATCTTAAAGATGGATCTAAACCTAGGATAGGTTGGTTGTATATAAACAGATAAAATATTCAGAAAGTTGCAATGATTAAAAAGTTACATAAAATAAAAGGGATAACATTAATCTTTGGTGTTTTGTTTCTGTATAATACTCAGGCTCAGCAAGAGCCACAGTATACGCAATATATGTATAACACAATGGTAGTGAATCCAGCCTATGCCGGACAAAGGGAGACATTAAACATTGTTGGGTTGTATAGAACACAATGGGTTGGGGTTGATGGGGCTCCCGAAACGCAATCATTAGGGATTCATAGCCCAATAAATAATGGTAGGTCAGGGCTGGGATTAGTAGTAGTTAATGATGCTCTTGGACCAGCTAGCGAGATGTCTGTGAATACTAATTTTTCGTATACCATTCCTTTTGATGATAGAGGAGCATACTTTTCTTTTGGTTTTAAAGCAGGTTTTCAACAATTAAAATTGGATTGGAGTAAAGGCATACACCGTGACCCTGATAATGCTTTCAATGAAAATTTAAATTTATTTTCAGCTGTTGTAGGTTCGGGATTTTACCTGTATTCCAATAACTGGTATTTAGGGATGTCTATTCCTAATATTATAACTACAAAGCATTATGATGATTTTCAAGAATCTGTAGCTTCAGAAAGAATGCATTATTACATCATTGGAGGTTATGTGTTTGATTTATCTAAAACAACAAAATTTAAGCCTGCTTTTTTAGTTAAAGCGGTATCAGGTGCTCCTTTAATAGTAGATTTTTCAGCCAATATGTTGTTCAATGAGAAGCTAACTTTTGGATTGGCATGGAGATGGGAGGATTCTATTAGTGTATTAACTGGATTCCAAATAAATAAAAATATATATTTGGGTTATGCATATGATTTAACCACCACTGGATTTAATAATTATAATAGTGGTACACATGAAATCATGTTTAGATTTGAATTAGCAAAATTGGGAAAACTTTTATCACCAAGATTCTTTTAGCATGTATATGAAGTTATTTAAAAACATATTTATAGTAAGTTTAATTCTTTTTACTAATGGTTCTTTTTCACAGGAAAAAATAATAAAGAGTGTGGAAAAGGATTATGATAATTTTGCTTATATAAAAACAACAGAGGTGTTATTAAAGGTTGCTGAAAAAGGATACAGATCTGTAGAGCTTTTTAAAAAACTAGCCAATTCATATTATTTTAATAATAACCTAAAAGAAGCAGCCAAATGGTATGGTTATTTAATGAGAATGAAAGATCCGACCCTTGATCCTGAGTATTATTTCAGATATGCTCAAAGCCTGAAGGGTATAGAGGAATATGAGGAAGCAAATATCTGGATGGCCAAGTTTTTTAAGGAGAAACCAGAAGATAGCAGAGGGAGAGCTTTTGTAAACAATGTAGAATATTTATCAGATATTATAAAAGATGACCAAGATATAGACCTAATAAATATTAACATTAATTCGGAATACTCCGATTTTGGAGGAGCCCAATATAAAAATCAATTAGTATTTGCTTCAACAAGAGGAAAGGGAAAACGGTATAATTGGAATGAACAACCTTTTTTGGATTTGTATTATGCAAATAAGATTGATTTAGGTGAATATCTTGAAGAAAAGAAATATAGCAAAGAAGTTAATTCTAAATTTCATGAGTCTTCGGCAGCTTTTACAGCGGACGCAAAATACATGTTTTTTACCAGAAACAATTATTATAAGAAAACATATAAAGAGGATTCTGAAGGAGTTAATCGATTAAAGATATTCAAAGCATCAATGCTCCCCAATGGCGAGTGGGGTGGTATTACATCCGTGCATTTTAATTCTGATGAATATAGTGTAGCCCACCCATCAATTAATAAGGCGGGGACAGTTATGTATTTTGCTTCTGATATGCCTGGTACTATAGGCCTGTCAGATATTTTTAGGGTTGAAATTAATTCAGATGGAAGATTAGGTGTCCCAGAAAATTTAGGTAATGTTATAAATACTGAAGGAGAAGAATCCTTTCCCTTTATAAATGCCAAAGGCGATTTGTTTTTTGCATCAAATGGCCATTTAGGTTTAGGGGGCTTAGATATTTTTGTGGCCCGAAATTTTGAAGACAAATATAAAAATGGAGATAAGATTTTTATAGATAATTTAGGGAAACCAATGAACAGTTCTTTTGAAGATTTTGCTTACGCTGAAGATCAAGAATCTGTCGAGGGGTATTTGTCTTCAAATAGAGATGGAGGGAAAGGTGATGATGATATATATGCATTTCTTATACCTGAATGTAAGCCTATATTAGATGGGATTGTTAAAGAATCAGGTAAAAATATTGCTATTGTAGATTCCAATATTAAACTTTTTGACAATAAAGGAAATGAAATTTTAACCATGAAGTTAGAGGATGTATACAGGTTTGTGTTAGAATTAGAATGTAATAAAGAATATTTAATTAGGGCTGATAAAAAAGGCTATGTTGGGGTTGAGAAACGCTTTACTACTCCTTCTTCTACCAATAGCCTTTTAATTGAATTATTTTTAGATAAAGACGAACACCTAATAAGTGAAGGTGATGATCTTGCACAAATACTAGATATCCCAATAATTTATTTTGATTTCGATAAGTATAATATTCGATACGATGCTCAAGTAGAACTACAAAAGCTATTGAATGTGTTGAAGGAATATCCTAATATGGAAATTGAAATAAGAAGCCATACAGATTGTAGGGGAACGGTAAAATACAATAAATCCTTATCGAACCGAAGGGCTCAATCTACAAAGCAATATCTTATAGAAAATGGAATTGCTTCAAACAGGCTAAAAGCAATAGGTTATGGAGAGAGTCAGCCAGTTAATAAGTGTAATTGTGGAGGAGATATAAATATAAAAACATCTATTAAAGATTTAGCATTGGTTAAATTAATAGAGGAAGATAATATCAATTTTAACAAAGTTATAGAAGCAGATAGCATTAAGTTTTATGGTACTAGGGAAATTGCAGGAACAAAAAGCGGTTACTATATAATAGGAAATGTGTACAGCCGAAATTTTTATTTCAAAAAGTTTATGAAGTCGCTTAAGGAAAAAGGATATAGCCCTGAATATTTCACTAATCGAAATAACAATTGGAAGTATGTATATCTTGAATATTTCGATACTTGGCAAGAAGCGGTCGCTTCATATAAATCTAAAATAGATGGTAATTACCAAGATGAAATGTGGATTTTAAAAGTAGATAATGGTGATTTAAGATATGACCATTTGCAAGCTAATGGTTTATCAAATAAAGATGATAATAGTGATGCATCAAATGCTAAGGAAAAAATCACATATCATAATTTTCAGGATACCCAAGGTGTGAAAAGTGGATATTATTTGATTGCAAATGTTTTTAAATCTAAAACAAATGCTATCAAGTTTATTGAGATACTAAAACAACAAGGCCTAGCTGCCGATTCCTTTTTTAACCCTACCAATAATTTTACTTATGTGTATATAAAAAGGTTCGATTCTTTCAAGAGTGCTAAGATAGCAAGTCAGTCTAAGTTAGAAGGAACTTATAATAAAGAAATATGGATTTTAAAAATAAATGGAATAGGTGATATAGAATGTAGTGAAGCAGAACATCAATTAAATAGACGAAGTGAATTTATAGTTACCAAGATGTAAGACTAAGAGAGTTTAATTATTATGATTTTTTTAGCTATTGAAATTGGTGTAATTAAATATTAGGCGGTATTTTTATTCCATGAAAGAAGATAATGTCATACTGGTAAACGAAAAAAATGAGCAAATAGGGTTAATGCCAAAAATGGAAGCTCATGAAAAAGCTCTATTGCATCGTGCCTTTTCTGTATTTATTTTTAATGATAACAACGAATTGATGTTACAGCAAAGAGCATTAAGTAAATACCATTCACCTGGCTTGTGGACCAATACCTGTTGTAGTCATCAACGGGATGGTGAAACCAATATAGAAGCTGGAAAAAGACGTTTGCAGGAAGAAATGGGATTTGTGGTAGACCTTGAGGAATCGATTTCATTCATTTATAAAGCCCCTTTTGACAATGGATTAACCGAATTTGAATATGACCATATACTTTTAGGAAAATACAATAAAAATCCTAAAATTAACAAAGAAGAAGTTGCCGATTGGAAGTGGATGCCTTTGGAAGCCGTAAGAAAAGACATAAAAAAACACCCAAAAATTTATACAGAATGGTTTAAGGTAATCTTCGATAAATTTTATCCGCATATAAATCCAGGACAGTAATGAAAGTTAAAGTAAGCAGAAAAGCACATTTTAATGCGGCGCATAGATTGTACAATGCTGATTGGACAGATGCCAGGAACGCAACTGTTTTTGGTAAATGCGCTAATCCTAACTATCATGGACATAATTATGAATTGATTGTTTCTGTTACTGGAGAGATTCATCCTGAGACTGGATTTGTTATGGATATGAAAGTTTTAAAACATATCATTGAAACAGAAGTTGAAGAAAAATTCGACCATAAAAATTTAAATGAAGAAGTAGGGGAGTTTAAAGAGTTAAATCCAACTGCCGAAAACATTGCTGTTGTTATTTATAACAAAATAAAACCACAGATTGAATCGCATTTAGATCTGGAGATTACGCTTTATGAGACTCCACGTAATTTTGTTACCTATTCTGGAAATTAATCTTTTCACTATTAAATCCTTACTTATTTTGGTCTGATGTCTTTAGATTAAGAACATCTAGTTATTACTATCAATACTTTAAAATAGATTCCAAAAATGTAGTGCTATTTGAAGTTTATGTTTAATTTTGTTGTATAATTTAAAACACAGAAACATGGCAAATGTTAGAAACCTAAAAAAGGATATTAATTATGTTTTAGGTGATATTATTGAAGCAGTTTACATCTGGGAATATGCAAACACCGATAAAGACACAAAGCAAAGTGATGCTATAATAGATGAAGCTATTGAAACTTTTGATGAGTTGATTGCAAAGGTAAATGCTAAAAATGTAGAGGATCCAAAAGCACATTTTAAAGCAATTAATCAAGAGCTTGAAACTAAGGGGAGAGCTTTAATTGAAAAGATTAATAAATTAGGATAAAATTTTAATGGCCCTTTACAAATATGATTTTTGCTATTATATTTGCAGCCATTAATGCCTCCATAGCTCAGCTGGCTAGAGCAGCTGATTTGTAATCAGCAGGTCGTGGGTTCGAGTCCCTCTGGAGGCTCAAAAAACAGAAGTTCGGTGTCTTTATTGATGGCTGAACTTTTTTTTTGAAAATAGGACGAGAAGTGTGCCCTGAGCGCAGTCGAAGGGAGTCCCTCTAGAGGCTAAAAAAAACCGAACATCGAAAGATGTTCGGTTTTTTCTAATTTCTTCTTGGAGAAGGTTTTGTTTATTAGTTTTCTTTTGCCTTTATTTCCTTAATAAAAGCATCCAATTCCTTTCCATATTTAGAAGCTTTTACTTTTGGTGTAAGCGATTTGTTTATAGTGTCCAAAAAATTAATTTTTGCGTTATAAATTTCAGTTAACGCCAAATAAGGGGCTACTTCACTATCACTATTATTAATGGCAAAATTTACAGTTTGTAAATATTTACTTTTTATAATATTGTTCTGTTTTTTTTCATAATCTACAAACGCCAATGAGTCACCATTTTTTTGAGCGTCGAAACTCTCCTTGATCAAATCTAAATTTCTATGGTTAATTCGGGACATTAATAATTGGTAATCTTCAAGAACTTTCTGCTGCTCAGAGCCTTTTATATTGGCATCAAAAACAAAGTTTTTAAGTGTGGTATTAATTTCGGTAACGCCTTTATCTGCAAAAAAGGTAATTCTATCATTTTTGCCACCATTTTTGTCTAAATATAAATAGAAGACTTCGGGTGATTCCAAGTCACTCTTTAATTCAAACATAGAGTTTCCGTTAATCACTGCAGAGTCAATAGTAATTAAAGAAGTGTCTTTTACCTTTTTTAAATAAACGGTTCCTTTTTTTAGACCTTTAATAGATGTTCTCACAATTAAATCGGGTTGATCTTTACTGCACGAAAATGCTAGAAGAGCTATAAATAACAATAAAACTTTTCTCATTATAAGTTGTAAATTTGAAGCGCAAATATCTTAAAAAAATATTTAAAATTAACCTACTGAAACAATTCTCATCAATTCGGCACAAAGCATTGCTCCATATGTACCAACAACATAACCAAAAACTGCCAATAAAGCACCAACGGTTGCTAAAGAAGGATGAAATGCCGCTGCTACCACAGGGGCTGAAGCAGCACCGCCAACATTGGCCTGACTGCCCACCGCCAGGAAAAAGTAAGGTGCTTTAATAAGTTTAGCAACTAAGATTAGCAGGCCAGCATGGATGGCCATCCAAACTAAACCAATCATAATCAAATTTGGGTTTTCAAAAAGTTTGCTCAAATCCATTTTCATTCCAATCGTAGCCACCAATATGTAAATAAAAACACTACCTATTTTACTGGCGCCAGCTCCTTCATAATTTTTTGCTTTAGTAAAGGATAGTAGAACACCAAGCAATGTAGCTATGGAAATAAGCCAGAAAAACTGACTTCCAAATGACGACCACGGACTTTTAGGGTCGCTTACCCCTTCAAAATTTGTATTAAGCAAAGTTGAAATGGAATCGGCTCCCAAATGAGCAATTCCAACAGTAACAAAAGCAAAGGTAAGAATGACCATATAGTCTGTAAGTGTAGGGTTACGTTTTACACTTTCAGTAAAATCCTGTACTTTTTGTTGAAGCTTGTCAATAGCCGTATTATCGGCTCCTAACCATTTGTCTATCTTATGCTTTTTACCTATACCAATCAATAAAAATGCCATCCATATATTGGCAACAACAATATCAACAAGTACCATACCTCCATATTTATTGGGATTGAACTGATAGATTTCAAGCATCGCTGCTTGGTTGGCACCGCCGCCTATCCAGCTTCCAGCCAAGGTTGCCAAACCACGCCAAACGGCATCAAAACCCACACCTCCAACAGTGTCTGGAGAAAATGTGGATATAAGCAAAATGGCTAATGGACCACCTATAATAATACCCATTGTACCTGTAAGGAACATAACCAATGCACGCCACCCCAAATTGAAAACAGCTTTTAAATCAACACTAATGGTTAGAAGAACTAAAGAGGCGGGGAGTAAATATCGACTGGCGACGAAATACGTTTTAGTTTCTTCAGGCGAAATAACTCCAAAAGAACTGAAGATGGCCGGTAGTAGATAACACATTAAAAGTCCAGGGACTATTTTGTAAAACTTATGCCAAAAACCAGATTTTTTGGATTCTGTGAAAAATACAAAGCCAAGGCATAATATTAAAATGCCAAAAACAATAGCGTCATTAGTGATTAAAGGTGTGTTTTCCATGGATTTCATAGTTTGTGCTACAAAATACCAAATAGTTTACAATTAAAAAAGATTAGGGGTTTTTGAATGATAAAACAAATATTTTAAAGTTTGGCACGATAGTTGTTATTTGTTAAATGTTACATTCTATAAATAAGTTTATTGAGTGGTTACTTTAAACTTTAGATTGTAAATCATATTTTTGGTTGGTTAGTTAGTAAAAAAGCATCCTTTCTTGGATGCTTTTTTTATGCTTTCTGTTTTACTTTTTGTAAGGACAACCGCATTTGTCGTTACTTTTAAATAGGTCTGCAATGCTGGTACCATCTGTTCTAAAAATATCTACAGAGAAACTTAGACTCAATGTCTTAGGAGTATAAGATCTTAAATCGGCTAAGTTAACTCCATAAGCACTATGATTGATATCCAGAAGTTCTTCTTGAGTGGCTTTTGTACCTATTTCATATCTTAAATCAATACTAAACCGGTTATATCGTGCTAAAATTCCAAAATTTAAACTTGTTGTGTTTTTTTCTATATCCGGACCGCCATTACTATATGATGTTACCTGTACACCTTCTAGCTGTATATTACTAAAGAAATTAAAACTTGGGCCGGCGTATATTGAGACAGGTTTTGCAATCTCCAATCCAAATAGTATGGGTATTTCAAATTTTGTTGCCGTCCATTTCGATGCTCTGTTTGGAAAATCATAATGGTTTTCTAAAGACACATAATTTAATTCAGGTCTGATAAAGAAGCCTTTAAGTTCGGCGTTAAAATAACCTCCAATTTGATATCCAATGTTTTTTTTAGGAGAAAAAACTTCGTCGGCCTTGCCAACTGCAATCGATCCGCCCCTCGAATTTATATCTCCAATTGTATTAGTATTTAGCCCAGCTTTTAATCCAAGAACATAGTCTTGCGAAAACACTAATGTTGAAGAATTAAAATAAATACATAAGGCTAATAGTAGGTATATAGCTTTCATTATGTTATAGATTTGGTAATAATTGCTAGTAATATATAATTAAACACCAAAAAACTAATGAAATTACGATAAGCTGTAGTTTTTTACTTTAAAATGAAAAATTTCGCTGTAATGCACATTATTTATTTGATTCTATGAATGTTACAATGTGCTCTATGAGTTCTTCAGAAACCTTTCTATTAGGCTCGTTATAAGATTTTGAATTTTCAAGATCATCTCCAGCTATCATAACCAGTACATGGTTCATATCTTGAATAATTTTTAAAGAAGCATCTGGCATAGCTTCTTTTAGCATATTGGCTTCATTTATACTTACTTGTAAATCTTTAGATCCATTAATTATTAATATAGGTATTTTTAGGGTTTTAATAGATTCGGAAGGATTGTATTGCATCCAATTTATCATAAATAGCTGAATGTCTTCTTTGAAAATTGAGGTTAATGCATCAGGATAATTATTCACCAGCTTACCCTTTTTTAGATTATTGATTATGGATATGGATTGATCGGAAAATTGGGGAGCTGTTTTACTGATTTGTTCGATAAGCACATCTCCTATATTTTGTCCAGCTCCAGCCAACGAGATAAAGCCGTGTACATTGTTCTTTGAAGCTAATATACCTACCAAACTGCCTTGACTGTGTCCAATAATATATATTTTATTGTAGATTTTCTTAGAAGTAAAATAGTTAATGGCAGCAATAGCATCTTCTACAAAGTCATCAAACATTATATTGGGGTCTATGCTTCTAAGTCTGATTTGTTTAACAATACGCTTATCGTATCTAAAAGTGGCAACCCCATTTTTAGCTAACTCATAGGCCAGTTTTTTAAGTGCATTATTTTTTAGAAAGTTTTGGTTGCCATCTCTGTCGGTTGGTCCAGAACCACCAATAATAATAGCTAAATGGTCTGTGTTGTTAGCAGGTGAGGTTAATGTGCCATCAATATGTCTATTTATAACAAGGTTTTTTTCTGTGAAGGTCTCTGTTTGAGGAAAAAGGAAACCTTGAGTAAAAAACATAAAAACTAATAATCTAAAAGTCATAGCTAAATTTTAGGTAAATATAATTCAATAATACCATTAATTAGTAACTGTTTTAGTTTGGTTTTTAGTGTATCAGTTGCTCAAGTTCATGTCTAATGATTAAACATTATTATTTGTTGTAAATATGTATTTCATCGATAATACATGACAATACAGCTTTTAATGTTAAAAAAAAGTGTATTTAATCGATAATATATGTTTTTAGTCGTTTAGTTTGATTTATATTTTTACTTTTGAAGTGTACTAAATAACATACTTTTTAGTTCAATGGATTAATTAATTAATATTTGCATTATGATGTTGATATAGAGACCCTAAATCTACTTCATGAATTAAGCAAATTAAAAGAGAACCGGGTTTGAGGGAACCCGGTTTTTTTGTGCCTTAATATTTCCTACTTTTATTTTGCATAATTTAGCTTTTAATGAAGCATCTTATATTATACCTGTTTTTGTTTATTTATGGTTTTTCTATCGCTCAATTGCCGGAAGGATTTGTTGATGCTAAAACCATTATTCCCAATTTAGATGTTGAATTGCGATATTTTGGCACGAATAATTTTGTAGGCAAACCTATAACGGGGTACACATCCAATAAGCTGGTTTTAACCAAACAAACTGCTGAAGCTTTGAAACAGGTACAAAATGAATTGCAGCTAAAAAATTTATGTTTAAAAGTTTATGATGGTTATAGACCACAGCAAGCTGTTAATCATTTTGTGAAATGGGCAAGAAAATTAAACGATACTATTAATAAACATATTTTTTACCCTGATGTTAAAAAGAGGAGTTTATTTAAAGAGGGTTACATTGCATCAAGATCAGGACATAGTCGAGGAAGTACGGTCGATTTAACTATAATTGATGGTAATACAGGTAAACCATTGGATATGGGAAGCCCTTACGATTTTTTTGGAGAAATATCTTGGGTCGATTATAAAAAGTTAACCGACAAACAAAAAGCAAATAGGCAGCTTTTGCAAGTGGTTATGAAAAAGCACGGTTTTAGGAACTATCCCAAAGAATGGTGGCACTTTACCTTGCGAAATGAACCATACCCTAATACTTATTTCGATTTTCCTATAGAATAAAAAAACCTGTTTTCATAGAAATAAAACAGGTTTTTGTGTTTTTTGATTGATGTTGTTGCTTTATTCTTTGTCTAAATTCTTGCTCATATTAAAGCCAGTTAATAATCCTAAACCTGCCATAAAGGTGATGGCACCAGGTTGGGAAATATCGGGATCCATTCCAAACATTGTTAATAGTCCGGAAATGAATATACCAGTTCCTATGCCCATTAGCAGTAAGGCAAGATTTAAGAATAATGCTTTCCAGACGGTTAGAGTGCGTTTTTTGCCACTAACAAAGATACTAGCATCAGCACCTTTATCGATAAGAGCTAAACGTTCTTTGTTTCTTGTAGATAAATAAAGGTAGAATACACCGAAAACTGCTAGAAAAAAACTAATTGGAATTAATACTTCAGCCATAATTGTTTGTTTTTAATTGATTAATTTTAATGTGTTTGTAACTATGACGGCAGTTGTTTCATTTTGGTTACACTTTTTCTTAAATATTTTTAAGGTATTCTGTAACCTAAAGAAAAGGGTTGTCGTCTTACATAAAAAATGACCAACAACGACGATCAATATTATATTAAACAAATTATTGAAGGCGATACCAATGCGTTTACCGTTTTGGTAAATCGTTATAAGGACTTGGTGTTTACCTTAACCCTTAGAATGCTTAAAAACAGGGAAGAGGCCGAAGAAGTGGCTCAGGACACTTTTATTAAAGTCTATAAATCACTGAATAGATTTAAAGGGGATTCTAAATTTTCTACATGGATTTATAAAATAGCATATAATACCAGTTTAGATCGATTAAAGAAAAACAAAAATAAATTAAATAATGTAGTCATCAATGAATTTACAGCCCATGAAGTGAAAACAATTGACAATGCCTTAGGAAAATTAGAAAACGAAGAAAAGAAGCAAGCCATTAAAAAATGTTTGGATATGTTGCCAAGTGATGATGCCTTTTTGCTAACATTGTATTACTATGAAGAATTGACCTTGGAGGAAATATCTAAAACGATTGGATTAACACCCAATAACGTAAAAGTGAAATTGTTTAGAAGCCGAAAAAAAATAGCAACTATTTTAAGACAACAATTAGAACCAGAATTAATCGAAGATTATGAAAGAGAACGCCGATAACTATTTAGATGATTTAACCAAAAAAGTAATTAAGGACAGTAGTATTGAGAAACCGTCATTTGATTTTACTAATACAGTGATCGCAAATGTGAATGCCATAGCTAAAAATAAAGCTACCGTGTATAGACCCTTAATATCTAAAACCGTGTGGTCTTTTGTTATAGGTTTATTTTTAATTGTATTTTTTTATGTCTTGTTTTTTGCAAATCAGACAGAAGGATTGGGCTGGTTTGGAACATTAGATTTTAGTTTACCTTCTAATTATTTGCCAGACTTTAAATATTCCAAAACAGTAACGTATAGCATTGTGCTTTTTGGATTAATGCTAAGCATTCAGGTTCCTATTTTAAAACACCATTTAGATAAACGATTTGACACATAGTTGGAAGATTATAAAAAAGCCTTTAATTTTTCACGCTTTTTTAAGGGCAACGCCTCATTGTTTATAGCTAATTCTAAAAGGGTTTTGTCTTTGGTCTTGGCAAACAACAAATGGTTAAGATCATAAATACTTAAGCTATTGTTCGCTTGCTTTACTAAAGTAAATTCGTCGCCAGTTTTAACATTTCCTTCTTCCAGCACTCGAACATAAGTGCCAGAATAGCCGTATGCGATATATTGTTTAACTACCTTTTGCGAGCCAAACTTAACACCCAATTTAAAACAAGGTTCTCGTGGCTGGGTAATTTGTATGAGGGCGCCACCTACTTTATAGATATCGGCAACCTGTATTTGGGTTTCGTCAAGACCTTCAACCGTTAGGTTTTCTCCAAACATACCCCAATTCCAGTTTAAGTTTGGGTATAAGCTTTTCCAGTAGGGGTATTGATTTGCCGAAAACAGGTAACAGGCCTTAAACTCACCACCGTGATACCTTCTATCGGTCACTTCGTCTTGTGCCACGTCATTTTTGCCAAGGTAAATGGGGTCATGGGTGGGCGTTTTATAAATACCCGTAGTGACTTGCTTCCCTTGCCAGTTGATGGTGGTTGGTTTGGCAATATTGGTAGAGGTTATTATCATGGGTCGTTTAACTTTAAAATAAAAAACGTTATACTGTTGTTTATTGGTAGTTAAACGAAGATAGTTGAAAATTTTTCAAAGTCAATTATCTACCAAAACAAAAACCACCTTGTTAAACAAAGTGGTTTAGAAATTTATAAAAAGATTGCTACGACTCCTTATACTATGGAGCCACGCAATGACATTTATTTTATCATGTCGTAACTGCGCTTAATAAAGTTGGTCAATTCTTCTCCCTTAAGTAAGCCCTGTGACAAGCGGGCCAAGTCTAAACTTTGGTTTATTAAACGTTCTTGTTTCTTTTTGGTTTTGGTATTTAAAATTTCGCTTACCAAATCATGATTGGTGTTCACTACCAAATTGTACATTTCTGGCATACCACCCATGCCAAACATACCACCGCCACCGGTTTGTTGCATTTCCTTCATACGTCGCATGAACTCGGGTTGTGTTATTATAAATGGCGATGCGTTACTATCCATAGCCTCGAGTTGTACCATGAATTTTTCTGAAGGAATGACTTCTTTCAATAACTCATCTAAGGCTTTCTTTTGGTCATCATCTAATTTAGAAATAGTTGTGTCGTCCTTCTTGATCAAATTGTCAATATGATCTGCATCTACACGGGCAAAAGAGATTTTCTCCTTAGTAGTTTCCAATTTTTGCATTAGATGGGACACTATTGGCGAATCCAATAACAATACCTCATAGCCTTTGGCTTTTGCAGCTTCTATGTAACTGTGTTGTGCATCCCTATCGGCTGCATAAAGAATTATCAGTTTGTCATCTTTATCGGTTTGGTTTGCTTTAATCTTATTGTAAAGTTCTTCGTAAGTATAGTACTTGCCATCAACTGTTGGGTATAGGGCAAAAGCATCAGCTTTTTCAAAGAATTTTTCTTCCGAAAGCATACCGTATTCAATAACAATTTTAATATCGTCCCACTTCTTTTCGAAATCTTCACGATTGTTATTGAACAACGATTTTAACTTATCGGCCACTTTACGCGTTATATAAGATGAAATCTTTTTAACGGCCCCATCGGCTTGCAGGTAGGAACGAGATACGTTAAGTGGGATATCTGGTGAATCAATGACACCACGCAGCATAGTCAAGAATTCAGGCACAATGCCTTCTACATTGTCGGTTACAAATACCTGATTTTGGTATAGTTGAATACGATCTTTTTGTATGTTAAGGTCGTTAGTCATTTTAGGGAAATATAATATCCCAGTTAGGTTGAACGGGTAGTCCACGTTTAAATGAATATTGAACAAAGGCTCCTCAAACTGCATAGGGTACAATTCCCTGTAGAAGTTTTTGTAATCGTCATCCTTTAAATCGGTCGGCTGTTTGGTCCATGCAGGGTTTGGATTGTTTATAATATCGTCAACCTTTATTTTTTTATGTGGTTCTTTTGTTTCCTTACCGTCTTTGTCGGTTATGGTTTGCGGTTCATGCTCAGGGTCATTTATTTCCTTGGTTCCAAATTTAATAGGGATAGGCATGAACTTATTATATTTTAACAATAACTCGCGAATACGGGATTCTTCTAAAAACTCTTTTTCATCATCAGATATATGAAGAATGATTTCGGTTCCTCTTTCGGTCTTGTCGTGTGGTTCTAAAGTAAACTCGGGAGAGCCATCGCAAGTCCAGTGGGCAGCTGGCTCATCTTTGTATGATTTGGTAATGATTTCTACTTTATTTGCTACCATAAAAGCAGAGTAAAACCCTAAACCAAAATGACCGATAATGCCAGTGTCTTTAGCAGAATCCTTGTATTTGTCTAAAAATTCTTCGGCACCAGAAAAAGCTACTTCATTAATGTACTTTTCAACTTCTTCGGTCGTCATCCCCAAACCTTGATCGATGATGTGTAGCTTTTTGCCTTTTTTATCAATTTTAATTTCAATCTTTGGGCTGCCATATTCAATTTTGGCATCGCCAACATTAGTAAGGTGCTTTAGTTTTAATGTGGCATCTGTAGCATTACTAATAAGTTCACGTAAAAAGATTTCGTGATCGCTGTATAAGAATTTTTTAATGAGCGGGAAGATGTTTTCTACCGATACATTAATGTTTCCTTTTGTCATAATGTTTGTCTATTTTTCTTTTCCACCTTTGCGGAAAACCATTCAACTTAAAATTTTAATTCGTCTTAAAAATTTAGTCAAAAAAAATACCAAGTCAATAAAAGTGACAAACTGACACAATCTTTCTTTTAAATATAATTTTTAAAACTATAAAACACAAAATTCAAGAACATATGTCCAGATGTTAAGTGTTTTGGAATTTGAATTTATATAATTGGAATTTAATAACAGTTATCGTAATTTGTATTGCTTAAAATAATTGGCTATGTACAACTCTAGAATAATAGGTTTAGGAAAATATGTCCCTGATAATGTGGTGACTAACGACGATTTATCTAAAATGATGGATACCAGTGACGAATGGATACAGGAACGGACAGGAATTAATGAGCGTCGATGGATAAAGGATGGCAGTGAGGACACATCGGCAGTTATGGGAGCAAAGGCGGCTAAGATTGCCATTGAACGTTCAGGATTGACTAAGGATGATATTGATTTTATTGTCTTTGCGACATTAAGTCCAGACTATTATTTTCCAGGCTGTGGGGTGCAAATACAAGATATGCTGGATATGCCAACGGTTGGAGCTTTGGATGTTCGAAACCAGTGTACCGGCTTTGTTTATGCTGTTGCGGTTGCTGACCAATTTATAAAAACGGGTATGTATAAAAATATTTTGGTTATAGGGGCAGAATATCATTCGGGAGGACTCGATAAAACTACAAGGGGAAGAGGGGTTACTGTTATTTTTGGTGATGGCGCTGGTGCCGCTGTATTAAGTAGAACAGAGGATAATACAAAAGGGATATTATCTTCACATTTACATTCAGAAGGTAAATATGCCGAAGAACTTATCGTGGCAGGTCCTAGCATAAAACACTGGGTGCCGGAAATTTTAGAGGCCAATAATCCAGACGATACCTCTTATTATCCTTATATGAATGGGACATTTGTATTTAAGCATGCTGTTGTTCGTTTTAGTGAGGCTATTGTAGAAGGGTTACACGCTAATAATTTGAAGAAAGAAGATATAGACATGTTAATACCGCATCAAGCCAATCTTAGAATTTCCCAGTTTATTCAAAAGAAGTTTGGTCTGCTGGACGACCAAGTGTTTAATAACATCCAAAAATATGGAAATACTACGGCGGCTTCAGTGGTAATTGCCTTAACTGAGGCATGGGAAGAAGGAAAGATCAAAGAGGGGGATACTGTTGTTTTAGCTGCATTTGGAAGCGGGTTTACTTGGGGAAGTGTGATCTTAAAATGGTAGCATATATTTGTAAAAATCAAAAAACCTGAAACGGTAGTTTCAGGTTTTTTTAGCTATTAATCAACTCCAACTAACACTAAAAATTTCGTGAAGTATATATATTAGACGTAAAAGTTTGTGAAATATTGCAGTATTAACAAAATTTAACAAAAAAACCCGGAATCCATTACTCCCGGGTTTTTAAAATTTAGTACTCTTTGTCATACGAATTTTTCTTTTAGGTGACTAACTCTAAATAATTAACTTCGCTTGGTACATTTCTATAACGTACAATAATATTTTTTATTGTGCGGTAGTGAAAAAAAAAAGAAAAAAGTGCCCATATGGCTTATGGACACTTTTAGTGAATGAATTTATGTTTTACAGGAACCCTCTGTTATTTGATTTAATATTGTCCTCTCTTGTTTTTCGAGATTTAGCACGATACTTTCCGCCACCAAACCTGTAGTTCAAACTAACGCTCCAAGTGTTGCTTTCCCAGTTAAAAGTACCTTTAGAAGGATATGGTCTTTGACCATCAAAACTAAATTTCATAGTATTGAAAATATCATTGTAATTAAATCCAAAAGTGGCTCGGTTGTCTTCAAGGAAACTATAGCGCATGCCTAGATTAACAAAATACATGGGGTTAACATCAAATTGTAGCGATTTATTTTCACCTCTGTAAAACCCAAAAGCTGTAAGCGTTAATTTTTGGTTAAGACTAAAATTGTTGAACATTCTTAAATTCCAAGCTGCATTATCAACTTCGGTTACATTAGTTTCAATATCGGATATAGTTGCATTTTCTAAAAGAACACCATCTTTAATGTTTTCAGCAATTCCTTTTTGGGTTTGTGAGTATAAGTCGAAACTACTATTAATACTCCACCATTTAAAAGGCCTGTAGTTACTAGATATTTCAATTCCAAAAGCAGAAGTATTGTCAAAATTATCGTGGCTTAAAATTACACGACCAGAAGTAACATCGGTTCGATCTACAAATAGTACTCTATTGATTTCATTGGATATGGCACGATAGAATAAACCAGCAGTTATGCTACCTTTTCTGTTGTTTAAGTTTCTAGTATAGTTTAATTCAATAGAGTTGGTGAATTGAGGTTCCAAATCTTGTTTTCCATAAGAAGATATTAAAGGTGCACTCCATTCTTTAATAGGGTTTACCTGACCAATGCCTGGTCGGTCTACACGGCGGCTATAACTAAATTGATAAGAATTTTTGCCAGAAGGTGAATGCGTTATAAATAAAGAAGGATATACTTGAAAATAATCATTGTCGAATCCTATTTCTGTAACTTCATTTGTTAATACATCCTGTTGAAGCGCAATAGCATCAACATTAACATTTTCAAGTCTAGCCCCTATTTGATAAGTCCATTTATCCAATTTTTTACTATAGGTGGCATAAGCGGAATAAATATCTCTAGTGTAATCAAAATTTGTACTAGGTGTAGGCGCTAAATCTCCAAATTCGTTATAGGATTCACCAGTTGAAGCATAAACAATATCGGTATTGAATAATCGTGCTTGTAAACCCAATTCTAACTTTGAATTTTCAGATAAAGGATTTACATAGTCTAAGTCAATAGTGGTATTGCTACGTTTGGTATCATTGAAGTCTATATAATCGCTTAAGGGTCCTGCAATTTGATCAAAAAACACGGGGTTTTCACCATTGTAGGTGTTATGGTCTATTTCCAATTCTATATTAGAACCTTCTTTTGCAAAATTAATTTTATAATCAAAATTATATTGAAAAGAGGTATTATCTCCAATGTTGGTAAAAATCTGGTCTTGGCTAAATGATGTGTTGTTATAGAATATGACATTTGTCTTACCTGCTGTATTATTATTGGATATATTTTGGTTGGTGAAAACAGAAATGGTGTGCTGGTCATTTAAATAAACATCGACACCAACTTTATATTGGTGGTTTTCCCTTTTATCTAAAGTTTTAAAGAATTGTTCTGAGTTGTTTTCAGGACTGAACACATTGCCATTATTCCTGTTTTTAGAAATATTATTACTATAGCTGCCAAAAAAATTTAACTTTCCATTTCTGTAATTTATATTAAGGGCACTATTGAATTTAGACTCTTTTTCATAGGTAAGACTAGTATTTATATTACCATTAAGCCCCATCATCGTGTTTTTATGCAGCACGATATTAATGATGCCGCTCATGCCTTCAGGGTTATATTTGGCTGAAGGATTGGTGATTAATTCAATAGACTTAATAGCTGTTGAAGGAATTTGCTTTAGCAATTGAGCAGTAGGAATAGTAGATAATTTACCGTCTACCATAACCTGTACGTTTGAGTTGCCACGTAAGCTAATATCACCAGTTTGCGCGTCGACGCCAACTGATGGAATTCCTATCATGAGTTCGGATGCTGTTCCGCTTGCTGCTAAGTCCTTGCCTATTGTAATTACTTTTCTGTCTACTTTTTGTTGTATGGTGGAGACTTCGGCTACAACAGTAACTTCATCCAAACCTTCGACTTCTTCTTCTAAATAGATATTGCCTAAGTCTATTTTATAATTACCTCTTCCTATTTTCAGATTCTTTTTAATAGTTTTATAACCTATATATTGTATATTAAGAATAATATTGCCTTCAGCTATTTTTTTAATTTCAAAAGTACCTTCGTCGTTCGTAATGCCTCCGGTTAATGTTTCACCGTTTGAGTTGGTTACTATTACATTAACATAAGTTAAAGGTTGCTTTAGGTTGGCATCTAATACAACACCAGTAATAGAGCCAGTTTTGTCGATATCTTTTTCAGGATCTATTTTGTGGGCTTGTGCGATTAAAGACCAAAGTATAGCACATAAAAAGAATAGTCTTTTCATTATAATTAATTATTTTTTGATTGATGTTTGAATAGTAGACGCCAAATATGGATTTATGTTACTACATTTATATCCAATTAACTTTATCTTAACAAATGATTAAAAGGACACTGGTTTTTGGAGCATCCTTAAAACCTAACAGGTATAGTAATTATGCGGTTCAACGATTGGTGGCTAATGGTATTGATGTGTTGGCATTTGGGAAGAGAGAAGGTAATATAGGTAATATTAAAATAAAAACTGAATTAGAGCTTTATGACAATGTACATACGGTAACCATATATTTAAACCCTAAAAGACAAAAAACATTTTACAATTATATTGTTTCATTAAAGCCTGAACGCGTAATATTTAATCCAGGGACAGAAAATCCAGAATTCTATGACATTCTAAAAGCAAACAATATTTCGTATGAAGCGTCCTGTACTTTAGTCCTGCTTGCTACGAATCAGTATTAGGCCAAAAAAGGTGAGGAGGCCGTTTATAATTAAAATTTCGAATCCAATTTGGTAACCATTTAGTAAATCTATTGAGTAAGTATTTATTAAATAAGATACAATAGGAGCGATGATGGCAATAATCCAAACGTATTTATCTTTGAGCTCTGCTTTGGTAAAAATACCATATGCAAATAGGCCTAATAATGGCCCGTAAGTATAACCAGCGGCTTTAAACAGTTCCCAAATAACCGAAACATCTTTAAAAATAGTGTCAAATAGTACGATAATTACAACCAATACAAGACTTATGAAAATATGGGCACGTTTTCTAACTTTTTTTTGTGACTCTTTAGGTTTTTTATCCAGTTCAATTATGTCTATACAGAAAGAGGTTGTTAATGAGGTTAATGCAGAATCTGCACTGGAATAGGCTGCAGCAATTAAGCCTAAAAGGAAGAATGCTGAAGTCATTATGCCAATTTCTGGCAACATGGCTATGGTTGGAAACAAATCGTCTTTTCTTTCGGTTATATTATGCATATCGGCATATTGGGTAAGCATCAGCCCCAAGACTAAAAACAGGACATTTACAAAAATGAGTACGATGCTAAAGGAAACCATATTCTTTTGAGCTTCTTTTAAGTTTTTGCAGGTTAGATTCTTTTGCATCATATCTTGGTCAAGTCCAGTCATGGTTATTGTAATGAACATACCAGCTAAAAAACTTTTTATAAAATATTGGGCATCATTAACATCATCAAGGAAAAAGGTTTTGCTCATAGAGCTACCCTTAATATTTGCATATATTTCTGAAATACTGTTTAAATCTAATGCAGAAGCTAAAAAAGCAATAGCAACTACAACCGATATGAGCATAAAAAGCGTTTGAAGTGTATCAGTAAAAATAATGGTCTTAATGCCACCTTTAAAGGTATATAGCCAAATAAGTGCAATGGTAATTATTACCGTAACTGTAAAAGGTATATGGTATTGGTCAAAAATTAAAAGCTGAAGCACTTTGGAGACCAAAAACAATCTAAAAGCGGCTCCAACAGTTCTGGAGATTAAAAAGGCAACAGATCCTGTTTTGTAACTGGTATTGCCAAATCGGTCCTTAAGATAAGTGTAAATAGAAGTTAAATTTAACTTATAATAAATTGGCAATAATACATAAGCAATAATTAAATACCCGAAAAAATACCCAAAAACAACTTGTAAATATCCAAATTGTTTGGCTTCAACAGCACCTGGAACCGAAATGAATGTGACACCAGAAAGTGAAGCGCCAATCATACCAAAGGCAACCAAATACCAAGGAGCCGATTTATTGGCCTTAAAAAAGGCATCGTTAGAATCTTCTTTACCGGTAAAATAGGATATAAGGATTAACACCCCAAAGTATGCTAATATTAATAAGATTATTTGTGTTGTAGTCATATAGTATATATATTCAAGGTTTTAAATTACAACTATTAATATTCAAAATCTAAAGCTTAAGTATTTTTTGTTCAAAAGGTGAGATTAAACCAATAAAGCATCCATTACTAAACATTAGATGTAAAACAGGAATAGTAATTTCGTGTTACATGTTTGTTTAGGGTGAAGTATAAGTTTGTCCTTTGAAAAAAAATAAATATTAACACATGAAATTACCGTCTAAATAGTACTTTAGCAACAATGGACTTTTCATCGAAATTACTTGAAAATGCAGTAAATGAAGTAGCGCAACTACCTGGTATAGGAAAGCGCACGGCATTGCGTTTGGTTTTACATATACTTAGACAGCCCAAAGAGCAAACACAGACTCTCACTAATGCTCTACAAATTATGCGCAATGAAATAAAGTTTTGTAGATCTTGTAATAATATAAGCGATGAAGAATTTTGTGAAATATGTAAAAGCACTAAAAGAAATAAAGAGATTGTATGTGTGGTTGAGGATGTTCGTGATGTCATGGCTATTGAAAATACGGGTTCTTTTAAAGGTGTTTACCATGTTTTGGGAGGTAAAATTTCTCCAATGGATGGTATAGGTCCTCATGATTTGAACATAGAACCTTTAGTAGAGAAGGTTAAAAAAGGTTTGGTCAAGGAATTGATTTTTGCTTTAAGCTCTACAATGGAAGGGGATACAACCAATTTTTATGTTTATAAGCAAATACAGGATTGTGATATCGCTGTTTCTACAATAGCAAGAGGAATTTCAGTTGGTGACGAATTAGAATATGCAGACGAGATTACTTTAGGAAGAAGTATTTTAAACAGGGTGCCGTTTGAATCGTCGTTGAAGTTGTAAGCCAATATACTTGTCTATTTTTTATGATTTCAATTTGTGTTCCAATTTATAATTTTGATGTTACAAATCTACTAGTGGAGTTAAATCTTCAATCTAAGCGATTAGATGTTCCATCTGAAATTATACTAATTGATGATTGTTCAAACCCTTATTTTAAATCCTTAAATGACAAAGAGTGTTCCAAGCATACTTATATAAAGCTTAAAAATAATTTAGGCAGAGCAGTTATAAGAAACAAGTTTCTGGAATTCACGAAATATGAGTATTTGCTTTTTTTGGATTGTGATTCTTTTATTCCAAGATTAGATTTTTTAGAAATCTATGTAAAATCAATTAAACTTTCTAATGTCTCGGTAATATGTGGAGGTAGAATATATCCAAAAGAGAAGCCGGCAAGGAATAAGATGTTAAGATGGAAATATGGAGTTTATAAAGAATCAAAGCCCTATGATGTTAGAAGTAAATACCCTAACAGGTCTTTCATGACAAATAACTTTGTTGTGAGCAAAAATGTTTTTGAAATAGTTCAATTCGATGAAAGGATTTATGCCTATGGTCATGAAGATACATTATTTGGTTTTCAATTAAAAAAAGCAGGTATTATGGTTTCTCATATTTATAACCCAGTTTTGAATGGAGACTTGGAAACTAACCTAGATTATATTCTTAGTGTTGAAAAATCAATACTTAACTTGGTTAATATACTTAAGTTTATAAATTACGATAAAGAGTTTATTGATGATGTTAAGTTACTAAGGTTCTATTATAAATACTACAAATATAAAGATGTATTTGCTTTTTTGTTTGATGTTTTAAAACCGGTAATGAGGTATGCTTTTTCAAAAGGCTACGTAAACCTTACATTATTTGATTTTTATAAATTGGGGTTTTTAAGTATTAATATAAATGTAAAGGATTAAAATCTTATGTTTAAAAAATAAAATTTTCAATTGATGCGAGTGATAACATTAAACAATGCTGATTTTTTGAAAAAGGTCGATGAGATTTTCGAAAGCATTGATTTTGTGCCAGATGTTATTGTTCAAATAAAAAATGCTGGAACTTATTTTGGAGATGCGTTTAGAACAAGAGGAGAATTCAATAAGGTAACTTATTACTCTATTATATTACAAAGAAAAGGAGAAGGCTTAAAAAAGAATTTTGTTTTTAAGTTTTTAATGAAAATTTTACCTTACTCAATTTTGGATGAATTAAGAAAATATGAATCTAAAAGAGCAAAAAAATCATTAAGTAAAATTAACTTAAATTGCCTATCGAAGAAAACGATTAAAATTAATATTGACCTTAATTTAGATTTAAAGAATATACTTATTATTGATGATGCAATAGATACTGGAAAAACAATGTTTTTAATAAAGCGCAGTTTAGAAAAACAATTTCCGAAAGCTGCTGTCAAAACCGCTGTTTTGTCATGGACTATAGAAAAGTCAATAATTAAACCGGATTATTTTTTATATAAAAACGTCTTGGTTAGATTCCCGTGGTCTAAAGACTATAAAGGAAAAGATCTTGAAAATTAGAGTTTTAGTAGTTGATTTAGATGGAACGCTCTATGCGACCAATACTTTTCATCAATTTATTAAATACGTATGGATACGTAGCATGATGAATTTCGATATAATTCTATCTTTTCAAATACTGTTTTTAATTCTGGCGAGGTTAATTAGAATCATTGGTCATGCTAAATTAAAGTTCTATTTCCTAAGCTTTATTGCTAATAAATCTTATATAGATAAGACCGATTTTGTTAATTCTTTATTTGTTTATAAGCGCAATATCCTAGCATCACATATGCAAAAATATAACTTGAAAGTTTTGGCAACTGCAGCCCCAGAAACTTATTCAAGAATAATAGCAAAAGAACAGGGACTTGATGTTTGTATAGCTACAAAAAATCCAAATTCAAGATATCATAAAGAATATGAAAATTCAAAAGAAAATAAAAAGGAAAATGTTTTAAGTTATTTGAAAACTAAGGGATTGCATTCTGTTGATCTTTTAATTACAGATCATGTTGATGATTTGCCTTTAATTAAGATTTCGAAAAGAAATATTATTGTTAATCCTAACATGCGATTTGAAAAAATGTTACAATCACTTGAAATAGACTATAAGGTTGCTAACTATGGCTAATCGTAGAATTTGATAGAAAGTTTTTGTGGAGAATAATTAAACAAAGCTGTGGTTTTTTATTAATTTTGCAAAGGAAATTATAAAAACGAGCATTACGTTAAATATATGGCAAAGTTTGAGCTTAGGTTACCAAAAATGGGAGAGAGTGTTGCAGAGGCAACCATAACCTCTTGGTTAAAAGAAGTTGGAGATACAATTGAGTTGGACGAGGCAGTTGTTGAAATTGCTACCGATAAGGTAGATAGTGAAGTGCCAAGTGAAGTAGAAGGAGTTTTACTTGAAAAACGTTTTGATGTAGATGATGTTGTTCCAGTGGGAGACGTTTTGGCAATTATAGAGACCGAAGGTGAAGATATCCCATCCACGTCGTCTATTGCTACAGAAATAATGGAAACTAATCAAGTCGTTGAACAAGTAGAGCAAGCGATATCTATCGCCAGAGAGACTGTTAGCTCTGCCGTTACCTCGAATGATTCCCGTTTTTATTCACCATTGGTTAAAAATATTGCTAAAGAAGAAGGTGTATTGCAAGAAGAACTAGATGCTATTAAGGGAACTGGAAAAGACGGACGTGTCACCAAAAACGATATTTTAGATTATATTGAAAACAGGGGAAGCAAATCTCGGGAAATACCGCAAGAGCAGAAGCCTGTTGTTCCAGTTGCCCCAATTCAAATGCCTAAAGCTTCTAATACACCATTAGTTACAAGTGGAGAGGATGAAATTATAGAAATGACCCGAATGGGTAAACTCATTGCCCATCACATGATAGAGTCTGTTCAAACTTCTGCCCATGTGCAAAGTTTTATAGAGGCCGATGTTTCCAAAATTTGGAATTGGAGAAAAAAGGTTAAGGATACCTTCATGAAACGCGAAGGCGAAAACCTAACCTTTACACCAATATTCATGGAGGCCATAGCGAAGGCTTTAAGAGATTTTCCTATGATGAATATCTCCGTTAAAGGAGATACTATCATTAAGAAGAAAAACATCAACTTGGGAATGGCGGCTTCGCTTCACGATGGGAATTTAATTGTGCCCGTTATTAAAAATGCCGATCAGCTAAATTTGGTGGGCATGACCAAACAGGTTAACGACTTGGCAAATCGCGCTCGGTTAAACCAATTAAAACCAGACGAAATACAAGGAGGAACTTATACTGTTACTAATGTAGGAACATTTGGAAGTATTATGGGAACGCCTATAATCAATCAACCACAAGTAGGTATTTTGGCTTTGGGCGCCATACGTAAAGTGCCGGCTGTAATTGAAACTTCAGAAGGTGATTTCATAGGTATCCGTTACAAAATGTTTTTATCGCACTCATACGATCATCGCGTGGTGAATGGTGCGCTTGGCGGACAGTTTGTTAGAGCGGTTAAGGATTATTTGGAAGCTTGGGATATAAATAGAGAGATTTAATTTTTTTTTTTGGTATTGACATTATATGTCCATTATTAGAAAGGTTCGTGCTGTTGAACGTTTGTTTGGTCGTTTGGAAAACGAAATGCACGAGTTTAAGGGGCAATTTGGCCTGTATTGTATTCAAGGTTGTGGCAAGTGTTGTGCCAAGCCAGATATTGAAGCTTCCCCATTAGAATTCCTGCCATGGGCATTCCAGTTGTTTTTAGAGCACAAAGCTTTGGATATGTTGGAGCAGCAAAAAACAACAACGAATACTTGGTGCCATCTTTACACACCGCTTTCGTTGGTCGATACTAATTCTGGAAGTTGTGGAGATTACCATTTCCGTGGGTTGATTTGTCGTTTGTTTGGCTTTTCCGCCAATAGGGATAAATATGGAAAGCTTAGGCTTATTACTTGTAAGGTGATTAAGGAAAGTCAGGTGGAAGCCTATAATCAAACGGTCTTACAAATTAATGAAGGTGTTTATGTTCCCATCTTTTCAGATTACTACCAAACCTTGTTTCAAATAGACCATAAATTGGGCCATAAGCTAATGCCCATCAACAAAGCGTTGAAGGCAGCTTTGGAAGAAGTGCTTCACTATTATGCCTATCGACCATTTCCTAAAAAATATAAACGGGCCTCATAGAAGATTAAATGGGGTTTCCTTTTTATACCTGTCATGAAAGTTTATCTTTGTCGAAATTCCTTAAAAAATGACACTGAACCTTACCAAACCCATCTGCTTTTTCGATTTAGAAACCACAGGTGTAAACATTACAACAGATCGTGTTGTTGAAATTGCGGTTTTAAAAGTACATCCAAATGGTAAGGAAGAAAGCCATCGCTGGCTAGTAAATCCAGAAATGCCAATACCAAAGGAAGTTACTGCCATACATGGTATAAGTGATGCCGATGTGGCCGATAAACCTACATTCAAGGAAATAGCAAAAGAGGTTCATAACCTGATTAAGGATTCCGATTTAGGGGGCTTTAATTCCAATCGTTTCGATATTCCTCTTTTGGCGGAAGAAATGTTGCGCGCCGATTTGGATTTCGATATGAAAAATAGATTGACCATCGATGTGCAGACCATTTTTCATAAAATGGAGCAGCGCACTTTAAGTGCCGCATATAAATTTTATTGTGACAAGAATTTAGAAGATGCCCATAGTGCTGAAGCAGACACAATGGCCACATACGAGGTGCTAAAAGCGCAAATAGCTAAGTACGACGACATTGAAAATGACACCAAATTTTTGGCAGAATTTAGTTCTCGTAAAAAGTTTGCAGACTTTGCCGGGTTTATAGTTTTCAATAAAAAAGGAGAAGAATGTTTCTCGTTTGGAAAGCATAAAGGCAAATTAGTAACCGAAATTTTAGAGAACGAACCAGGGTATTTTGGCTGGTTGCTTAATGCCGATTTTCCGTTGTATACAAAAAAAGTATTAACGGCCATAAAGCTGCGTAGTTTTAATAACAAATTAAGGTAAAACTTATTATTCCTGCCACAATATGAAAATTATCTGTATAGGAAGAAATTATGCTGAACATATAGCGGAACTGGAAAACGAAAGGCCAGAAGAGCCAGTTGTCTTTTTAAAGCCTGATACTTCAATTCTGCTGAAAAAACAACCATTTTTTATTCCAGATTTTTCAGAAGACGTGCACCATGAAGTGGAAATATTGGTTAAGATAAACCGTATAGGTAAATACATAGACAAAAAGTTTGCCCATAAATATTATAATGAGATTGGCTTGGGTATCGATTTTACTGCACGTGATCTTCAAGCGAAATTGAAATCAAAAGGACTACCGTGGGAAAAGTCAAAGTCCTTCGATGGTGCAGCTGTTATTGGTCAATGGGTCGATAAAAATGGGTTTGAAGATTTAAACAACATTTCATTTTCCTTAAAAAAGAACGATACTGTTGTACAAAATGGAAATACAGGTCATATGCTTTGGAAAATTGATGAATTGATAGAATATATCTCAAAATATTTCACTTTAAAGATTGGAGATATTATCTTTACGGGCACACCGGCAGGCGTAGGCAAAGTTGTTGCCAACGATAAACTAATCGGTTTTATAGAAAGCAAACAAATGTTTTCAATAATAGTTAAATAATTATGGAACAACATTATAAATTATATAGAGTACGTGAATTGGCTGATAACGACGAGGATTTTATCTTAACACTAGCTGAAACTTTTGTGGAGGAAGTGTCAGAAGATGTTGCACGCTTAAAAGATGCCGTCGCTGCAAAAAATTACCAAGAAGCGTATCAGGCGGCACATAAAATGAAGCCTACAATTGATTTGTTTGAACTTGGTATTTTAGATGATTTAATTGAAGTTCAGGATTGGGGAAAGTTTACAAAAATCGATGTTGATATTACCGAGAAACTCAATATTGTTACAATTGCTGTGGATCATGCATTAGCAGAAATAAAGTCTGATTTTAATTTCTAATGCTGGCCGAAATAATTACCATTGGCGACGAACTTCTTATTGGTCAGGTAATTGATACAAATTCAGCATATATTGCAAAGGAGCTTAATAAAATAGGGGTATCTGTATATCAAATTACTTCAATTCAAGATGATAGAGATCATATTTTACAGGCCTTAAAAGATGCTGAAAACCATGTTGATATAATAATAATTACGGGTGGTTTGGGACCTACAAAAGATGACATTACCAAAAAAACCATTGCCGAATATTTTAATGATAGGTTAATTCTAGATGCTTCCGTTTTAAAAAACATAAAATTATTATGGAAACAATACAATAGGCAAACACTCCTTCAGGTAAATAAGGATCAGGCATTAGTGCCTACAAAAGCCAATGTATTGATGAATGCCTTGGGGACGGCACCTGGAATGTGGTTAGAAAAAGAAAACAAGACCTTTATTTCACTGCCGGGTGTGCCATACGAAATGAAGGCCTTATTAACACAAGATGTCATTTCCAGGTTAAAGGACAAATACCACTGCCCTTTTATTTTGCATAAAACGGTATTGGTTTACGGATTAGGAGAAAGTACCTTAGCCAATCGTATTGAATCCTGGGAAGATGCGTTACCAAAGCATATAAAATTGGCTTATTTACCAAGTTTAGGGAAGATGCGGTTGCGTTTATCGGCAAGAGGTTATGACGAACATAACCTAAAAAAAGAAGTCGATGAGCAAATAAGTAGGCTAATCCCTTTAATAGAGAAGGAGTTTTTTGGTTTTGAAGATGAGGATGGTAATGAAGAAGCGGTTATTGCCAAAAATCTTACAGCATTAGGAAAATCTTTGGCTATAGCAGAAAGTTGTACAGGAGGGAAGTTGGCGCAGTTGTTTACTTCAATAGCAGGTGCTTCACGATATTTAAAAGGAGGCGTGGTAACCTACTCAACGCAATCTAAAATAGATGTTTTGGGCGTTTCAGAAACAATGATAAAAGAACATTCCGTTGTTAGTGCACAAGTTGCGCAGACCATGGCTGTGAATGTGTTACGATTATATAAAGCAGATTATGCCATTGCAACTACGGGAAACGCAGGACCCACCAAAGGAGACTCCAATGCCGAAGTAGGTACTGTGTTTATTGCTCTAGCAACAAAAAATGGCGTATACTCCGAAAAATTTAATTTTGGAAATCATCGTGCAAAAGTAATAGGCAAAGCGGTATCAAAAGCTTTGGAAATGTTGCAAAAAGAAATTTTTAAAAATTGATAAAAATTAGATTGCTATAAAATAAAGATTTAGTATATTTGCACCTCGTTTTTAGACAACAACAAATTTAAAGGTAGAAATAATGTCAAGAGTTTGTGAACTTACAGGAAAGAAGGCAATGGTTGGTAACAATGTGTCTCATGCATTGAATAGAACTAAACGCAAGTTTGATGCTAATTTAGTTAAGAAACGTTTTTACATTCCAGAAGAAGATAAATGGATTACTTTAAAGGTTTCTACTTCTGCTTTAAAAACTATAAATAGAATAGGTATTTCTGCGGCAATTAAACAAGCAAAATCAAAAGGTTTTTTAAAATAACAGCTGTATTTAAAATAAATTAAGATGGCAAAAAAAGGAAATAGAATACAGGTAATCTTAGAATGTACAGAGCATAAAGAATCTGGACAACCAGGAACATCCAGATACATTACAACTAAAAATAAAAAGAATACGCCAGATAGAATGGAGATTAAAAAGTTTAATCCTATCCTTAAGCGTATGACCGTTCACAAAGAGATAAAATAATAAGTCATGGCAAAGAAAGCAGTAGCATCGTTACAGACAGGATCTAAAAGATTAACTAAGGCTATAAAAATGGTTAAGTCTCCAAAAACAGGAGCTTACATGTTTGTAGAGTCTATTATGAGCCCAGATTTAGTAAATGACTATTTAAACAAGAAATAAGTCGCATACTTCATAATATTAGTAAGCTGCTTTCAATTTTGAAAGCAGCTTTTTTTATACTTATATTTTAGTAAATTTACTGCCATTATAGCAGTAAAAAACTGTGGAATAATAATTGACAATGGTAAACTGCGCCTTACCCTGAAACAAGTTGAGGGTCGGTACATGGTAGCTTGTTGCAATTCCTAACGTAAAACAGAGTTTATACAAATAAGCGTTTAAACTCATAAACATTATAAACTTTAATTTAATGAGTTTTTTTAAAAAAATATTTTCTTCAGAAAAAAAGGAAACACTAGACAAAGGATTGGAAAAATCAAAATCCAGTTTTTTTAATAAATTAAGTAAAGCTGTCGCTGGTAAATCTAAAGTAGATGATGAGGTTTTGGATAATCTGGAAGAGGTTTTAGTAAGCAGTGATGTAGGGGTGGAAACAACGCTTAAAATTATTGAGCGTATTGAAAAGCGAGTGTCCAAAGATAAATATTTAGGAACTGAGGAGTTGAACCAAATTTTACGTGAAGAAATTGCAGGTTTATTGAGTGAAACTAATGTTGGAGAAGAATCGGAGTTTACCATTCCAAAAGATAAAAAACCTTATGTTATTATGGTGGTCGGGGTAAATGGTGTGGGTAAAACAACAACCATAGGTAAATTAGCCAGTCAGTTTAAAAAGCAAGGTTTAAAAGTAGTTTTAGGAGCGGCCGATACCTTTAGGGCAGCTGCTATAGATCAATTACAGGTTTGGGCTGATCGTGTAGAGGTTCCAATAGTCAAACAAAATATGGGGAGTGACCCAGCATCTGTGGCTTTCGACACCCTTAAAAGTGCAGTATCCCATGATGCAGAAGTGGTGATTATAGATACGGCTGGACGATTACATAACAAAGTTAATTTAATGAACGAGCTTACTAAAGTGAAGCGAGTCATGCAAAAAGTGATTCCCGATGCCCCACATGATGTCTTATTGGTGTTAGATGGCTCAACCGGACAAAATGCTTTCGAACAGGCCAAACAATTTACTGCGGCTACCGAAGTTACATCTTTAGCGGTGACCAAATTAGATGGTACTGCTAAAGGAGGAGTTGTTATAGGTATTAGTGACCAGTTTAAAATCCCTGTAAAATATATAGGGGTTGGAGAAGGTATTGACGATTTACAAGTATTTAACAAATATGAATTTGTAGATTCCTTCTTTAAATAAAACTCATTAGCATCATATTTAGTGCTAGCCCTTAATCAATATTTTTTCATAATTTTAGATTATGAGTTTCAAAATATACCACAACTTCAATATAAGTGTACCTTCAAAGCAAGTCTTTCATGCTGTTTCACAACCGAAACATCTTGATAATTGGTGGACGCTCAAAAGTTCAGGTATAGCGAAATTAGGAGAAACTTATAATCTAAACTTTACCGATCAATATGATTGGTATTGCAAAATCTTAAAGCTGGAAACAGATAAGTCTATTCATTTTAAGATGACCAAGTGTGATACAGACTGGTTGCCAACTACTTTTGGTTTTAATTTGGAAGAGATAGACAGAAAAACTAATGTTGAGTTTAGCCATGTCGATTGGAAAGAAATCAATGATCATTTTAAGATTGCTTCGTTTTGTTGGGCCATGTTGCTTAATGGTTTAAAAAACTATTTGGAAAAAGGTATTATAGTACCTTTTACAGAAAGGAATTAGCTAGTCCAACACTAATTAATTTATAATCCACATCCTTTATGTATCTTTGCAGCTTTAAAATAAGGGCATGAGAACAAAATCGCTTAAAAAGAACAAAATTAATGTGGTGACACTGGGGTGTAGTAAAAATGTTTACGATAGCGAAGTTCTTATGGGGCAGTTAAAGGCAAGTGGTAAAGAAGTTGTTCATGAACAAGAAGGCAATGTAGTGGTTATTAATACTTGTGGATTTATTAACAATGCCAAGGAAGAAAGTGTCAATACTATTCTTGAATATGTTCAAAAGAAGGAAGAAGGCGAAATCGATAAAGTTTTTGTGACCGGATGTTTATCGGAGCGCTATAAACCAGATTTGCAAAAAGAAATACCTAATGTAGACCAATATTTTGGGACAACAGAATTACCTGGTTTACTGAAGGTTCTTGGAGCTGATTATAAGCATGAACTTATTGGAGAACGCTTAACAACTACCCCAAAAAATTATGCCTATTTAAAAATCGCAGAAGGTTGTGACAGACCATGTAGTTTTTGTGCCATCCCTTTAATGCGTGGTAAACATAGAAGTACACCTATAGAAGAAGTTATTATTGAAGCTGAAAAATTGGCAGCTAAAGGCGTTAAGGAACTTATTCTTATTGCACAGGATCTAACCTATTATGGGTTGGATTTATACAAGAAAAGAAATTTAGCCGAGCTTCTTGAGGCTTTGGTTAAAGTTGAAGGAATTGAGTGGATTCGTCTGCATTATGCCTTTCCAACAGGATTTCCTGTGGATGTTTTGGAAGTTATGAATCGTGAACCTAAAATTTGTAGGTATTTAGATATTCCCTTGCAGCATATTTCAGATAATATATTAAAAAGTATGCGTCGTGGCACGACTAAGGAAAAAACAACAAGGTTGCTACGGCAGTTTAGAGAAATGGTGCCAAACATTGCTATAAGAACCACCTTGATAGTAGGCTATCCAGGAGAGACTGATGAAGATTTTCAAATCTTAAAGCAATGGGTTAAGGACATGCGTTTTGAGCGTCTTGGTTGTTTTACCTATTCTCATGAGGAAAATACCCATGCCTTTACTTTAAAGGATGATGTGCCAGAGGAGGTTAAACAAGAACGAGCCAATGAAATCATGGAAATTCAATCACAAATCTCTTGGGAATTGAACCAGCAAAAAATAGGTAAAACTTTTAAGATCATTATTGATAGAATGGAAGGTGGCTATTTTGTTGGACGTACAGAATCTGACTCACCCGATGTCGATAATGAGGTACTCATAGATGCATCTAAAACCTACTTAAAGACAAGCGAGTTTTATGATGTTAGGATCACAGATGCAGGTGATTTCGACCTCTATGCAGAGGTTATTTAAGTCCGTTTTAACTGTTTTTGTATTTTTTTAATAGCCGATTCTATTGATTTTTCAGGCTCAATAATGTTGTATTCTCCCCAAAACCGTGGATCTGAAAACCCAGAAGCCATATCGGTTAAAATTGTTGTAGGCTGCAACAACTGACTTTTAACATTTGCGATTTTAGACTCGTTTAATTCCCAATCGGTAATAGCCATTTCACTACTTAAGGTATATACACTATTAAACAGTTTGCCTTTCCAATTCACCTTAAAAGTTAATGCAATATTGCTATAAGCATAGTGCCATTTACCATTACTGGTTCGGTAGTTCACCCTGTAAGAAGCTTCAGTTGGATATACGTCAACTTTTCTAGGTTTTTTACGAATGTACATTTGACTGGACAATTCTTTGTTCTCAACATTCAAACTATATACAGCACTGGTAAGTGCTAACGTTTTAGAGTCTATAAAAAGTTTTCCATAATATAAAGGTTCATTGAGGTGTTCCTTTTGTTTAAAGTTAACAACATAGACTAAGTTGTTATTTATTTGAGTGGTTTCACCAAAGCTAAAATCATAATCAGTTATTCCTTTATCGGTAAATATATACTCGGGATATTTTATAATATCAGTATAAAGATTGCCAAAAGGGCCTCCTTGCAATTTTAAAGCAATAGTATCTAATTTTGAATAATTGGTGCTTTTGCGTGCCTTAATAAGTTCGATATGGTCTTTTCTGAAACTACTATAGGGTTGTTTGTGTATTTTTACAACTGCTTCAGATAAAGAAGCATTTCTCCGTCTTTTTTTTATAGTTTCCCTGTAGAATGCTGTCATTAGGGTACTGTTGTTGGTGTAAGCCGAATGTTTATTTTTAAGGGTTTCTAGCACCAGTTGTTTGGCACTCATTTTTAGAGAAGTAATATTTATGGCGCTTAGTTCCGTATATGCTTGTGTTAATGTAATTTTAGAATTGTTTTTTATATTTTCAATATATAGAATTTTATCTTGATAACCCAAATATGAAATGGTTAAGGTTTCTTTTAAGTGGGTAAGTGGAATTTTTAATAAAAATTCGCCGTCACCGTTAGTTACTGTACTAATATTAGAGTTGCTAACAGTTAAATCTGCAAATATTAGTGGTGATTTTGTGTCCTCGTCTATAATTTTCCCTTCAATTTCTTTATAATTTTGATCGATTTGAGCATATCCTAAGGTAGATATTGATACAATAGTTAAACAAAGGGAGATTGTTTTAAAAAATATTTTCGTTTTCATAACTAGCGGTAATTTAGATTTACAGCGCTATTAATTTACAAAATTTTAGTTGATTTTTAAACTTTTTAACGATTTTATAACTGTACTCCTAACTAAATTTTTAGAATTCGAGATTGAATAGCTGTATATTTACATAAATTTAATTAGAGCATGGAACAGGATTATATTAGGTATCAAGATACTGGCTTTTTTTCGTCGTTGATTTGTGATTATTTAGATGAAAAACCAACCTTGTCGCCATTTTATAATCGTTATCCTAAAATAGAAAATTTCAAAGCACAAATAGAAGAGAAAAGCTTGTCTGTTAAAGCCCAGTCAAGAATTGTTTTAGTAAAGTGTCTAAAGAAGCAATATAAAGCAACTGAAAGCTCGGCGCTAACCTTGATGAATATTGATTCCCTGGCTAAAGAGAACACATTCACGGTGACCACTGGGCATCAATTAAATATATTTACTGGGCCACTATATTTTCTCTACAAAATTATTTCAGTTATAAGTCTCACTAAGAGATTAAAGCATAAGTATCCCAATTACAATTTTGTGCCAATATATTGGATGGCTACTGAAGACCATGATTTTGATGAGATTAAATTTTTTAATTTTAAAGGAAAAAAAATCCAATGGAACAAAGAGGCTAAAGGAGCTGTTGGAGAGTTGTCAACTAAGGGATTGGATGCGGTTTATAATTTATTTTCAAAAGAAATAGGAAGTGGTAAAAATGCAATTTATATAAAACAGTTGTTTGAATGTACTTATTTAAAAAATAATAATTTAACCGACGCTACAAGATACTTAACCAATGAATTATTTAAGGATCATGGGTTGGTTGTTATAGATGCAGCCGATAAAGGATTAAAGCAGTTATTTGTTCCTTTTATTGAAGATGAACTACTTAACCAAAGCTCATTTAAAGCTGTAACTAAAACCAATAAGAAGGTAAGTGAATTGTTCCAAAATTATAATATTCAAGTAAATCCCAGAGAGATCAACCTATTCTATTTAAGGGATAATATTCGGGAACGTATTGCTTTTGATAAGGGTATTTACAAAGTATTGAATACAGAAATATCGTTTAGCCAAACGGATATATTAAAGGAAATTTCTATACATCCCGAGCGATTTTCACCTAATGTTATTATGCGCCCTTTGTATCAAGAGGTCATTTTGCCTAATTTGTGTTACATAGGTGGTGGTGGTGAGTTGGCCTATTGGTTACAGTTAAGAGATTATTTCAATAGATTATCTGTTACATTCCCTATGCTTTTATTGCGAAATTCAGTATTGATTCAGTCTAAAAATCAATTTAAAAAACTTAAGAATCTAGGAATTTCAAATAAAGATATTTTTTTAAAAAGAGATGTCTTAATCAATAAAAAAGTAAGGGAAATATCAAATATTGATATTGATTTTTCAGTTCAAAAAGAACATTTAAAACAACAATTTGAAGAACTGTATAAAATTGCTAATCAAACTGATAAGTCGTTTTTGGGAGCCGTTAAAGCACAAGAAGTGAAACAATTGAAAGGATTGAATAAATTGGAAAAACGATTATTAAAAGCCCAAAAAAGAAAACTTTCAGATGAAGTTTTACGAATTACAGAGTTACAAAACCAATTGTTTCCTAACCAAGGCTTGCAAGAGCGTAATGCTAATTTCTCGGAGTTTTATTTAGAATATGGAGATACATTTATACTAAAACTAATTGGTCAATTGCAACCTCTTAAAATGGAGTTCCTTATTTTAAACTTTTAGTAATGCATAAAATTGATATTGAGCTTATAGAAATGACATTGGATGTGATGAAATATGCTATCGATAGAATTTCATCTACAGATCCTAAAATAGGAAAGCCCAAAAGGGAAGAAGAGCTTAAGGCCTTAGTGGGTGAAACCATTACAAAAGAAGGTGTGGGAGGAGAGTATGCATTTAATCTTTGGAAAAAGTATTTAATGAAGGCTACGGTTCCTATAGATCATCCAAGACATTTGGCATTTGTGCCCGCATCACCAACAAGGGCAGCTATTATGTTCGATTTGGTTACTTCGGCTTCCAGTATTCATGGTGCTTACTGGATGGAAGGTGCTGGAGGTATTTTTTGTGAGAATGAAGCAATGAAATGGATTGTTTCCTTAACAGGATTACCAAAAGGAGCCTTTGGCGTATTTACAAGTGGCGGAACAGCAGCAAATCTATCAGCTATTGTTACAGCAAGGGAATATTGGAGAGAAGATGAAACATATAAAAGAGAAAAAGGCTTAATAATTACTTCAGTTGGAGCGCATTCTTCTATTAAAGCTATGGCAAAAGTTGCAGATGTAGATATATTATTAGTTGAATCCGAAGAGAGATTAACCAGTGATGACCTAAGGAAAACTATTGGTAGTTTAAATTACCATCAAAGAAAAAGATTGTTTGCTGTGGTAGCAACTGGTGGGACAACAAATGCAGGAATTATAGATGATTTGGAGGGTATTTCTGCTATCTGTGAAAAAGAAAAATTATGGTTTCATGTTGATGCGGCTTATGGTGGAGGAGCGCTAGTAGCAGATTCTGTGAGGCATTTTTTTAGGGGTATAGAAAAGGCAGATAGCATTACAGTCGATCCACATAAGTGGATGTTCTCACCTTATGATTGTGGAGCTGTAATATATAAAAAACCAGAATTGGCCAAACAAGCACATTCTCAAGAAGGTTCTTACCTAGAAATATTTAAGGATGAAGGAGCACAGGGTTTTAATCCGGCCGATTACCAAATACAACTTACAAGAAGGGTAAGAGGCTTGCCACTTTGGTTTTCGTTGGCAACACACGGTACCAATAAATATAAAGAAGCAGTTGAACGTGGTTTGCAGCTAGCTCAAATAGCAGGTGAGATGATAAATAAAAAACCCCATGTAGAATTAGTGAGGGAACCTAGTTTGTCCTGTGTATTATATAGAAGAATAGGATGGACGCCAGATGACTATAGGCATTGGACCTATGAAAACCATAAAAAAGGATTTGCTTTAGTTACGCCTACAAAATGGAAAACTGGAGACACTTATGAAACGGTATCGCGTTTTTGTTTTATTAACCCCGATACCACAGAAACCGATATTGAGGATATTTTGGAGTCTATGGTTTAAAAAAAATCACTAGCGTCCAAAAGTTTTAATTTTAAAGTAGCCTGAGAATCCCGTATTTTAGATTTGTGATAAAAAAATACGAATTATGGGACTCTTCA
>NZ_JAIOUU010000025.1:0-39096 GCF_019931125.1 Aestuariivivens sp. NBU2969
TCAGTTTAAAAGGTTCTGAATACCGTCTGATAACTTTGTCATTTTTGTACATAATGTTTAAAATTATGTAGCCTTTATTCAGGACGGGTCAGTTAGAGGTACAACGAATGTAAATACATTTACTTGTGGCTTTGATGTTCTTAAACTTAAAAATCCTGTTCAAGTGCTTTACAAGAAAGTGGGCACTAGATTGGTTTTTGATAAAACAGCCTTGGTTTTGGATAATGATTGCTTTGATTGCGGAGGTATAGTTATTAATAGTGATTTTAGAAAAATATTAAAATCTAAAATGTATCCACAAATCACTTTGTTTTTAAATGATATTAATGATTTGGAGGAACAAACCGATGATGTCCTGGCTTCCATAGACATTGAGATTGCAGGAGTCTCTAAAAACCATAAGATACCTGTAAAGTTTAAGAAAGATAGAGGTATGCTCATAACAGGAGTTTTGCCTATAAGTATGTCTGATTACGATTTAAAACCACCAAAAATTTTTTTTGGACTTATTACGGTTCATGATATTATAAAAATTTATTTCCAATTGGCGGTTAAGGAGAGTTGATTTAAATAAATAATTTTAAAACATAAAAGGTCTTCATTTGTATGGAGACCTTTTATGTTATAATTGGCGGGTAATTCTTTTGATTGTTTATTTGTTTTTAATGCTTCCTGAAACACTATTGTTTTTAGTCACTTTTTCAGGGTTTCCATAATATTTTACATCGCCACCGCTTGTAGCACTAGCAATAAGTTCCTTGGCCGTGTTTATGGTTATATCTGCACCACTTGTAGCTTTTACTTTACTGGATTGAGCGATTAACTCACCAGCTTTAATATCACTACCGCTGTTAGCTTCTGCTATTAAGAGATCAGTTTTTCCAGACAGTTTTAAATCACTTCCACTAGTTGATTCGCAATGTAATGTTCTGGCATTGACCGCCACGGTCATATCACTACCACTTGTGGTTTTTAAATCTAACATTTCAACATCTATGGTTTTGGTAGTATAGACATTACTACCGCTTGTGGCAATTATTTTTGAGACATCCTTAAAGTTGACCAAAACTTTTTTTGCTTTACATTTTCCAATGTTTTTTTTGGTGTGAATTTTTAGAACATCATCCTCAATTTCTGTTAAGATAAGGTTGTGAAGATTCGCATCGGCTTCAACAATAATGCTTTCATTATCGTTTTGGGTTAAAAGCACTTCCAAGCCTTCGGTTGCTTTAATGATTGAAAAGTTGGAGCTAGTTGTACGTTCTTCGGTAACTACATTACCATTGCCACGAACTCCAGAATTTAAATTGATATCAAAATTACAGGAAAAAAGGGATAAACTGAGAAGGGTTGTTACAATGATTTTGATTAAAGTTGTCATAACTGTTCGTTTTTGTATGATTATTTTGATTAAAGATTTGATGAAATTTATTTAGTTACTAATTATAATTTAAAGATTTGTTTTTTTAGTTGCTAAACTGTTAATTATTGGTCGATTTCACAGATAGTCCAGTACTATCTAAGCTAACGTTAACGGATTCTGTAATGCCTTTTATGCTCTTTCGTTTAATGGTTAAACTAGAACTATCGGCTTTTACTTCAACACCTTCTTTGTTTATTTTTACGCTGGAATCGCCATCCTTAATGTCTACATCTACTTTAAATTTTTCTTCTTCGGGACAGTCTAAGCACTCCACCTTATCGTCAAGTATTTTTAAATAATGGTTAGCATTATTATGAGATACAATGGACCCATAGTAGTTTCTACTGTAAAAAAACGAATTTGAGTTGGAATGGCACTTGAGTATAGATCCCTCTGGAAGATAAAGTGTTAGATGAATTTCTTGATCACTATACTTGTTTTCAGGTGAGGTGGTAAAGTAAGAATCTAAAATCAAGGTTTTATCATCAAATACATAATTATAGTTTATATTTCTTGCACGTTCCATGGCTTTTTCAAAACTTCTACCATCAGCACTTTTTTCTATGCTTAATGTTGCTAAAGAATCGGTTGTAGATTTAACAATAATGGCCACATCAGAAGAATAGATTATTTTCTCTCCTTTTTCATTATGGGCAACTTTAAAGGAGTTACTACGGTATCTCGTGTTTTTATAAAGGTCGTTATTCGCCATTTTTAAATTAAGCGTATCGTTTGTAGTGATGTTGAGTTCTATCTTTTCCACAACCCGTTCGTCAAAAGCATGTTCGCTAGCTTCCCTTACCCCAAAAACAGTAAGCATAATGATAGAAATTAACCATGCTCCCAATAGAGTAAACTTTGCAATCTTGCCAATGGATTTTAAATTGTTTATCAATATTTTAAGGCCAAGGTAGAACACAAAGAAAAATGGAATACCAACAGCAAAAAAAGTTAATAAAGAGATTAACCAAATAGGAGTGTTGGCCGCGTTAACAATATTTGCATATTCAATACCAGGAATATTTAGAATATTGACTACTCCCACAGAAAATAAGCTAATTATTAATGCTATTAGTGTAACTGCGCCAATAAACATTAACAAGATACCAACAAATTTGGCAAATATGTTAAAGAAAAATAAGATGATGTCTCCAATAGTATCAAAAAATGTTTTTGATGACGACTTAATGGAGTTTGCTTGTTTTTTTACATTAACATTTTTGGCGACATCTGATACATTTTTCGCAACATCGCTAACGGTCTCAGATACATTTTTAGCAACATCACTTACAGTATCCGACACATTGTCAAAGCCGTCCTTTATTTTTTTTTCAATGTTACTAATGTTAACGGGCTCTCCGGTCATCATTAATTTTTCTGCAGTGGTTTTGGCTTCAGGAACTAAAACCCAAAATAAGATGTATATAAATATAAAGGTACCTCCAGAACCAATAGTTAAAATAATCCATAGCAATCTAATCCATACGGCATCAATACCCAAATAGTGACCTAACCCAGAAGACACACCACTTATATAAGAGTTGTCGGTATCCCTGAACAACTTTTTAGAAGGTGACGAGGAACTTTTATATGAGGTTTTTGGTTCGTCTTCAAAAATTTCGTCATCAACTAAGTAGTCTTCAGGCTGCCCCATAATGGCGATAATCTCATCTACTTCTTTTATACGTATAACTTGCTTATCATGTTGTACTCGCTCGTTAAAAAGTTCGGCAATACGTGCTTCAATGTCTGCAATAATTTCAGAGCGTCCTTGAGAATCTGTAAATGAACGTTTTATAGCCTCAAGATAGCGTTGTAATTTTAAGTAAGCATCTTCATCGATATGAAAAAATATACCTGCTAAATTTATGTTGACTGTTTTATTCATTTTTTTGTTGTTTTTTGGCTTGTTACTATATTCACTGCGTTTTGTAATTCATTCCAAGTATTATTTAATTCTTTTAAAAAGAGCTTACCTGTTTCGGTTAACCCATAATATTTTCTTGGAGGTCCAGATGTGGATTCTTCCCATCTGTAGTTTAAAAGGCCTGCGTTTTTAAGTCGCGTAAGTAGGGGGTAAATGGTGCCTTCTACAACGAGCAACTTAGCGTCTTTTAAGGTATCTAAAATCTCTGCGACATAAGCATCCTCGTCTTTTAAGACCGAAAGTATGCAGAACTCCAGGACTCCTTTGCGCATTTGTGCTTTTGTGTTTTCTATCTTCATGTTCTAAAGCATTTAAATATGGTGAAACTGTTCATTTTTTTGATTGATAATTGATGATTAATATTGTGTTTTGAAATGTTTATTTTAAAAAATTAATGGTTAAAGGGTAATTATATAATTTACCGTCCCTAGCATTTAGACTTGCTTTAACTATAAGGGCCAGTTCAACAATAAAGGCAATAATCATTAATATACCCAAACCACCACCAATGTAAAGTAAGGGTGAAGGTTTTCCAATGTTAATATGAAAATTGTGGAATCCATTAAAGTCTATAAAATCCAGTCCACCTAAAATTTTAAAGATAAAAAATGGAATGGTTATGGTTCCTATAATAATGGCGTAAAGTAAAATGCTCATCTGAAAGTTTAATGCCTGTTTACCATGTTTGTCTACGAATTCTGATTTATCCTTATTAGCAATCCATAGAACCAAAGGACCTATAAAATTCCCAAAAGGGAAAATAAACCTACTAAAGGTTGATAAATGTATAAACGTTGCGATGGTTTTTTGGTGTTTATCTAACATGATTTAAAAACATATAATAATATCTTATGCAAATATATATCTAAAAAAAGGTATTATGCAATACAAAGTACTTAATTTTAACAAAATATTAACATTTGATTCAATGTATATATTTTATAATTTAGTGAGCAATATAAATGTTGTATTATGCACATAACACCAAATAAACTTAATGTTTTTACTGCTCTAAAATTACCTTCAGCATATTTATGTGGAGTCAGGACTAGATATATTGATGCAGCTAAATGTGTAGTAAACGTTAGATATACATGGATTAACCAAAATCCTTTTAAATCAATGTTTTGGGCAGTGCAAGGTATGGCTGCTGAATTTTCTACAGGAGCTTTAATCATGAGCAAAATTAAAAATTCAGATAAGCGTATTTCAATGTTGGTGATTTCCAACAAGGCAACCTTTACAAAAAAAGCAATTGGCAAAATTACCTTTTCCTGTAATGATGGAAACTTGGTTGATATAACTTTAAGTAAGGCCATTGAAACAGGAGAAGGACAAACCCTTTGGATGCAATCCATAGGTAAAGATGAACGGGGTGATGTGGTTTCAACCTTTAATTTTCAATGGAGTGTGAAAGTAAAAGGGTAGAAATTGGATTTATGGAGTTAAAGGTTGGAATAACTGGTTGGTGAAGAAAGATGGTGGCAATAAAATTCAAATTCTAAAAACAATAGTCTTTAATAAAAGTAATTTGTAACAAAACATAAAATAAATCAACTCATAAACAATTAAACATTTAAAAACCTAAACTTATTATAAAATGACAGCACACGAAATAGATTATAGAATTTACGGTGAAGAAATGCAATATGTAGAGATTGTACTGGATCCACAAGAAGGTGTTATAGCTGAAGCCGGTAGTTTCATGATGATGGATGATGGTATAAAAATGGAAACTATTTTTGGTGATGGTTCACAAAAGGATTCAGGTTTTCTTGGTAAGATTTTGGGAGCTGGGAAGCGTATATTAACTGGCGAAAGTCTATTCATGACGGCATTTTATAATACATTAAGTGGTAAGCGAAATGTTTCTTTTGCGTCACCATACCCAGGTAAAATAATCCCCATTGATCTTACCCATTATGGAGGTAAATTTATTTGCCAAAAGGATGCTTTTTTATGTGCTGCAAAAGGTGTTAGTATAGGTGTCGAATTTTCAAAACGATTAGGAAGGGGACTTTTTGGAGGCGAAGGCTTTATTATGCAAAAATTGGAAGGCGATGGCATGGCATTTGTACACGCTGGAGGCACTATGGCAAAAAAAATATTGCATGCTGGTGAAACCTTGCGTGTAGATACCGGGTGCATAGTTGGTTTTACCCAAGATGTAGATTATGATATTGAATTTGTAGGAGGGATTAAAAATACCATCTTTGGGGGAGAAGGTCTATTTTTTGCCAAATTGCAAGGTCCCGGAACAGTATATATTCAATCGTTACCTTTTAGTAGGTTAGCGGGAAGGGTTTTAGCTTCTGCGCCAAGAGTAGGTGGTAAGGATAAAGGAGAAGGCAGTATTTTGGGAGGGTTAGGCAATTTACTTGATGGGGATAACCGATTTTAAATTGTTAAAATTTTTAAATTTAGATAGTAATTTGCAATTTTTTGTTAAATTTAGATGTTAAATTATAAAACTTGCTGCCTATAATATACCTTTACTTTTTTCAAACCAAACACCTTAATATTAATTATGGCAAGAGCAATGCTAGAGTATACGAAAACTGTTCTAAAAAAGGTCAGTTTTGATGTTACATTGTTTTGCAAAGAGGTACAAAAGGCCTTAACACGTTTGTTGCCTTATGAGATTGAAGAACTCAAAGTTTTTATTCAGTCTCTTGTACAGCAAAACCCAGAATTAAATCAATGTTTAATTTATTTAAAATCATAATAAAAAGCGATCTAAGATCGCTTTTTTAGTTTTTAGATAAAGGACTAATGATTTTTACATTTTGAAACGCTATAGCTCCTCTTATAATACCTGATATTACATCTTGAAGCGCTTCAATGATTTGCATTTTTAGTTCACTTTTATGATAAATGAGACTTACCTCCCTTGCAGGTGGTGGTTCATTAAAGTAATGTATGTTTTCAATGTCTTTTTCATTAAGATCCAAAGTGTGTAAATAAGGGAGCAAGGTCATACCTAAACCTTCATTGGAGAGCTTAACAAGTGTTTCTATACTTCCGCTCTCTAACTGAAATTTATCGTCTGGATTGTCTTTGAAAATTTTGCAAAGATTAATAACGCCATCCCGAAAACAATGACCATCTTCTAATAACAACATATCATTTATATCTAAATCTTCAATATTAATTTTATTGTTCACATGAAGTCTGTGGTTTCTTGGAATATAACTAACAAAAGGTTCAAAGTAAAGTACTCGTTCCTTAATATCTTCCTCTTCTAACGGTGTTGCAGCAATAGCAGCATCTAAATGGCCTTCCTTGATTTTATTGATGATTTCCTCGGTGGTAAGCTCTTCAATTTTAAGTTTGACTTTAGGATGTTTTTTTATGAAGTTTTTTAAGAACATGGGTAGCAAGGTAGGCATAACTGTTGGTATGATACCTAGTTTAAACTCACCGCCTATAAATCCCTTTTGTTGGTCTACAATATCCTGAATTCTATAGGATTCATTAACAATGTTTCTTGCTTGTGTCACAATTTTTTTTCCAACTTCGGTCAGCTCAATTGGTTTTTTACTACGATCAAAAATTTGAACGTCCAATTGGTCCTCAAGTTTTTGTATTTGCATGCTTAAAGTGGGTTGCGTTACAAAACATTTTTCAGCTGCCTTGGTGAAATTTTGGTTCTCAGCAACAGCTAAAACGTAGTATAATTGAGTGATAGTCATATTTATTATATATTAGACTATAAAGATATAAAAACTATCAATAAAATTTATTAAAACAGATATTTGTTATAAATTAAATATGTTGAATATGTAAAAATATTGTAGTGATACTTTTAAATAATTTAGGCTTACAAACCAATAAACAATAACTTTACAAATAGATTTATATCATTTTCAGGCCTATTTTCAAATATACTGTCTAAACTTACCAGGTATTGATTGAAATATTAAAGCAAACGCTTTTTAATTTTCATTTATATAGTCAATATTAAATGGATAGGATTTTATAAAGTGTAATGACTTTTACCAAAACGTTATTGTATAGGTTTTAGGGTTATATTGTAAAAGGTAATGCGCTTACTGGTAAAAACAAATCATAAAACGAAAAGGCAGTGTGTCTTATTGTGTATTTACTTATGTGCTTTTAAAGATTGAAAGGCATATTTTAAATAAGACTGGTAATGTCAATAATGAAAACATGAATTCTATGTTGATTGATTTTATTTAAGAATAAAAAAGACGGTTTTGATTATGAAAGTTTGGTTCTGTTAAACCATTTAGTTTGTTAATTTTTAGTTTGAAAGTTCATTAGCCAGGGTTCATTGATTTTTTTATAATAAACCTCTGGCCTTAATTTCAAGGTATTTGTTGATCGTATCTATGGTCAAAGCCTCAGGAGTTGTTAAGATGGAATGGATGCCATATTTTTTTAACTCATTCACAATTAAACGCTTTTCAAAGGCAAATTTTTCAGCAATAACCTTATCATAAATTTCTTGTACCGTTTCTGCTTTTTCTTTTATGAGCTTACTTAATTCTGTATTTTTAAAGAAAATTACCACCAAAAAATGGTTTTTTGAAATACCCTTTAAGTAGGTCAGCTGTCGGTGTAAACCATCTAAAGTCTCAAAATTGGTGTAAAGTAAAATAAGGCTACGATGCTGTATGTTTCGTTTTACATCGGCATATAATCGTCCAAAATCACTTTCAAAAAAATCAGTATTAATATTGTACAGTCCATGTAATATCAATTGCATTTGGGATGACCTTCGTTTAGCCACTATACGATTTTCTACTTTTTTTGAAAAGGCAATAATACCCGCTTTATCTTGTTTTTTTAATACCACATTGCTAATAACTAGAGTGGCATTTATGGCATAATCCAATAATGTTAAACCATTAAAGGGCATTTGCATAACGCGACCTTTGTCGATAATGGAATAAACAGGCTGCGACCGCTCATCTTGAAACTGATTAACCATAAGCTGATTACGCTTGGCGGTCGCTTTCCAGTTGATGGTCCTTAAATCGTCACCCAAAACATAATCTTTAATCTGTTCAAATTCCATAGTGTGTCCCAATCGACGTATTTTTTTAATGCCTTGTTCCATGGCATTTTTGTTAATGTTTAATAGTTCAAACTTTCTAAGCTGTTTAAAACTTGGATAAGTGGGTACCATGGTACCTCCGTCGAAAGTAAATCTTTTGGTTGCTAAATTTAGTATGGAAGCTGCGTAGATATTTAATTGTCCAAAATGGTATTCGCCACGCTTGGTGGGTTTTAAAATGTATTTAATAGTTTTTGTTTTTCCGGAGCTTATGGCTTTTTTTATCTTAAAATCCCGTACTTGAAACTGTTCCGGAATTTCGTCAATGACTTCCAGATAAATTTTGAAAAGGTAATTGTTGGTGATGGTTATACTCACCGCATTATTATCGCCATTTGAAAACTTATCAGGGAGTAATCTTTGGGCTCTAATCTTTTGATTGCCAATAAATAAAATAATAACATCTAGAATGAAAAGAACCAAAAGTACTAGAATTGAAACTTGTGCTATGTTGAATAATAAAGGAACAAAATAACTTAAACTAAATAAAACCACGATACCAATGCCAGTATAAAAAAAACGGGGTTGTATGTAAAATGGTTTAAATAGTTTCAATGTTATTAGTTTAATAGTTATTAAGGCTATTCATAATCAATGGTTTTACCAATGTAGTTTATATCCTCGTTATTGCCTTTGCCTTTTGGATTAGGTCCATATTCATTTGGACCATAATCACTGTTGGCAAATAGCATCCATAATCCGTAAAAAGGTATAACTTGATACCACCCACTATTACCTCTATCATGGCAGCGTTTAGAGCCTTGTGCCAGTAAAAACCAAAGTAGTGGTATCCAAATAATAAAAATGAGTAAGGAAAAAGAGTCGCCCAAACTAGCTATCAGGCCAGCAACTCCAATATATACAATTAAATAGATTAAATAACTCAATCCGTATTCTAATCTTCTGATTCTGCCGTTAAATGAAAAAGGGTTTTTAAACATAATTTACTTTATTTTTAGGTTAATGTTATCTCGGTATCTCAACTGTTTCAATGATATGTTTAATTATTTGCTTACTGGTTAGGCCTTCCATTTCACGTTCTGGAGTTACAATAACACGGTGTTGCAATACTGGAATAGCGGCGCGTTTAATATCTTCTGGAGTTACAAAATCACGTCCACCCATTGCAGCGAAGGCCTTGCTGGCCTTTAAAATGGCAATGGAAGCCCTTGGTGATGCTCCTAAATATAAAAAGGGGTTGTTACGTGTAGCCACAATAAGTTCGGCAATGTATTTTAGCAAATGTTCTTCTATAATAATTTGTGCCACTAGATTTTGGTATTCCAAAATTTGTTTGGCCTTTAAAAATGGAGAAATTGTATCTGTTTTTTCTAAGTCCTTTAGCTGGTGCTCCCTAACTAAAATTTCGATTTCTTCATCTAAATTGGGATAGTCTACATCTATTTTGAACAAGAAACGATCCAATTGGGCTTCGGGAAGTCTATAGGTGCCTTCCTGCTCTACGGGGTTCTGGGTGGCTAAAACCATAAAAGGAAGGTCTATTTTAAATTTCTGTCCATCAATGGTTATTTGATTCTCTTCCATAACTTCAAATAAAGCGGCTTGTGTTTTAGCAGGAGCTCGGTTTATTTCATCAATTAAAACCATGTTGGAAAAAATAGGGCCTTTTTTAAACTCAAAATCTGAATCCTTTAAATTAAAAACCGATGTCCCCAAAATATCACTGGGCATTAAATCTGGAGTAAATTGAATTCTACTAAAATCAACATTCAAGGATTTTGCCAATAATTTTGCCGTAATGGTTTTGGCAACACCAGGTACACCTTCTATAAGTGAATGCCCTTTGGCTAAAAGCGAGGCAATGAGCATGTCGACCATATCATTTTGTCCCACGATTACTTTACCCAATTCCTGCTTTATTTTTTGAATACTGGTTTGCAGTTCAGTTAAATCCAACCGACTTTTAAATTGTAAATCGTTGTTGTTTACAAGGGTACTATGGTCTATTGACGATGAGGTACTTTCAGGTTTTGGCATAAAGTCTTGGTGGTTTTGTTCTTCTTTAATTTCGTCCATAGTTATTTTAAGTAAAAAGCTTCAATAAGCCTGTTTAATTGCATGAGGTTAATCTCAAAATACTCATTTTTTGTACGTAACCAATTTATGTAATTTATAAGTTTTTTGATGTCGTCTTTTTTCTTTCCGGTTTTCAGGGCCAACTTCTTTATAAAATTATTGTCTAAAGTTGTTGTATCCATATTAAAATCAACTCTTAGGCGTTCTAGAAAATAAGTTATTTTTTTATCAATCAGGTTTTTGTGGTCTTGGGTTTCGTAATATAGATTAGATATAGTCTTTACAAAATCTATCGTTGTATTTTGTAGCGGTTTAATGGTTTTAATAATACGTTGTCTACGTTTAGCATTAAAAATTATAAATAGTAATCCAAAAATCAATGCCATGTACCAAGCCCATTTAAAGGAGAGCTGTTCTAGAAACCAACTAAGATTCGATTCTTTTTCAACATCACCATTATAACCCGTTTGTATTTTAGTATACGAATCAAAATAAATATTGTTTTCTGGTAAATAGGAAATTAACCCTTCAACATATTTGTAACGGTCTTCTTTTAAAAGATTGTAATTGGTAAATGCTTTAGGTTCGGTATGCAAATAGATTTTTCCTTTACCAAAAGGGATTTCAATAAAATTTACAAGACTGGAATCTATTTTTGTATGGCCTAAAATACTGTAGTTAATGGAGTCGAAACTGGAGAAATAATTAATACCTTCATTTTTATCTATATTAACTGTATCAATATCTATATGTTTAAAGTAATGATATGAGATGCTATCTTTTGTGTTTTTAATATATTTAACAGAAATATCTAGTGTGTCGTGTATTTTTTGTGAGAAATAATAATCTGAAATAAAAAGCGTATTACCAGCACCAACAAAATTAAGAAGTTCGTCAACCGAATCATCTTCCAGATAATCAGAGTTTCCTATAATTATGAAACTACCTTCGGCGACATGGTCACCATAGCCATCTTCCCTATTTGCTGTTAAATAACTAGCAGGTTGATGATATACCGTTCTAATTTTTTGATTTTTAAAAAGTTTGGGCAATTCTTTATAAAACACACTTACCCCATAAGGTTTATTGCTTTTTTCGTTAAACGATTCTTCCCAATCAATAGTACGTGTGGATTTAATACCAAGGGTAAAGGCAATGACAACAATTAAACCAGCAATGATAAGACCTATGGGGATTACTTTGTTCATTATTCCATTTGGTTTAATAAGGTTACAAAATTGTGTTTTGCTTTATCGTAATCGGTATGATTTAAAGGAAATTTGCCATACCAAATATAGCTATAAAGATAGGAGGTATAAGCAAAAATGTTGCTGAACGGTTTCTCACTAATTTCGTTCAAATAATCGGCATTGGTTTTATCATCTTCAAATTTTATGTGGTTTTTTAGGCTTAGTGTTTTTAATACTAGTAAATAATAATACCGAATGGCCAACCTAAAATCGTTATTGTTTTCTGCATGTATTATTAAGGTTTCGATATCGGCATTTTCAATATTTTCAGCCGTTATAGTTTCATGATGATTGATTTTTTTATGTCGCCCTCTTGAAAATAATCCAGTACCGGCTTCATTCAATAAAATATAGACTAGGTAAAATACTGCAAGAATTAGAGCTAGATAAAAAAGCCAGTTAAGTGGCCCTATGTTTATTGAAAAGTAATTGTCGTTATTAAGTTCTTTAATATTGGGTTTTCCATTTTTATAGTCCTCATAATTACCTGAACTAGGCGGGGTTTGGATAACCACTTTTTTGCCTTCGTAATTATATTTTCTACTGGAATAACGTTCTTTAAATTTAGTGTCAAAACTTCTAATTAGTTCAGGCTCTTGAAAAGTAATGGAACCAAAAGCGTTAAAGTGAAACAAAGACACTAAAAACAATAAAATAAAACGATATAATCTAATTGTTTTCAAGCCGTCTGAGATCTTAAAATGGGCATTTTGGTAATTTTCTTTTGAATCTTAAACGGATAGACCAAATAGTAATAACTAATTATAGCCAAAGTAATTAAAATGATACCAACCGATAGCCAATGCGGCATGATGTTGGAATACCTAGTGATAAAGCCTTCTAAAAACCCTGCTGAAAACGTAAAAGGAAACGTGCTTATTAGAATTTTAACGCCTGTTTTAGCACCTTGCTTAAAGGAAACATATCTAGAATGTGTTCCGGGAAATAAAATGCTGGCACCTAAAATCAAACCAGCGGCACATTCAATGACGATAGCGAAAATTTCCATAGATCCGTGTATCCAAATGCCACGTACACTTTCCCAAAATACGCCTTTTTCATAAAAGAAATACTGAAAGGATCCTAGCATAATGCAATTATTGAACATTATATACAATGTGCCAATACCACCAAAGACACCTAATATAAATGCGATGATACCAACACGAAGGTTGTTAATGGTAATACCAATAAAGCTGCCCCAATTGCTTCCGCTTTTATATACTGCAACAGGGTCTCCTTTTTCAATATTTTCCATGGACATGTTTACATAGTCATCACCTAAAATGGAGCGGACAAATTCACCATCATTAGCTGCAGAAATAGCACCTATAAACGTGAATGCAAAAAATATAACGAATGTGATGTAAATAAATTTTCGGTATTCATAACAAATAATAGGGACTTCGGTTTTCCAAAAAGCAACAAAACGATTGGTGTTTTCACGTTTGGTTTTGTAAATTTTTTGAAAAGCTTTTGAGGCTAACTGATTTAAATAATCGATAACTCTACTTTTAGGGTAAAAGGTTTGGGCATAAGCCAAATCGTTTATTAAATGTATGTATTGCGAAGCTAACTCGTCGGGATCTTTAAAGTCACTATTAAAAATGGCCTTTTCAAAACTTAACCATTTTTCCTTATTTTGCTTGATGAATGAAACTTCCCTCATATATTTGATAAATTAAAATATAAAATGTCAGAGTTACAAATTAACACGACCCAAAATGTAAAAATTCTGTTTACTGCTGCAGGGGCTGGAGAACGTCTGTTGGCCTTTGTAATTGATACCGCCATTAAAATTGGCTATGTGCTCGTTTTAAATTGGACTTTTGGTTTTTTTGAGAACATGGATGAATGGTCGCAAATAGCCATAAATACGGTCTTGAGCTTTCCGGTTATGTTTTATACACTGTTATTGGAATCACTTTTGGATGGGCAAACTATTGGCAAAAGAGCCTTAAAGATACGTGTGGTTAAAATAGATGGTTACCAGGCGTCCTTGGCTGATTATGTAATACGCTGGATTTTTAGAATTGTAGATATTTATATATTTGGCATTGGTTTTTTTGTAATGCTATTCAATAAAAAAAAACAGCGTTTAGGAGACATGGCGGCAGGAACGGCAGTTATAGCTTTGAGGGATAAAGTAAACATTAGTCATACCATTTTGGAAGAATTAAAAGTAGATTATGTGCCCACTTATCCTAATGTGATTAAATTAAGTGATAACGATGCGCGAATTATTAAGGATACGTTTACGGCTGCTAAGCTGGCAAAAGATTATTCAACGCTTATAAAATTGAGGAATAAACTTGTAGAGGTTGTAGATATAAAAGACATTAAGCAAAAAACCGATATTGAATTTATTGATGTTATCTTAAAAGATTATAATTATTACACCCAAAGTATGTAAGCAGGGAACCACTTTTTGAGTAACAAAAACAATGTTAATTACTTATCCCTGGTTTATCTCGGGATCTCATAAAAATAAAAACATATGTTCTACGCCATAGATATTTTAGGAACTATAGCCTTTGCCATTTCAGGGGTACTAGTGGCTATTAATAAGAAAATGGACTTGTTTGGCATTTTAATTATAGCGTTTGTTACGGCTGTTGGTGGGGGGACATTACGCGATTTGCTAATTGGTGCAACGCCTGTGAGTTGGATGAAAGATATGACCTTTACCTATGTCATTATGGTTTCAGCAGTATTTGCTATTGTTTTTAGGAGTAAGATTAATTACTTGCGAACCTCATTGTTTTTATTTGATACCATTGGTATTGGGTTGTATACGGTAGTTGGTATAGAAAAAGGAGTAAATATAGGTTTGCACCCTATTATATGTATTGCTCTGGGAACTATGACAGCCAGTTTTGGAGGTGTTATTCGGGATATTTTATGCAATGAAATACCCGTTATTTTTAGAAAGGAAATTTATGCAACAGCCTGTATTTTGGGAGGGCTCACTTATTTTTTGTTACGGGAGCTTCCTATTGGTAGTAATCTTGTTTTTGTGATTTCAGGTATTGTGGTTATTACAGTTAGGTTACTTGCAGTTAAATTTAAAATTGCCTTGCCCTCTATTTATAAATGAGGTTTAAAGCTCAAATTTTAGGGTTTTTATCTTTTAAGACTGCCAACTGAAACTAAACACTACTCAATGATCTCTACGTTTTTAATATAAATATTCTTAAGCGGCCAATCGGCTTCGTCAGTATCAACCGCGGCTATTTTGTCAACCACATCCATACCGTTAATTACCTTGCCAAAAATCGTATAATCGCCATCTAAATAATGTGCACCACCCTGTTGTTGTACAATAAAAAACTCGTAAGGCGAGGCTAGTTTATGGGGGTTGTCTATTTCACTACTAGGCATGGAAATAACTCCTCTATCATGTTTAAATCCTCTATTAGTATCTTTAGGAAGCAAGTATCGGCCAATCCTTTTACGCTTTCTGGCTGTCTTTTTATCATCGCTATTACCAGCTTGAACCATAAAATTATCGATAACTCTGTAAAATTGTGTGCCATTAAAATATTTTTGCTTGGTTAAAAAGATAAAGTTGGCACGGTGGAATTTGGTCTCTTCAAACAATAAAATGTCAATAACCCCAAAATCAGTGGTCATCCGCACTTTGTTTTCTTTATGTTCTTCTTCATAATGTAAGAAGAATTCCATAGCATTTTTTGTATCTAATTTCGGAAGACTGCCCTTGGATTTACTATCGGGTTCATAGGTGGTTATTTTTTCATTACTTTGTTCTGTTTTAGCAGAAGGAGATTGTGGTTTCGTATTTTTTTTAGATTGTTTATCTTCACAATTCAGAATTAAAAGACAAGAACAGATTAATAAAGCAAGACGCATGTAGATGAAATTTGATGAATTTTTAAAATCGCTTTCAAAAATAAAAAATATACCGCTACCAGCCGAGTCGTCACATTTTAAAATGGTACCACCGTTTAGGCGGGAACTTCTAAAATTACAGAAAGAGGCTATAAAACATGCCAAACATGCGGGCGTAGTTGCATTATTTTATCCAGATAAGCATAAGTGGACCAAATTTGTTCTAATATTGAGAAACACTTATACTGGGGTGCATTCTGCGCAAATTGGTTTCCCAGGGGGGAAACTGGAACCTCAGGACGAATCGTTGCAGTATACCGCTGTAAGAGAGACTTTTGAGGAAATTGGAGTTCCAATCCATGATATTGAAATTTTGCGTGAATTATCCCAAGTTTATATACCACCAAGTAATTTTTATGTTTCCCCATTTTTGGGAATTGTAAATCATCCTCCAGTTTTTAAAATACAGGAAGATGAGGTACAGGCGGTTATTGAGGTTGACTTGCAAGATTTTTTGGACGATAATATGTTGATCACCAGAAAAGTAAGAACATCTTATAGTGTTGCGGTTGAAGTACCAGCATTTTTATTGAATGGTCATGTGGTTTGGGGAGCCACAGCCATGATGTTAAGCGAGATTAAAGATCTTATTAGACAGATTGTATAGTTTTTGGTTTAGTACTTTTCTTTTGTTGAAATTAAATTTTGCGTAAGAACCACAAAGTTTGGTTTCATTTTAATACCAAATTTATTAGTGCACAAAATTTTTTCATTTGGTTTTTTGTGAATTTTCAAATAAAAAAATTCATGTACTTTTGTGGCAACTAACCAAATATAGAATCATGATTTATGGGGCTGTTTAAAAGAAATCCATTTGGGCATATACTCCTTGTGAAAAAATGGATCATCCGCATTTTGGGTGTGATGACCCACAGACGTTTTCGCGGATTTAATGAATTGCAGATTGAAGGTTCGGAGATTATAAAGGATTTACCCGATAAAAATGTACTGTTTATATCCAATCACCAAACCTATTTTGCCGATGTTGTGGCCATGTTCCATGTCTTTAATGCTAGTTTAAGCGGTCGTGTAGATTCTATTAAAAATGTGGGCTACTTGTGGGACCCTAAACTCAACATCTACTACGTAGCGGCTAAAGAAACCATGAAGGCTGGTTTGTTGCCTAAAATTTTGGCTTATGTAGGTTCGGTGAGTATAGAGCGCACATGGCGTGCTGAAGGTAAAGAGGTGAATCGACAGGTGAAAATGAGTGACATTTCCAATATTGGAAAGGCGTTAGATGATGGTTGGGTTATTACCTTTCCACAGGGCACAACCACACCGTTTAAGCCTATTCGAAAGGGGACTGCCCATATTATTAAACGTTACAAACCAGTTGTAGTGCCTATTGTTATTGATGGTTTTAGGCGTTCATTTGATAAAAAAGGACTTCGTATTAAAAAGAAAAACATTCTACAGTCCATGGAGATAAAAACACCTTTGGAGATTAACTATGAGAATGAAACTACCGAAGATATTGTTAAAAAAATAGAATTCGCTATAGAGCAACACCCATCTTTCTTGAAAGTCATTTCTCAAAGAGAATTGGAAGAACAAGAAGCGCTGAATAAGTTACGGGAGTGGTAGGGGTTTGTTTATAGCACTTTTATTACAATATAGACGATAAAAACTTTAACCCCAATAATTAAACCTATTAATTCAAACATTGAAAGTCTGTATTGCTGAAAAACCAAGTGTTGCTCGTGAAATTGCTGCTGTATTGGGGGCCAATACCAAGTGTGATGGTTATTATGAGGGCAATGGCTATATTGTAACTTACACCTTCGGACACCTATGTACACTTAAAGAACCCGTAGATTATAAACCCTATTGGAAAAGCTGGGATTTAAACAATCTCCCTATGCTCCCCGATAAGTTTGAAACTAAGGTGGTAGCTAACTCTGGGATTCAAAAACAGTTCAAAATAATAAAGGAATTATTTGCCAAAGCTGATGTGGTCATTAATTGTGGTGATGCGGGTCAGGAGGGAGAGCTCATACAGCGTTGGGTGATGAACGATGCTAACTACAAAGGCGAGGTAAAGCGGTTGTGGATTTCATCTTTAACTACTGAGGCCATTAAAGAGGGCTTCGAAAATTTAAAATCCGCCAAAAATTATGATAACCTTTATTATGCAGGGTTTTCACGAGCTATTGGTGACTGGTTGTTAGGCATTAATGCAACGAGGTTGTATACCATTAAACATGGAGGTTACAAGCAAGTGTTGTCGGTTGGTCGCGTACAAACGCCAACCTTGGCGATGGTGGTAAACCGGTTTAAAGAGATAGAAAACTTTAAACCACAACCCTATTGGGAACTGCAAACTGTATATCGGGATACTTTATTTGCTTACGAAGAAGGAAGGTTTTTTAAAAAAGAGGATGGCAAGGCATTAGCCAATAAGGTAAAAGAGAGTGATTTTGAAATCATTTCCGTAGACAAGAAAAAAGGCAAGGAATATGCGCCTAAACTATTCGATTTAACGGGGCTTCAGGTGTATTGTAATACTAAGTTCGGATTTTCAGCAGAAGACACCTTAAAAATCGTTCAGGAGCTTTATGAGCGTAAAGTGGTGACCTACCCCAGGGTAGATACCACATTTTTACCTAGTGATATTTACCCTAAAGTATTTGGCATTCTTCAAAAACTGACCAACTGTTCCAATTTAATACAGCCGTTATTGGGAAAAAAGTTGAAGAAATCCACGAAAGTCTTTAATGATAAAAAAGTAACCGATCACCATGCCATTATTCCAACGGGAATACAAATTGGTTTGCAGAACAATCATCAAAAAGTCTACGATATTATTGTAAAACGTTTTATAGCGGCGTTTTATGACGATTGTGCTGTGTCTAATACAACGGTGATTGGGGTGGCTTCAGACGTGTCTTTTAAAACCACTGGAAAAGAGATTTTGAGCAAAGGATGGCGTATTGTGTTTGAACATCCCCATAAAAAAGAAAAGGAACCCGATGTGTTGCCAACATTTGTTAAAGGTGAAAAAGGGCCGCATGAGCCTTCATTTTTGGAAAAGGAAACCAAGCCCCCCAATCAGTTTACTGAGGCATCTTTGCTTCGGGCTATGGAAACGGCGGGGAAGCAAGTGGACGATGAAGAACTAAGGGATTTAATGAAGGAAAACGGTATTGGACGTCCTTCAACCCGAGCAAATATTATAGAAACCCTTTTTAAGCGTAAGTACATTAAGCGCAATAAAAAACAGGTTTTGCCTACCGTTACAGGGATTCAGTTGATTGATACCATTCAAAACGATTTATTAAAGTCGGCAGAATTAACAGGGCGTTGGGAAAAGCAACTAAAAGATATTGAAAAAGGGGAGTTTAGTGCGTCGGTGTTTATAAAAAATATGAAGCGCATGGTCGATGCCTTGGTGTATGAGGTTAGGAGTGAAACCAAGCGCGCTAACATATCACATGTAGTTGCTGATGAAAAGCGTAAGGCTAAGGCAATACAAAAGGAAAAGGCTGGTATTGTGTCTAAAACTTGTCCGAAATGCAATAAGGGAACTCTATTAAAAGGCAAAACGGCTTATGGTTGTAGTGTGTATAAGCAAGGTTGTAGTTTCACCTTACCTTTTAAAGTCCATGACAAAAAAATTTCGGAAAGACAGTATATAAGACTGCTTCAAAAAGGAAGTACGGTAAACTTAAAAGGGTTTAAAACAAAAACAGGTACGATTGAAGGTTTATTGAGGTTTGATGAAAGTTTTAATCTTGTTTTGGAGCCAAAAGTAAAACCTTCTAAAACTATTGTTTCTAAAGAACAAAACCAATGCCCCAAATGTAATAAAGGCAACATTATTAAAGGTAAAACGGCTTACGGTTGCAGTGATTATAAAGCGGGATGTGATTTTAAATTGACTTTTGAGGCGGTTAAAGCAAAGTTGAATGGTAGCAAGCCCACTCGTGAGCTTGTGTACGATATTTTAAAACATAGTTTGTAAAGTGAATCATAAACACTTCATCATTTATAAACCTTATGGTTACTTAAGTCAGTTTTACAGCAATTCCAAACAGCAACGAAACAAACTGTTTTTGGGCGATCTTTATGATTTTCCTGAGGGCATTATGCCTATTGGTCGGTTGGATGAGAAGTCGGAAGGCTTATTGTTGTTGACCACTGATGGTAAGTTAAGCGATTACATTAACAGTCAAAAAGTTGAAAAAGAATATTATGCTTTGGTCGATGGTACTGTATCAAATGAAGCTATAGAACAATTGCAGATGGGTGTGGAGATTGGTTTTGATGGGAAAAAGTATAAAACCAAACTTTGTAAGGTTTTCAAACTGGATCGTGACCCCAATTTACCGGAACGTTCCAAAAAAATAAGGGATGCGCGCCATGGGCCAACAACCTGGCTGTCCATTACCTTAAGAGAGGGGAAGTTTAGGCAAGTGCGAAAAATGACTTCGGCAGTAGGATACCCCACACTTCGATTGGTGCGAGTTAGGGTAGGGGCTATTGGGCTTGACAATATGCGAGTTGGGGAAGTGGATGAAGTTAACAAATTACTTCCTTAGGGCTCAAGTGTTTTTAGTTCTTTATAATTCCTGTTTAAACGTTTAAGTAGTAGTCCGTAAATAAGCTTATAAAATAGCCAAATGGAGAGAATAAAAATAATAACTACACCAATTATTTTAGCAATTAAAAAAATAAATTCATTATTGCTATAATTGTTAATTGCATTGGTGAATTTGGGGTCTTTTGTTAATGAATAGTAAAAACCTAAAGCTAATGATACTCCTGCCATAATAAGGTTGTATAATACGTAATATTTTATGATTTTTCGGGTATGTAAAATCCTCTCCATTAATGTTTTTGCATTGTCTGTAACAGATATAGCTTTATGGGATTTAAATAACAAATAGATAAATAAAACAATAACAGCATAGCTGAAAATGGTTAGGCTAGTCAATAAGTAATCACTTTTATAAATATGGTCAAGTTTAGCTTTATAGTTTTCGGAAAACAAATATGGTATAGAATTAATAATTATCCATAAAATAAGTTCCCCTACACTTATATAGAATAAGGTTTTTACAATAGAAGAAGACTTTTTGTGAAGCATAGGATAAATATCCTTAACCGATAGTTTTTTGTCTTCAGGTTGTTGCCTATTCCAATCCTTTTTTAATAAATCTAATCCTTCCATAAGCTTACGGATTTAATACGGTTTTAAGTTTGGTTTTTATTCTATTCATCTTCACCCGGGCATTCACTTCACTTATACCTAAGGTTTCACTTATTTCTCTATAATCCTTATCTTCCAAATACAAAAACACAAGCGCTTTTTCAATATCGTTTAAATTGTGTACTGCTTTGTATAGTAGTTTTAATTGTTGCTCTTCAGTATCGTCATAGTCTTCTGCATTTATTTTGAATTCCACACCATCAAAATTTTGGGTAGAAATACTTCGTTTCGATTTTCTATAGAGTGTAATTGCAGTATTCAATCCCACTCGATACATCCAAGTACTAAATTTGGAATCGCCCCGAAATTTAGGGTAAGCCTTCCATAATTGGATGGTAATCTCTTGAAATAAATCGTTGTGTGCATCATAATTGTTGGTGTACAATCTACATACCTTGTGAATGATATTCTGATGCTTTTCCAGCAATTCTACAAAACTATGTTCAAGCTCTTTGTTCAATGTGATAGGTTAGCTATTCTGTAAGTAGCCTAGGTGGTTAAAATGTTACAAAGTAAAATTATTTATTAAGTGTTAGTGCATAAAATTCTTTTATTAAAGGACTGTTTTGAGTTTTGTTGTTTTAACTTTTTTAATTTAAATTAATAATTTAATTAATATATATTAAATAATTGATATTGTAATTATTAAATAATTATTATAGATTTTATTTATGATTGTTTTTTAAGCCCAAAAACAATTAATAATTGTGCTAAAGCATAAGTTAGCATAATGCTAATATTTGCTAAGGGTAATGGTCTGTAAAATTTATTTAATGCCAATAAACTATCTGAAATAATAAAGGTAATAGCTCCTAAAAAAACTAATATAAAACTTAATTTATTTACTTGCCCCTGTCTTAAAAATGCCATTGTTACCATAAGTAAAATAACAGCCATATATAAAATTACAGGTAAAAGCATATTGCCCAAATTGTTTTTTAAAATATAAAAAAGGAAGAAAACATAAATTAATAAAATACCTAAAAAATTAAAAATCTTTTTGTGAAACTTATGCTTCCCATAAAACACTTTTATGTACATAAGGTGCGCCAACATAAAAGAAATTAATCCACCTATAAAAAAGTTTTGGTTTATAAAAACAAACATTAATAGAATATCTCCTAAAACTGAAAAAGTCAATGCCCATATGGTAATTTTTTTAGTTTTTCCGTCAAGGTCATTAGTATTTTGATGTAAAAAACAAATAAGTGAAATTACAACGCTAGGTTTGGTAATGAAGTGCAATGCATATAGGGATACTAAGGAGCTACAAACCAATTCTAAAATTACAATAATGACATAAACAAAGACAAAAGATTTTTCAGACTTGGTTAACATATAATACCTTTTTATTCAAAAGTAAATGATTTATATGCAATTCATAATCAAAAGTTCACAATTCAGTTCATATAACTTTTTATAAGGACAGGATGTTTTATTTTATACACTTAATTAAACAAGTAAGACAGGCCATTAGTTTATGAAACCACTTGAGGCAGTTATAACCTCAGTGCTTTGGGCGACTTTGTTGATGCTCTACATACTTTTACTTTACCTGAAAATATTGAAGTTGCTTTAGACTGTCACTTATTTGCCGGAGTAGGTATTGCCAACGAAATACAAATTTGTACTGATCTTATACATGTGTTTTTACCGTATCGAGCAACAACAAGCAATACGTCATTCCAAAGGAGCGGTTTTCTTTTTTTGTTTGATGGTATTACCTTTTTGACTGGAGACAATTTTTCGAATGTGGACAAGCCTTGTCTAGTAAATTGTTTAAATACTAATAACTATACAAATCATTATTAAATAGATATTAGACTCATGAATATTATTGCTACACTTTGGGACAAAAAAGAGGTAGAAAGGTTGGAAAAGTGCTAATCTATATTAATAATTCAATATCTTAGAGGCTATGATAGAGATCCAAAACTTATAACAATTATTTAACTTTTTTTTAAAAAGTAAAGCTAATTATATTGTAATTTTAGCGCGATGAAGTTTATAGCACTCCTATTATCAATCTATATCTTTGGGCTCAATTTAGTGCCGTGCGAAGATAATGGAAAATTTACGGATGAGGTTAAAACAGAAATTTCCCAAGTCCAGTGTAATGACCATCAGCATCAAGACAGAGATTTATGTTCACCATTTTGTAGTTGTGAGTGTTGTCACATTTGTATTTTAAGTTTTAATGCGGTAGACTATATTATTCAAAATCCATTTGTTTCCACAGAAGTATTCTATTACAAAGGTGGTTTAGAAAAAAACTTCAATTTTTACATTTTACAGCCACCCCAGTTTTAATTCAGTTTTATAGGATAGTATATCCAAATTTTATCGTTTTCGGTCATTTCAAGTCCGATAGATAGAAAATTATTTTTATCGAAACGTTTAACTGAATTAATATTTTTTATATGATTAACAAGATCATTGATTTTTCAATCAATAATAAATTTATTATTGGTTTGCTTACGCTTACCATAATTGGAACAGGTATTTGGAGCATGACCCAAGTTCCCATAGATGCTGTTCCAGACATTACAAATAATCAAGTACAGGTTATTACCCAGTCACCAAATCTAGGCACAGAGGACATCGAACAGATTATAACCTACCCTGTAGAGGTGGCCATGAGTAATTTGCCCAATGTAGAGGAAATACGTTCCATTTCACGCTTTGGCTTATCGGTCGTTACCATTGTTTTCGAAGATGATATGGGAGCTTTTCTTCCCAGACAATTAGTAGCAGAAAAGCTAAACGAAGTTAAGGAACAAATCCCTCAAGGATTTGGAGAACCTACTATGGGACCCATTTCAACAGGATTGGGAGAAATTTACCAATACACCTTAAAGGTAAAGACGGAGTATAAGGACAAGTATTCCATATCAGATTTACGTACCATACAAGATTGGATAGTACAGCGCCAAATGGCCATGGTTCCAGGAGTGGTTGAGGTAAATGCCATTGGAGGTAGAGTAAAACAATACGAAGTTGCTGTAGATCCAAACGAACTAAAATCGATTGGATTGACTATATCGGATGTATTCGAAGCCCTTGAAGCCAATAACCAAAATACTGGCGGGGCTTATATTGAAAAAAATCGTCAGGCTAATTTTATACGAGGTGAAGGTTTGGTAAGGAGCTTGGACGATATTAAAAACATTTCCGTAAAGAATATTAATAATGTGCCCATAACTATTGGCGATATTGCTACTGTGCAGTTTGGTTCGGCCATTCGTTACGGTGCCTTAACGCAGGATGGCGAAGGTGAAGTGGTTGGTGGTTTGGTAATGATGCTAAAAGGCGCAAACTCTAACGATGTTATAGAAAATGTTAAGGAGCGTATGCTTCAAATTCAAAAATCATTGCCAAATGGTGTCGTAATAGAACCACTTTTAGATCGTAGTAAATTAATTGGTGAAACTACTTCTACAGTGGCTACGAACCTTATAGAAGGTGCCCTTATAGTTATTTTCATACTCATCTTTTTATTGGGTAATTGGCGTGGTGGATTAATTGTAGCGTCAACTATTCCCTTGTCGTTGTTATTCGCATTTATTTTAATGAACATATTCAACGTATGGGCAAATTTGATGAGTTTAGGGGCTATCGATTTTGGTATAATTGTAGATGGTGCTGTTATTATTGTTGAATCTACCGTGTTTCTTATTGCTTCAAAGGTGCTTAAAAAGAAAAAAATAACCACAAGTGAAGGTAATGAGATCGCTGCTTTAGCGTCAAAAAAAATGATGAATGCTGCTTTTTTCGGTCAGCTTATTATTCTTATCGTTTTTTTACCCATTTTAGCATTACAAGGTATTGAAGGTAAGATGTTTAAACCCATGGCACTCACCTTTATTTTTACTATGTTGGGAGCTATGATCCTATGTTTAACCTATGTGCCCATGATGTCGGCTTTGGTGTTAAGACCTCCCAAAAACAATAAACTGTCACATGGTGATAAATTTGTTCACTGGGTAGAAATCAAGTACAAGCCGTTTTTGGAAAAAGCATTACAAAAGGGAAAGCTTGTCATAGGAATTACAGTGGCTTTATTTGCCGTTGCGGTCTTTATGTTTACCAGAATGGGAGGGGAGTTTATACCTCAACTCGATGAAGGTGATATTGCCTTTCATGCCATTTTAAAACCTGGTAGCTCGCTTACCGAAACTATTGAAACTACAACCAAGATAGAGCAAATTGTAAAGGTGAAATTTCCAGAAGTTGAAAAAATCGTGAGTCGTATTGGCGTGGCTGAAATTCCCACAGACCCTATGCCGATGGATATTGCAGACGTATTTGTAATTCTTAAACCCAAAAGGGAATGGACTACTGTAGAAACCAAAGACGAACTTATTGATGAAATAAAAGAGGCAGTCGAAATTATTCCTGGTGTAAACTACGAATTCACGCAACCTATTGAAATGCGTTTCAACGAACTGCTAGAAGGTATTCGTGAAGATATTGCCATTAAATTATATGGTGAAGATATAAACCTGTTGTCTCAAAAAGCAGACGAAATTACTAAAATAATTGCAGGTACCCCGGGTATTGGTGATATGAAAGCTGAGGCCACAACAGGATTGCCACAAATGACAATAACTTACAATAGAAACAAATTGGCACAATACGGCCTTCAAATAAATGCACTTAACAAATTAGTGCAATCGGCTTTTGCTGGAGGTAATTCAGGTGTTATTTTTGAAGGCGAAAAGCGGTTTGATTTGGTGGTTCGTTTAAATCAAAGTAATCGTAAGGATATCTCAGACATACAAAATTTATTTGTGAACTTACCATCAGGGACACAAATTCCACTTCGGGAGGTAGCTAATATATCCTATAAGTCAGGTCCCATGCAAATAAGCAGAGACAACACAAACAGAAGAACCTATGTAGGTATTAACGTGAGAGGGCGTGATGTAAAATCTTTGGTTACAGAAATAAAATCAAAATTAGAAGACCAATTGGAGTTGCCTTCAGGTTATTTTGTGCGCTATGGCGGTGCTTTTGAAAACCTGGAACGTGGGAGTAACCGTTTAAAGATGGTAGTGCCTATTGCCTTATTGCTTATTTTTGTACTTATATATTTTGCTTTAAAATCATTGCCTCAAACCTTAATGATTTATATTGCCATTCCAATGGCTACTATAGGAGGTGTTATAGCATTGTGGTTGCGGGATATGCCTTTCAGTATTTCGGCAGGTGTTGGTTTTATTGTACTGTTTGGTGTTGCGGTTTTAAATGGCTTGGTAATGGTAAGTGGATTGAACGAACTCAAGGAAGAAAGCATTATAAGTTTAAGGGATAGGATTTTTGAAGGCACTAAACGACGTATTCGCCCCATTTTACTTACAGCATTCACAGACGTGCTTGGTTTTTTACCCATGGCAATTTCAGCATCGGCAGGAGCCGAAGTGCAACGTCCCTTAGCAACCGTTGTTATAGGCGGTTTATTGACATCTACACTACTTACTTTGTTTGTGCTGCCTATTTTATACTATTGGGTAGAAAGCAAATCCTTCAAATTTCAGACCAACAAAAAAATCGTTGCAGTTACTGCAGTATTTGTTTTGATGTTTGGTTTTTCAAAAGAGAGCAGTGCACAGCAGTTACAAATGTCATTACCAAAAATAACGTTGCAGGATGCCGTAAAGCTATCTAAAGACAATTACCCACTATTAAAACAAAAACAATTGGAAGTAGCCAAGCAGGAAACCCTAAAATCCACAGCTTACGATTTTGGCTCTACACAAATTTTCACGGGTGGAGAAGAAATTAATGAGGACTATGGTGTTTATACCACAGTGGGTATAGGGCAATCCAATATCAATGTTTTTGGCATTGGGGCTAAAAGAAAGTTACAGGAAGGGTACATTAGGCTATCAAAACAGGTGTTACAATTATCTGAATTGGAATTAGAACTTAAAGTAAAAAAGGCCTGGGTAAAGTGTTATCAATCCAAAAGAAACTATCTATTGTACCTGGAACTCGATTCCATCTACAATAAATTTGAGCAGGCAGTAACCTTAAACTTTGAAGTTGAGGCCATTTCAAAATTGGAGTATTCAGCAGCCAAAAACCAAGTATTTCAAATCCAGAATAAAAAAATACAGGCTTATAGGGATTATCTTATTGCTATTCAACAATTAAATCTTTTGTTGTTTACTGAAGAAACCTTTACGGTCACTGATGATTTGGAAGTCTTAACCTCAATAGAAGTAGTCATTCCCGATTTAAATAAACACCCTGCTGTTGTATTAACGAAACATCAACTCAATTTGGCAGAAGCAGAATTTAGAATGGCAAAGGCCGATAATCTTCCAAAACTCAATCTTCAAGGTAGTTTACAGAAGGTAGATGGCAATTCTGGGTTTTACAGTTATCAAGCAGGTATTTCAATTCCTTTTTTATCAAGTTCAAACAAAGTAAGGGTCAAATCAGCTAAAGTTGATAAGGCAATAGCAGAGAATAATGTTCAATTTAAAAAGAAAGAAATACAATCACAATATGCACAGAGAAGGACAAATTATTTAAAATGGAAAAACGCTTGGGAACTATACCAATCAAATGTATTGCCAGTTTTGAAGGACCAAAAGTTAGGTGCGCTTTTGGCATATCAGGAAGGTGAAATAGATTATATCACCTTTGCACAACTGTTAAAAGAATTGGTACAGTTTGAGCTAGAGGCACAAACCACTTTGGTAAATTATTTGGAAAGTGCATTTCAATTACAATATTTTAATTTATAACATCATGATGAAAAAAATATATACATACATTGCTTTAATTTTTATAGCACTACTAATCGTGTCTTGTGGTAACAAAGCTGACCATTCAGAAAATGACGTACACTCACACGATAAGGATAAACAATCTGTTAAGGGAGAAGTGCATCACGAAGAAGAGGAGGTAATGCTTAACGAACAACAATTGAGAGAATTGAAAATGAAAATAGACACTTTGTCTTTGCGCGGCATAGGAGATTATGTTGAAGCTAACGGATCTTTAGAAGTGCCACCGCAAAATGAAGCTGCAATAACAACAGTAGTTGGGGCAAATGTAACAGCTATTAAAGTTATTGAAGGCGATAAAGTAAACCTAGGACAGATTGTTGCCTACCTATCACACCCAAGTATTATAGCCCTACAAACAGATTACTTGAAAGCCTTCAGCAATAGTGAGTTTTTAAATAAAAATTTTGAACGCCAGAAAAAATTATACGATTCTGGTGTGGGATCTGGAGCTAATTTTCAAAAGGCAGAAGCAGAGTATAAATCCTCTATCGCAATGGTTAAAGGCTTAGCTGCACAATTAAAAATACTTAATATTAATGCAACATCAGTGCGGAATGGGACAATAGACCAACAAATAGGGATACGAAGCCCAATTGATGGGTATGTTCAAAAAGTTAAGGTAAAGACTGGTCAATATGTCGAGCCACAGACAGAACTGTTTGAGATTGTTAATACACATCACGTACACGCCGATTTAATGGTATTTGAAAAAGATGTGCACAAAGTAAAAAAAGGGCAGAAGGTAACATTTAGTGTGCAGTCTGTCCCAGATGCCGAACTTACCGCAGAAATTTATTCGGTGAGTAAAACATTTGAGGACAATCCTAAAGCGGTACATGTACATGCCGAAATTAAGAACAAATCGGAGACTCTAATACCAGGGATGTATATTCAAGGAAAAATACAAACAGATAGTTTTTTGGCAAAAGCATTGCCTGAAAGCGCTATTGTAAAAGATAATGATAAGTTCTATGTGTTTGTTGCAGGAAAAAAAGGAAGCGCTTGGACTTTTAAACCTATAGAAGTGATTATTGGTAAAAAGGATGGTAAATGGATTGAAGTGAGTTTTCCTAAAGAGCAACCATTAAACCGTATGTTTGCCTTTAACAATGCTTATTATCTTATAGCAGAGATGAAAAAAGGTGAAGCCGAGCATACACATTAATCGAATTCAGCTTTTATATTGATTTCTGAAATTTTGACATTTTAAATTCATATTAAAACGACAAAATTTCAGAAACTTGTTAAGAGATTCTTAATAAATATGTCAAAGTAGATAGATATTTGGTTTTGGTACTTTATTTGTCAATATATGATTGTAAGACAAATGTTTAACTAGCCTGCAAAAGGCAGGCAAATAAAAAAAAATAATCATGAGCAATCTAGTGACATTACCAAAAAATGGAAATTTAGCACATAGAAACAAAAATAGGTTGCCAAATTTCCCAGGTTTATCAACATGGTTTGATGATTTTTCGTTGGGTGAATTTCCCTCACTGTTTTCATCAAGCTTTAATACAGGTATTTCTATGCCTAAAGTAAATATTAAAGAGGTTTCAGATGCCTTTATAGTAGAGATGGCGGTTCCAGGATTAAAAAAATCAGATTTCAATATCAATTTGGAAAATAATCTAATGTCCATTTCTGCTGAGCTTAAAGAAGAAAAAGAAAATAAGGATGAGGATTATACAAGAAGGGAATTTGGTTACTCGTCTTTTAAAAGAACCTTTACATTGCCAGATACTGTTAATGAAAGTAAGATAAATGCGAGCTATAGCGAAGGTATTTTAACGGTACAACTTCCTAAAAAAGAAGAAGCCAAAGAAAAACCGGCACGTACTATTAGAATTTCATAAGAATTTAAGTTTTCTAGTAAAAAAGCCTGTTATATAACAGGCTTTTTTTATACAAATTCATTTTATAGGTTCCGTTAAATGATATTTATCATAGTAAATTAACAAGGTTTCAAATATTTTTAAAGTATCAAATTTAAAATTAAGTAATAGACCATAACCAAGACTCATTAATCTAGTAAATTGTTTAAAGTTGGATTGCATCGGATAGATATAAAATAAAAAATTGACTGATGAAACCTAAGAAGAACCCCAAATTTGAAATAGGAAGAAATAGTAGCTTATATTTTGCTATTGGCTTAAATGTTATGCTATTTCTCTCTTGGCGAGCCTTAGAGCACAAAACCTATGATAAGTCAGAAATAGATTTAGGTATAGTTAATATTACTGAAGAAGCGGAAGAAGATGTACTTGTTATTAAAGTTAATACTTCGCCGCCACCTCCACCTCCAGTTACAATTCAGGAGTCGATTCAGATTGTTGAAGATGTTGAAGAAATTGAGGAAACAATTATTGAAAGTACAGAAACAAATCAAGAGGAAGCCATTGAAGAACGTGTTATTGAAGTGAGTGATGTGCAAGTTGAAGAAGTTGAAGAAGAAGTTGAAGTTCCTTTTACTACGATTGAAGATGTTCCTGTTTTTCCTGGGTGTGAAGGATTGAGTAAGGTTAAAGTTAAAGAGTGTTTTCAAATGAAAATACAAGAACACGTTAAAAAACATTTTAAATATCCCCAAGCTGCTTTAGATTTAGGAATTCAAGGTAGGGTGTCGGTGATTTTCGTAATCGATTCACAAGGTGTTGTAACCGATATTCGTTCAAGGGGGCCTGATAGGATTTTGGAAAGTGAAGCGGAACGAATAATAGGTTTATTGCCAAAAATGACTCCAGGTAAGCAACGTGGTAAGGCTGTGAAAGTTGCCTATGCATTACCTATTTTCTTTAAATTTCAGGAAAGTTAGTATAGGTTTTGTAAATGCTAAGCGGTCAGTTAGTTATTAGCTGAACTGCTTTTCTTTTTTAATAAAAAAATTCTCAAATTCATACTTTTGATTCTGGGTTTCTATTGAAATTGCCATTTCCATATAATGGCTGCAGTTATTCACAGAGAATGACCTTGGGAAAATTTAAAACAAACAGGGTATTCAAACCTTTTCCAAATTAATCAAAAGTTTTTGTAAATATTATTGTAATAAAGTATTATAGAAAGATACATCAATTACCGTTTACAAATAAAACTAAGTACTATGGCGAACAAGACGCTATTATGTCACGGGAACGGGTTAAGAAGTTCAAAGATTAATTGGAATAATTCAAAAATTTCTAGTGAGAAATCAAAAAGGATTACTAAATATTTTAAAGATTCATGCAATAAGCAAAAAAAGCTTAATTTTTTTCGTGACAATATGACATTTTTACAATAATGGCAGTACTTTTGCCAATCAATTTAAGTGTTTGCATAAATTATAATTTAGCATGAGTAAAAAGGAAAGTAAAGAGATAGAAAAAGAACAGGTTGAAGGCCCTCAAACTGAAACTGTTGAGACTGAAGAGCCGATAGTGGAAGAACAAACAGTAGAAGAAAAACTTCAAGCAGAATTACAGCAGGAAAAAGATAAGTTTTTACGTTTGTTTGCTGAGTTTGAAAATTATAAAAAACGGACATCCAAAGAACGTATAGATTTATTCAAAACAGCAAGTCAGGATGTTATGGTGGCTTTGCTTCCGGTTTTGGATGATTTTGACAGGGCCTATCTGGAAATTTCTAAAAGCAAAGAAAAAGAACTTTTAAAGGGAGTTGAACTTATAAGTAATAAGCTAAAAACAACCTTGGAACAAAAGGGGTTGTCACAAATGAAGGTCGAGCAAGGCGACGAATTTAACGCCGATAACCATGAGGCAATTACACAAATTCCTGCACCAAGCGACAATTTAAAAGGAAAGATTATAGATGTTATTGAGAAAGGATACACTTTAGGTGATAAGGTTATTCGGTTCCCAAAAGTTGTTATAGGACAATAAACCAAGAGCATGGCTAAGAGAGATTATTACGAGGTTTTAGGAGTAAATAAAGGGGCTAGCGATGCCGATATTAAAAAGGCGTATCGCAAGAAGGCCATTCAATACCATCCAGATAAAAACCCAGATGATAAAGAAGCTGAAGCTAAGTTTAAAGAAGCTGCTGAAGCCTATGAGGTATTGAGCAATGCCGACAAAAAAGCACGTTACGATCAGTTTGGTCATCAAGCCTTTGAAAATGGCGGTGGATTTGGTGGTGGTGGCATGAATATGGATGATATATTCAGTCAGTTTGGTGATATTTTTGGAAGTGCTTTTGGTGGTGGCGGTTTCTCAGGATTTGGTGGTGGCGGTGGTCAACGTCGTATTAAAGGTAGCAACTTGCGCATCAGGGTAAAGTTAACCCTTGAAGAAATCGCCAATGGTGTTGAAAAAAAGATAAAGGTAAAACGAAAGGTTCAAGCATCAGGAACAACCTATAAAACCTGTTCAACATGTCATGGTTCAGGACAAGTTACACGAATTACTAATACTATTTTAGGTAGAATGCAAACTTCCGCACCATGTAATGTGTGTGGTGGTGCAGGAGAGATTATTGATAAAAAACCGGCCGATGCTGATGCTCAAGGACTAAAAATTTCTGAAGAAACCGTTTCCATAAAAATCCCTGCAGGTGTTGTTGATGGCATGCAGCTTAAGGTATCTGGTAAAGGAAATGAAGCGCCTGGTAATGGAATCTCGGGGGATTTATTGGTAGCCATTCAGGAAGTAGAACATGAAAAGTTACAGCGTGAAGGAGACAATTTACATTACGATTTATATGTAAGTTATCCCGAGGCCGTTTTAGGCACATCAAAAGAAATTGATACTGTAACAGGAAAGGTACGTATTAAAATTGAACCAGGGGTTCAATCTGGTAAAATATTGCGTTTACGCGGAAAAGGTATTCCAAGTATAAATGGTTACGGAAGAGGGGATTTATTGGTGCATGTTAACGTGTGGACTCCTAAAACATTAAACAAACAACAACGTGAGTTTTTTGAAACTATGATAAATGATGAGCATTTTATTCCAAAACCAGAAAGTACAGATAAGTCTTTTTTTGAAAAAGTAAAAGACATGTTTTCATAAGAAAAAGACCCAAAAACTTAATAATCCGCCTTTGAGCGGATTATTTTTTGCGATAACTTATTTAATAGTTTTGCTATTAGTATCGAAAAAAAAACTATATTTGAACTATCACTAATTTATTTTAGTGGTAATTTTTCTTTTTCATAGCAATTTTTTTCCCATCCTTAACTCGTTAAGGGTGGGTTTTGTTTTTATATTGAAAATTGATTTTAAATAGCTGCTAATTCTGCATAAAGCATTTAGTCCCTCCAATAACATTTAATATATTTACATTCGCTAAGCGATTAAAGTAACACAATGAACAACTTACTTGAAGTTAAAGCTGTTTCCAAACATTTTGGAACTTATAAAGCCTTAAACCGAGTTTCCATTACGGTACCCCAAGGCAGTATTTTTGGATTATTAGGGCCAAATGGTGCTGGAAAAACGACGCTTATTCGAGTCATTAACCAAATAACAATGCCCGACGAAGGTCAGGTGTTTTTAGGTGGTGAAGTACTAAAGAACAGGCATATTACAGATATTGGTTATTTGCCTGAGGAGCGGGGTTTATACAAATCTATGAAAGTAGGGGAACAGGCTTTATATTTGGCACAGCTTAAGGGATTGAGTAAATCAGAAGCCAAAATTCGTTTAAGGTATTGGTTTGAGCGATTAGAAATTGGAGATTGGTGGAACAAAAAAATACAGGAATTATCAAAAGGGATGGCCCAAAAAATACAATTTGTGGTTACGGTGTTGCACCAACCCAAATTATTAATTTTTGATGAGCCTTTTTCAGGTTTCGATCCTATAAATGCTAATTTAATTAAGGAAGAAATTTTACGGTTACGGGATGAAGGGGCTACGGTAATATTCTCTACTCATCGTATGGAGTCGGTTGAAGAACTTTGCGACGACATTGCATTAATCAACAAATCGAATAAAATATTGGAAGGTAAGTTATTGGATGTTAAGCGACAGTTTAAGAGCAATACCTACGAAGTTGGACTTAAGACCAATAATCGAGGTTTGCTGCAAAACCATTTGGCTGAAAAATTTGAAGTTACCCAGGCTAATTTTAAAACCTTAGGAGATGAGTTAAAGCTAAACATTAAGATACCTAATGGAGAATCACCCAATATGCTGTTAGAATATTTGGTAGGGTTAGGTGAAGTATCCCATTTTGTGGAGCTTATCCCTAGCGTCAATGATATTTTTATTCAAACCATAAAGAACAACACCTGAGCATGAACCATTTACCGCTTATAATAAAACGTGAATACCTTACTAAGGTTAAAAACAAATCCTTCATTGTGATGACCTTTTTAAGCCCGATGATTTTTATAGCACTTATTGCCCTAGTCGCTTATTTATCGCAATTGAATAACGATAAGATTCATATCATTTCGGTACTGGACGAATCTGGCCTCGTTAGTGATGGACTAAAAAGTTCGGATAATATAAAATATGAAAAGCTTTCAAATCTATCGTTGGAAGAGGCAAAGGCATTAGCTAAGAAAACAAAAAGCTATGGATTGTTACATATTAAGACATGGGACAGTTTTAATGACTTGTCCAATAAAGTCAATTTTTATTCTGAAGAATCACCATCATTTGCAATTTTTTCAGAATTAGAAAATCAAATAGAATCGAAGTTAACCAATTTAAACCTTGAGGAGAAGGCCATTGATGTTGATGTAATTAAAGACTCAAAAGTAACTATTGATATTATCCAGGAAAACTTTGAAGGTCTTCAGACATCAAAAACAGATGGTATAGCCAAGCTGATTTTTGGAGGTGCAACGGGATATTTGCTATTTATGTTTATTATTATTTATGGCAATATGATTATGCGCAGTGTTATTGAAGAAAAAACCAGTCGTATAATAGAAGTAATTATATCGTCGGTTAAGCCGGTACAGCTCATGTTGGGAAAAATTATAGGAACGTCGTTAGCAGGTATTACTCAATTTGTTATTTGGGTTATTTTAGGAGGTGTTTTAATGACGGTTGTGTCATTGGTTTTAGGTATAAACTTATTCGATTCATCAACGCCACAACAAGAGTTAATGACAATAGCTTCTGAAGGCAAAGGAGTTGATTTTTATTTTGAATCTTTTAAATCGATTTTAAGAAGCTTACCATTAATCAACTTGGTCATTGCTTTTATATTGTATTTTATAGGCGGTTATTTGTTGTATAGTTCGCTGTATGCTGCCATAGGTGCAGCGGTAGATAATGAGACAGACACCCAACAGTTTGTAATGCCCATACTAATGCCTCTAATTTTAGCCGTTTACGTTGGCATTTTTACTGTAATTGAAGATCCACATGGTACTGTTTCTACGGTTTTTTCATTTATTCCGTTCACTTCACCTGTGGTTATGCTCATGCGAATTCCCTTTGGAGTACCTTTATGGGAGCAATTGCTGGCTTTATTGATGTTAATTACTACCTTTATGTTTACCGTTTGGTTTGCTGCCAAAATATATCGTGTGGGTATTTTAATGTATGGTAAAAAACCGAGTTATAAGGAGCTGATTAAATGGATTAAATATTAAAATGCAAGATAACGTAACAGAAAAAATAGAGCAAAAGGTAGAAGAGGTCGGAGAGGTTATAGCCGAAAGCTCTGCTTGGGAAAGTATTAAGAGTTTTCTTGATCTTCATATTAGTTTTACTGATGAGATTAAAATATCTATACTAAACCTGTTGATTGTTACTACAGTAATTTTTGTTGCCTCGATTATTTTAAGGGTGGTTTTTAAAATCCTGACGAGAAAGCTTCCTAAAGATGATAAAATTAAGTTTAATGTAGTTTATGGGTATTTCAGATGGCTAATCTACCTTATTATTTTATTAATTACCCTGCATTCGGTCGGTGTGGATGTAACGGCTATATTTGCAGCTTCCGCAGCTCTGTTAATTGGTGTTGGTTTAGCTTTGCAAACACTATTTCAGGACATTATATCTGGGATTTTTATACTTATAGACCAATCGGTTCATGTGGGTGATATTATTGAAATTGAAGATAAGGTGGGGCGCGTGGAAGAAATTAAATTACGCACTACCCGTGCAGTTACTATAGACAATAAGGTACTCATCATACCAAACCATTTATATTTAACCAATAGTTTGTATAATTGGACACAAAATGGAACGACTACTCGGGAATCGGTATCAGTAGGGGTAGCTTATGGCAGTGATGTACAGTTGGTTAAAAAATTATTGATTCAGGCAGCAAGTACCCATCCTGATGTGCTAAGTGAACCAGAACCTACCGTAGTTTTTACCAGTTTTGGAGATAGTTCATTGGATTTTAAAATTATATTTACTATAAATGATAGCTTTAAGGCACAATTTCCAAAGAGTGATATACGTTTTGAAATAGATCGCTTGTTTAGGGAGCATAACGTAACCATTCCGTTTCCACAAAGAGATATTCATATTATTAAAGGTCCAAAATAAAACATTGAATTATTAAGAATAAAAGGGCAATGCATACAAGTTCGTTTCAAAACATTTTAAAAGTGCTTTGCTTTCTTGTTTTTGTATTGGTTTCTAAGCTTTCTTGTGCGCAACTTACAGATTTAGCTCGATTGGAATATTCGTTTATGCCTAAAAATAAATCAGATGACCATTATACAAGGCTTCGAGGATTGATTAATTACCCAATAGAGTTGAAAAATGATACATATATAGTTGTTGGTGCTGAGTATAATCAAATTCTACTTAATTTGGAGGATCACTACCCTTTTGATGTATCAGGGTTAAGCAAGATTCATGTTATAGACTTAAATTTTGGTTATACGTTTAAGTGGGATGATAATTGGCGGTTTGGTGTAAAGTTTAATCCTCGGATTGCTTCAACACTTACAAAATCATTGGTGTCTGACGACTATTTTATGAATGGTGGGGTTTATTTAATAAACGATAGAACTAAAGATGAAAACCTAAAACGCCCTTACCGATTAATTTTAGGGTTAACCTATAATGCCACTACAGGAGTTCCATTTCCCCTACCATTTGTAAGTTATTTTAGGGAAATTAATGACAAATGGAGTTTTAGTTTGGGTGTACCAAAATCAAATTTAAAATATGCCTTAAACACTAAAAATAATGTTCAAGCATTTGTGGGGCTGGATGGGTATTTAGCGCATTTACAGGAACCTTCGGTAGTTAATGGACAGCAAGTAGTTAATATTTCTTTATCTGTCGCTATTGGTGGTTTGGGTTATGAATATTTGTTCACAAAACATTTGGTAGGGTATTTGTATACAGGTTATACCTTTAGATTAAACAACGTATTGCGCAACGAAAAGAGGGATGAAATTTATAAATTGGACGATATCAATACGTTTTATTTAAGAACAGGAATTAAATTTAAAATTTAAATATGTCAAAAATATTAGTTATTGAAGATGAAGCCGCCATTAGGCGGGTTTTGGTTAAAATACTTTCTGAAGAAAATAACACCTATTTAGTTGAGGAGGCTGAAGATGGTTTATCGGGAATTGAAAAAATTAAAAATGAGGATTACGATTTAGTGCTTTGTGATATTAAAATGCCTAAAATGGACGGTGTTGAGGTATTGGAGGCTACCAAAAAAATAAAACCGGAAATCCCAATTGTGATGATTTCTGGTCATGGTGATTTGGACACCGCAGTCAACACCATGCGGTTAGGAGCCTTTGACTATATTTCAAAACCACCGGATTTAAACCGTTTATTAAATACGGTTAGAAATGCTTTGGATAAAAAGGAGCTGGTTGTCGAAAATAAAATTCTAAAGAAAAAAGTCAGTCAGAAATACGAGATGATAGGTGAAAGCAATGCCATTTCCAAAATCAAGGACATGATTGATAAAGTTGCCCCAACCGATGCTCGCGTACTTATTACTGGTCCTAATGGGACTGGAAAGGAATTGGTCGCGCATTGGTTACATGAAAAAAGTGAACGCTCTAGGGGTGCTTTAATAGAGGTGAACTGTGCGGCTATCCCTAGTGAACTTATAGAAAGCGAATTGTTTGGTCATGTAAAAGGAGCGTTTACCAGTGCCAACAAGGATAGGGCAGGCAAGTTTGAAGCGGCTAATGGTGGTACTGTTTTTCTTGATGAAATAGGGGATATGAGCCTGTCGGCACAGGCTAAGGTGCTTCGTGCCTTACAGGAAAACAAAATACAACGGGTAGGGAGTGATAAGGATATTAAAGTAGATGTAAGGGTAATTGCTGCTACCAACAAGAATTTAAAGAAAGAGATAGAAGATGGCAAGTTTAGAGAGGACTTATACCATAGATTGGCCGTGATTTTAGTGGAAGTTCCAGCACTTAATGACCGTAGGGATGATATACCATTGTTGATCAATCATTTTGCAGAAAAAATAGCTAACGAACAGGGAACAGCCGTAAAAAGTTTTTCGGATAAGGCGATTAAACAACTTCAAGAATACGACTGGACGGGCAATATCAGAGAACTTAGAAACGTGGTAGAACGCCTTATTATCCTTGGTGGAAAAGAAGTAAGCGAAACCGATGTACAGCTTTTTGCGAGTAAGTAATGTGAGCTTATACCATAGTTGTGTGCAAGCTGAAAAACGAGAATAATTGAGAAAACCGATTTACATAATTCTTTTGATTTTAACATTAATTGGAGTTCCATTATTCTACTATATGACTTTAAACACATCTGTAAGTATTAAATATGAAACTGACTTCGGAGAATGTGTATCTCAAGTTACTGGAACTGACTTATGCTTGCAACACGATATTTTATTAGGATTGACTTATGGTTGTGGAATTTTATTTTTCTTACTGCTCATTTTCAATAAACTAATTTTAAAAAAGACTGAAAAAATATGATTTCAATTCTCTTGTTAATTCCGTGGATAATATTTGGATTCAAAAATACGAGTAAAAATTTCATTGGACTTAATCAAACCAAAAAGTCGTTGACTTTGCTTTTAGGAATCGAAATAATCTTTTTTCTTGTTCTCTACTTGAGTTTACAAGAGCCGACTTCAAAAATTGCGGGACTTCAAAGCTTTTCGTGGAATTATTTTATTCTGTATTACGCAAAAGGAATTGTGCCAACTTGGTTAATTGGAGAATCAATTAATGGAAATTTAGGAGACAGAATTGACTTAAATTATCAATGGATATATTTAATTGTAAGTTTAATAATTGACTATTTGATTTTATTAATCCTAAGTCCGAAAATAAAAATATTGTGGAATAAAAAGCCAGCACACAACAATGTATAACCGCAATTACGGAGGATTCGACTACGTCCGAATCCACTCGGAATTGCTAACAGCAATGCCAAACCTAAAAACAGTAACTTTAAAACCGTAACTTCGGTTATACGGACCGTTGTAAACAATTTTGTCTAGTCCTGAAATATGGCTACAGGTTAAAAATTGATTTACGCTGTTTTTAAATATACCATATTCGGTGTTTTATAATCTAAAGATA
>NZ_JAIOUU010000026.1:0-35022 GCF_019931125.1 Aestuariivivens sp. NBU2969
AAGAAAACAACTTTAACCCAGCCTTTGATTTTTCATTCCGACCGAGGGATACAATATGCCAGCCATAAGTTCACCTCTTTAATTAAAAGTTATAATGGCTTAGTAAACCAATCTATGAGCAGAAAAGGCAATTGCTGGGATAATGCTGTTGCAGAATCGTTCTTTAAATCATTAAAGGTAGAATGGGTTTATAGGCACAATTATAAGTTAAGATCTGAAGCGGAGTTATCCATCTTTGGATGGATAGAAACTTGGTACAATAATAAAAGAAGGCATTCCTTTTTAGGAAATAAAACTATAAGAGAATTTGAATTAGATATGTATAACCAGAAACTGGCAGCTTAGTCATTCAACTAAAAGTCCAATTTTTTGTTGCAAGTCCAGTTTAATACTTGTGCCTTTATTTGCGCTTGGTCTATGGTATGCATGACCTCTTCTGTTTTCATGGTGGAACAGAGTTTATAATGCACAATATAACGGCTGTAATCATCTAAAACGGTAGACAGGTAGTACCATCCCCAACCTACAATTTTAAAGTAAGTAAAGTCGGTTTGCCACATTTGATTAACAGCCGTGGTTTTATCTTTAAAGCTATCGGAAGCACTGGACATTCTAAAGGCTGGCACGGATATTAAACCATTGGCCTTTAAGATGCGGTACACACTGGATTCACTGATGTAATACTTATAGGTGTCGGTGATAAACCATGCCAGTTCCCTAGAGGACAGTTCAGGTTTTTCCAAAGCAAGCTCTACCACTTTATCCCTATCGGCTTCATTGATTTTGTTCCATGCTGTATTGGATTTAGAACGCTTTCTAACTAATCCACCATAACCTTTTTCTAAATAGGCATTATACCAATTATAGAATGTGGTCTTATTGATTTTAAGTTCTTTAAGGGTTCTGGTAACCCCTAATTCTGATTGTTCCACAAGGCGAATAATCTCGTATTTTTCACTTGGACTGTAATGCATGTACTTTCTCTTTTTTAAATGTCGCCATTTAAGTTTTTTTTCAATACCCTGTTCTCTAAGGAAAGTTCTGCCACCAGTTCTTTTAAGGAGCTATTCTCTTGTTTTAATTCATTGACCTCTGTAGTATTGGCTTCTCTCATGGTGTCCCCGCTTAAGCGTTTCTTGCCTGCTTCCATAAAATCCTTGGTCCACTTATAGTAAGTGCCATCAGTTATACCTTCCTTTCTACAAAGCTCTGCAATGGTGTATTCTCCCCGTATCCCTTCTATAACTATGCGTATTTTTTCTTCTGTGCTATAAAGTTTACGTGTCTTGCGTTTTACGGTTTTGATTAATGATTTTGCATTGTGTTCTCTGTTCATTGTAATGATTTTTAAGGTTAAAATTATAATCTTTTTTATCTCTTAAAAATCAACCTATAAAAGTTCACTTTTTGCTGACGTTAAACAAATTAATCTCTTAAAATTCTTAATATAGCGTTAGTAATCTACTATTTTCAACATAAAGAAAGAGGTTAGCAAAAACTACTGACCTCATCGATTTAATGACTTATTAATACATTAAGTTGATTCATATCATTAAAGACCATAGCTCCCATTTCAGTGAATTTCTTTTTATTATGCCCTTTAGTATATGCATAAGTATCAAACCCGCCGGAAATGGCTGATTCTACTCCATAGATACTATCTTCAATAACAACACATTCTTTTGGTTTAAAACCCATTTTTTTTGCCGCAAATAAATAAATTTCAGGTTCTGGCTTCCAACTCCCTATATCATAAGAACTGAATATGCGCTCTTCAGAAAATTTATGGATGAGATCAACCGTAGTCAGGTTAAGTATTATTTTATTTCTTGGTCCACTTGAAGCCACACAAAATGGTACTGTTAATTCGTTTATGACTTTGTCAATCCCTTTAATAGGTTTAAGATCTCTTTTAAAAGATTCAAAAGTTTTTTGCCTAAACTCTGTTACAAAATTAGCAGGAACCTTTTGGTTAATTCTGATTTCTATATATTCTATAATACTTCTAAGTGATTTCCCTGAAAACGTTTCAATAATAGTATTCCATTTAAGTGATAACCCTAAATTGTCTGCCATTTCTTGTAATACCATACAAGAAATAGCTTCACTATCCACTAATACGCCATCACAATCAAAAATGACACACTTATATTTCATGTGTTTATACTATTTTAGTTGTTACATAAAACATATATACAATCATTTCAAAGCACAATAAGTTTTTCACCTAAGAAGTTTCATCAATTTTGTCCTAAAAGAATATAAATCAAGAGCGTTACAGCGCAAAGTGCTATAGACATATGTTTGGTGTACTTCCATTCTTTCATATCCAAAATATGTAAATCTTTAGCTTTAAACTCTTTATCCTGTGGGTAAAAATAGGAAACTCCAAACATTACCAGCAAATTAAGAATGAATTCAATACCCCAAATATGAATAAAATGGATATCTGTTTTAAGGATAAAAGTTGTTGTTATGTAAAATGCTAGCCCAACAAACAAAGCTGCTTTGGCACCTGCGGCAGAAATCTTTTTAAGAAAGAAACCCGCTAACATTATGGAGGCTATTGGAATAAAGAAAATACCATTTAGTTGCTGGAGTAATTGATACAATCCATCTGGTGCGTTTGCCACCATTGGCGCTACCATAATGGCAAAAACGGCTAAAATTGTGGAAGTTAATTTACCAACCTTCACCAATTTTTTATCCGTGCTATTCTTTCCAAGGTGTCTTTTATATACATCAATACTGAAAATAGTTGCAGCACTGTTTAGTACACTATTAAATGTACTTAGTACAGCACCCATTACCACAGCGGCAAACAAACCAACTAAACCTACAGGTAAAACTTTTTTAATAAGTTCTGGGTAAATCATATCTTGTTTGTCAAAAAGGGAATCTCCGTAATAGTAAAAACCAATGACACCGGGTAAAATAATTATTATTGGAACTAGTATTTTTAAAACTCCAGTATATAGAAGCCCCTTTTGGGCTTCAACCAAATTCTTTGCTCCTAAAGCTCTTTGAATGATAGTTTGGTTCATACTCCAGAAGTAGAGTTGATTAATAATCAAACCTGTAAACAATACTCCAAAAGGCATTACAGAATCCTTAGCTCCAATAACATTAAACTTTTCAGGACTATGTTCATATACCTTTGTTAATCCTACCAATGGATTACCATCTCCAATACTTATAAGAGCAATTAAAGGTATGGTCAATCCTCCTATTAATAAACCATACCCATTGATTGTATCTGAAATAGCTACAGCCTTTAATCCTCCAAAAATAGCATAAATAGACCCTATTGCTCCAATTCCTATAACTGTAATCCATAGGCCTTGATCTTGAGATACTCCTAAAACTTCTGAAATATTAAAAATGCTTTCTAAATTAATAGCTCCTGTATACAACACTATTGGTAATAAGGTTACAACAAATGAAATCATTAAAAAAAGTGCAACTAATGTTCTAGTAGCATTATCAAAACGTTTTTCAAGATATTGCGGGATTGTTGTAAGTCCCATTTTCAAATATTTAGGCACAAAATATATAGCAGCTGCAACCAATGCTAATGCTGAGGTGACTTCCCAAGCTATAATGATGAAGCCATTTTTATATGAAGAACCATTCATTCCAATAAGATGCTCGGTAGAAATATTGGTAAGTAACATAGACCCTGCAATTACCACGCCTGTAAGACTACGCCCGCCTAAAAAATATCCATCCTGAGAATCTAACTTCTCATTTTTTAGTTTATACCATGAATAAATGGCAACAAAAGCAATAAAGCCTATAAAAGTTAAAGCAGTATACATGGCTAAATTATTTTTAATGTTATTGAAAATTAATAATTCGTGTTTTTTCTTGAAAGATATAGTTTCCTAGAAAACTACATTAGTAATAATATTTTTGCTTCTTTTTATGTTCCACAAAATCTTTAAAAGCTTTGTTCACAGTTTCCATTTCTGACACTTCAGAAATAGGAACTTCCCACCATCCATAACCATCAACACCTTGATATCTATCGCAAGTTGTATAAATAACTGTAGTTTTATTAATTTTTTTAGCTGCTTTTAGAGCTTCTGTTAAATCATTGTAATCTGAGCATTCAATAACATGAGCTCCTAAACTTCTGGCATTATCAGCCAGATTTATTGGTAAGATCGCTTCAGATACTACCTCATCACCTTCTATCTTTTGTGAATCAGGATTTCTGAATAAATATCTGGTACCATAACCTTCACTCCCTAAACTTCGTGAAAGTGCTCCAATACTTTTATAGCCATCATTATCTATTAAAACAATAGTCATTTTATATCCTTCTTGGATAGAACTTACAATCTCTTGTGAAAGCATTAAATAACTGCCATCACCAACCATCACATAAATTTCACGACTGGGGTCTGCCATCTTAGCGCCTAGACCGCCCGCAATTTCGTATCCCATACAGGAATATCCATATTCTAAATGGAAGCTCTTACTGCTTTTTGTTCTCCATAATTTATGTAAATCTCCTGGCAAACTTCCTGCTGCACACAAAACAACGTCATTATCATCAGCAAACTCATTCACTGCTCCAATGATTTCACCCTGACTCAAAAGATTATCATGTCTATAATTGTAAATTTCTGAAACTTTGGCTTCCCATGTTTGATTAAATTCTCTAACTCTGTTGCTATAATGATCACTTACTTGATAATCTTTAAGTAGCTCCAACAACTCTTCTAATGTTGCCTTAGCATCTCCTTGAAGCATTAAACCGCCATGTTTAGCGGCATCAAATTCTGTAACATTAATGTTTAAAAATTTGACATCTGGATTTTGAAAGGCCGTTTTTGAAGCGGTTGTGAAATCACTATAACGTGTTCCAAGTCCAATTACTAAATCTGCTTCTTCAGAAATTATATTGGCACCTGGTGTACCAGTAGCTCCAACCGCACCCAATTGATGTGGATCATCATATTTCAAAGCTCCTTTACCTGCAAAGGTCTCTGCTACTGGAATATTTGTTTGATAAACCAATGACTTTAAAACATCTAAAGCTTCACTATAGTGAGCTCCTCCGCCTGCTATTATCAATGGTTTTTTACTAGATTTAATAAGCTCTACTGCTTTTTTTAACTGAGATATATCTGGTCTCTGTCTGACTACCACCCATGTTTTTTTCTTGAAAAATTCTACTGGGAAATCGAAAGCTTCTGCTTGAACGTCTTGAGGTATTGCTAAAGTAACTGTTCCTGTCTCTGAAGGAGAAGTTAAAACTCTCATAACCTCTGGTAGTGCAAACAATATTTGTTCTGGTCTGTTAATTCTATCCCAGTATTTTGAAATTGGTTTAAAACAATCATTAACTGAAACATCCTGAGATTGAGATGATTCCAGTTGTTGTAACACTGGTGACACATTTCTTTTGGCAAAAATGTCTCCGGGTATTAAAAGTACAGGTAATCTATTTATTGTAGCTCCTGCTGCGGCAGTTAGCATATTTGTTGCTCCAGGACCTATAGATGTTGTACATATAAATGTACTCAACCTATTTTTCATCTTAGCATAAGCTGCTGAAGTATGAACCATAGACTGTTCGTTTCTACATTGGTAATATTTTAGATCATTTTGTTGTTGGATGGCTTGTCCCATTCCGGCTACATTTCCATGTCCTAAAATACCAAAACATCCTGCAAAAAATTTGTTTTCAATACCATCACGTTCTACATACTGCTGATTAAGGTATTTTATCACAGCTTGTGCTACAGTTAATCTTATTGTTTTCATTATTTCTAAACTAGTATTTTTAATATTTAAGAAAACTTCCTCAAAATATTTATTTTAACATTTGAATCTTTTGGAATTGGTTAATTTCAGACAATTTAACCGGTCTATTTTCCTTAAGAGACTTTATTGCTGCTAACCCTATTTTTAAAGATTGCAGTCCATCATTTCCACTAGCTGGGACTTCAGTTCCGTTTTTTAAACTCTTAATATAATCACTCATTTCAGTTTTATAAGCTTCTGCATAACGTTCTAAAAAGAAATGTAAAGGAAGAGATCCTTGACTTCCTTGACTAGTGAATAGTTGGTGCGAATCGTGTAAATTATTCTCTGCCTTAACCATTCCCTTAGACCCAAATACCTCAACTCTTTGGTCATATCCATAAGCTGCCTCTCTACTATTGTCTATAATAGCCATCGTTCCATCTGTATAGGTAAGCGTTATAACTGCAGTATCAATGTCTCCCACATCTCCAATAGCCGGATTAACAAGAACTGCTCCTCTTGCGTATACTTCATCTACCTCTTTGCTTACAATAAAACGCGCTATATCAAAATCATGAATAGTCATATCTAAAAACAGTCCTCCTGATTTTTCAATATAACTTACGGGAGGAGCCCCAGGATCTCGACTCGTAATTTTTACTAAATGGTGATCTCCTATAGCTCCTTCAGTAACAAGTGCTTTAACTTTTTTGAATTCCTTATCAAAACGTCTATTGAATCCTATCATTAACTTTACACCTGAACCTTCAACAACCTCTAATACTTCAACAACTCTCTGTAAAGAGAGGTCTAATGGTTTTTCGCAAAAAATATGTTTTCCCATTTTTGCGGCTATTTCTACATAATCAGCATGAGTATCAGTTGGAGAACAAACTACAACGACATCAATATCTGTTGACGATAACATTTCTTCATATGTAGATGTTACATTTAAAACGCCTTTTTCTTCGGCATACTTTCGTGATTCTTCCACAGGATCCATAGCAGCAACCACTTTTATACTATTCATTTGAAGTAAATTATCTAAATGAATTTTTCCAATTCTTCCAAGGCCCGCCAAGGCAAACTTTAATCTCTTCATTGGTGTCTTTTTATTTATAAACCTAAAGCTTTTATATAATCTCTATTTGATTGGGCACAAACTTTTGGATGCCCCATACATGGCAATATATCTTGTTCAACAACTATCCAATCGTCATATTTTAGTTGATGTAATAAATCTACAATTGCCTTAAAGTCAATCATTCCCTTCCCTAGTTCACAAAACACACCTCTTTTTATTGCATCAAAATAATCTCCATTAACGTCTCTTGATGATTTTGCTATTTCTGGACTAAAATCTTTAAAATGCACATGCCATATTCGATTAGAATAAAGCTTTAATGCTTCTACTGGGTCGCCTCCACCAAATGCATAATGTCCCATATCTAAACACAACCCTAACAAATTTGGGTCTGTTAACGATAATAATTTTTCAATCTCTTGAGGTGTTTCTACATATCCAGCGCAATGATGATGAAAAACTGTTCTTATACCAAAAGCATCCTTAACTGCCTTGGCAATTTTTTCTGCTCCTTGGGCATAATCTTTCCATTGGTCATCAGATAGTCCCATTTTAGGTTGTATCCTACCTGCATTTTGAGTTCGCTCTGATACCGAACCATTGTCATCTGCTAAAACAATAAACGCATCTTTACTGCCTGCTTTATACATTAATTCGGCGACCTTTAAAGCCATTAAAACTCCTTCATCATGTTTATTTACATTAGCAAGTGCAACAGGCACGAAGGCTCCTAACAACTCAAGGTTTCTTTTTTGAATTTCATCCCTGAGCTGATTTGGGTCTGTTGGCATAAAACCCCAATCTCCTAATTCTGTACCTATATACCCTGTTTCTTTAATTTCATTTAAAACCTGTTCAAAACCCATTTGCTTCGATTTTTCTTCCAAGTCAAACTCCAGGACTCCCCATGAACAAGGAGCATTTGCAATCTTGATCATTTTTCAGATATTAAAATTTACGTGACCAAATGTTTGGCCATCTTTCTATCACTACTTTTGTTTGAGTAAAAAACTCAATTGCATGTTTTCCTTGGCCGTGTAAGTCTCCAAAAAAGCTGTCTTTCCACCCGCTAAAAGGAAATTGCGCCATGGGTGCAGCTACCCCTATATTTATTCCAATATTTCCGGCATCTGCTTCATTTCTAAATTTCCTAGCGCTGGCACCACTACTAGTGAATAAACATGCCATATTTCCATAATTCCCACTATTTACAAATTGCAAAGCTTCTTCTATGTTGCTCATTGAAATAAGACTCATTACGGGACCAAATATTTCAGTTCTTATTAAATCTTTATCTAATGCCACATTTTCTAAGATTGTTGGAGAAAGAAAATTTCCGTTTTCATATCCTGAAACAGAGGTATTTCTACCATCTAATAATGGTGTTGCTCCTTCATCAATTCCTTTTTGAATCAAACCCGCAATTCTACTTTTACTTTCTGCTGTTATAACTGGCCCCATACTTATATTATCATCCCACCCATATCCTGTAGTTCTAGATTTAACTGTTTCGTATATAGAATCTTTAATTTCTCTTTTTTCATCACCAACAGTAATTATAGTTGAGGCGGCTAGACAGCGCTGGCCTGCACAACCGTATACTGAATCTGCAATAATATTAGATGACATTTCAATATCTGCATCTGGTAAAACTATTACAGGGTTCTTGGCGCCTCCTTGTGCCTGTACTCTTTTACCATTTGCTGTACCTTTAGAGTATATATATCTAGCAACTGCCGTGCTCCCCACAAAACTAACGGCTTTAATTGTTGGATGTTCTAGTATAGCGTCTACCGACTCTTTACCTCCATGAACCAAACTAATTAATCCTTTAGGAATATCTAATTGATCTAAAAGTTCAAAAATCTTCATCATTGTTAAAGGAACTTTCTCTGATGGTTTAACTATAAATGAATTTCCTGTTGCTATGGCATATGGTAAAAACCAAAAAACAATCATACTTGGAAAATTAAATGGTGTAATACAAGCTGTTACTCCAACAGGTTGCCTTATCATCATTTCATCAATACCAGTAGCGATATCTTCTATAACGTCTCCAGCCATTAACATGGGAGTGCCACAGGCTACTTCAATATTTTCTATTGCTCTTTGAATTTCTCCAAAAGATTCACCTTTTGTTTTTCCGGACTCATTGGTTATTATTTTAGCTATTTCAGCTTTATTCTCTTCAAAAAGAGATTTTAATTTATACAGCACTTGAACTCGCCTCATAACTGGAACTTTACTCCACTCCTTGTATGCCTTAAATGCAGTTTCTGTTGCTACTACAACATCCTTTGCTGTATCTTTACCGTAAGGTACTTTTGCCAAGACTTCCTGATTAGCTGGATTTAAAACTTCAATAGTGTTTACTGAAGCGCTATTTACCCAAGCTCCATTTATATAATTTTTTAATGTTTTCATTTTATTTTTACTTATCTCTTTTCTTAATTTATTTTTCTTATTTCATTTTGTATTGCTCTTAAAACTAACCTAGTTTTAATATGTTATTAAAAACCCCCTCGCTGTTTTATAAATTCTAAAGATTCTTCTAAATAGGGCATGAAATTAGCACAACCTTTTCTTGTTACAACTTGGGCTCCACTTGCGTTACCCATTCTACAAGATTTATATAAGTCCCACCCTTGTAATATTCCATACAAGAACCCACTTGCAAAAGCATCGCCTGCTCCTAAAACATTTAATACCTCAACAGGAAAACCAGGAACATCTTCTCTAGAACCATCTGCCTTATATATACTTGCTCCTTCTTCTCCTCTTTTTACAACTAAAACTTCTATACCTGAAGACAATAATTGTTCAATAGAAGCATCAATGTCACCTGTAATTTCGGGTGCTGAAATTTGTTGATCTTTAATTGTTACCTGTGAAGCACTACTCATTGTAGCAGCCAATATTTCTTCCTCTGTACCAATAGCTATTTTAACTTTAGGAAGAATGGCTCTTACTGTTAAACCAAATGCACGGTAATCATGCCATTGATCTGCACGAAAATCTAAATCTAATACAACATCTATATCATTTTTTTCTGCTATTTCAGTAGCAAAAAAAGTAGCACTTCTACTAGGCTCTATATTTAAAGCGGTTCCGTTAATCAATAATATTTTATAATCTTCGATTTGTGCGTCAATAACGTCGTCTATTGATACTTGACTATCGGCGGCATTATCCCTATAATAAACCAAAGGAAATTTATTTGGGGGTTCAATACCCAACACAACAGCACTACTTCTTGACTGATTTTTTGTAGGTATACAATGTGTATTGACTCCTTCGTTATTCAGAAAATTAACAATAAACTCTCCTACTTTATCATTTCCAACACCTGTTAATAAGCTTGCATTAACTCCTAATCTGGCACAACCCACTGCTATATTAAGTGGTGACCCACCAACAAAGGCGTCAAACCCTTTAATATCATTAAAAGGTGATCCTATATCTTGAGAATATAAATCAATTGAAGATCTTCCCATTGTAATTACATCATACTTTCTATCTGCCATATTACTTGTTATTCATTTCTGAGGTTACTAATGGTAACCTCTTATCTTTTGATTCCCAAGAATCATATATCCATTCATGGTCTGGGTCTGTTGTATTAGCTAAACACTGATCTGTACCTGCTAAAAAATTCAAGTAATAACAGTGAAACCCGTGTTCTGCCACAACAGGATGATATCCTTTTGGAATTAATACCACATCATTATGTCTTGGTCTTACTATCTCATCTAGAGATCTATCTTTTGTATACACCTGCTGGATGGCGTAGGCCTCAAGTTTTTCAAACTTATAGAAATAGGTTTCTTCTTGAATAGGTTCTAGTACATTTCCTTCTATATCAACTTTTCTTTCATCATGCTTATGCGCAGGAAAAGAACTCCAATTACCTGATGGCGTATATACTTCTCTACACACCAAACTATGACACCCAAACCCTGGTGGTACCAAATCATTAAATTGTCTCGTTGCATTATCTCCACCAAAAATAACAACCTGAGTATCCTCCGGCGTTACAAACTTAGCTGGAAAATCTTCTTGAGACTTACACCAACCATAAGCTATATCTAAAGTTGTACTTGTTGCTTCAAGTGAAAATTGTGAATTTCTTGGTAGATATAAAGTGTGAGCGACTCCACTAAAAACATCTTTTCGTCCGTTAACAGTTTCCCATTCACCTTGATTGCTAGACACCTTAAAATTTCCACCAAGTAATACGATCACCATTTCATTCTCACCAGTATTATGCTTCCATAATTCACCCAACTCCATTTCACGAGCCTCAAAGCTTAAATATTTCCATTGGGCAGTTTCTGGGGTTATTCTATGATACACCTTAGAATTTGTATTTGGTTTTTGTAATAAATGTGATTTGCTATTCATAAAATTAATATTCATTATATAAACTGAGCTGCCTTACCCGTTGCTCTTAGCAGATCAAATTTTTCCAACATAAATTGCTCATAAGCATCCATATATTCCTTTCCGGGAATAATAGGATCGAATAACTCAGGGGTATTCCAAAAAAATTCACGATTAACTCTAGCCCATAATATTCTGGTATCAGTAGCTATATTTATTTTACATACCCCATGCGAAATAGCCTTTTTAATCTCATTTGGAGAAACACCTGAAGCACCTTGACTTAAAGCTCCTCCACAAGCATTAATTCTATTAACATCTTCCTGATTTACTGCTGATCCTCCATGTAACACTATAGGGAAATTTGGAAGCCTTTGCTGTATTTCTTCTAAAATATTAAACTGAATTCCTTGGCCTCCAGAAAACTTATATGCACCATGACTTGTTCCAACGGCAACAGCCAAACTATCACAATTTGTACTTTCAACAAACTGTTCTACTTCATTGGGCTGGGTGTATTTTGCTGATTTCTCATCAATTGAAATATCATCTTCTACACCGCTTAACACACCTAATTCAGCTTCAACAAAAACATTATACTTATGCGCCTTATCAACTACAAGCTTAGTTCTTCTTACATTTTGTTGAAAATCATCATGAGAAGCATCAATCATAACCGAATTGTATTTTCCTGAATCAATAGCATCAAATGCATGAGATTCTGTACCATGATCTAAATGAATGGCATATTTCGCTTTATGATAAATTTTTGAAGCAGCTTCTATCATAGCCAACAACATATCTGGATGTGCATAATTTCTCGCTACAGGTGTCATTTGTACTAAAAATGGCGCATTAGCTTTTTCTCCAGCTCTAAACAAACCATGTATTTGCTCCATGGTAAATACATTTACAGCAGCAATAGCATAATTGCCATAACATTTTTCATAAAACTCCTTAGGAGATATTATCATCTACAAATTAAATTAATGGTTTTTACCCAATTATGGTAAGGTAAAAAAACAATAAAAAATCCGTAGTTACGGGGGGATCCGGTGGAAATCTCTATGCAAACGTTTGCACAAAAAGACTCATAAAAATGTCAAAAAGCACTAGAGTTTTTTAGAGGTTCCTCTTATAACTAATTCAGTTTTAAAAACCTCATAACGTAATTGTAGGTTTTCATCCTCTTTACGTTTTATATCTCCTAGTAAAATTCTAGCTGATAACATTCCCATACTGTATACTGGTTGCCAAACCGTAGAAAGTGCTGGAGTAAAATAGGTTGAATGGGGTTCATCATCAAATCCTATTATAGAAATATCTTCTGGAATTCTAAAATTAAGCTTCTTTGCTGTTCGCATAGCGGAAACCGCAAGCCGATCATTTACAGCAAAAATAGCATCTGGCACGTTATTAGATTTCAATAAAGATTCGGTGGGCTTAATACCGTGCTCATGTGTAAACCCTTGTGCGTATATTATATATTTGTCTAATATTGGTAAATTATTCTTTTTTAAAGCATCCAGATATCCTTGCAATCGATGATTATTAGTTGACAAATCTGATGCCCCAGTAATATGAGCAATTTTTTTACACCCAGTTTTAATAAGATATTCTACAGCTTCAAAAGCTCCCGAATAATCATCAACGAGTACCTTATGTGCATCTACTCCCTCACAATCTCTATCAAAAACCACTAAGGGAATATTATTTCTTTGTATTTTTTTAATATGATCAAAATTAAAAGTAGTTGAAGATGGTGCCACTAATATTCCTGCTATTTGAACTTTAGAAAGTTTTTCAACTATTCGTGATTCTTCTTCATAAGATTCATTTGAAATGCATATCATTATATTATATCCAGAAGAAACCAAGATGTCCTGAATCCCTGTCACCGCAGCTGAAAAAAAATAACCTGTAATATCTGGAACAATAATAGCTATAGTTGTAGAGGTCTGTTTCAAAAAGTTTAACGCCATTGTATTGGGGCGATAATTCAACTTTTCTGCCAATTCCCTTACTGCATCTTTAGTCTGCTGTTTCAAAGCTGGATGGTCTTGTAAGGCACGTGATACAGTAGAAGCTGACACATTGAGTTCCTTCGCAATATCCTTAATAGTAACTCGAGTTCTTTTCATATTTAAGTTATCATTTTAAATAACCATTTGACAAGTAACAAAAAAATCTTCAATTTAAAATTGAAAAAACAATTTACAATTTTTTATTTTTTCAAATATCAAATACATCAATATAAACTAAGCTTGATGTCTTTGTTGGTTTAAACTCTTTTTAATTCTATATTGATGCAAAGGTTTGCATAGGGTTATACATCTGTTTCCTTTGTTGTATGCTCAAAATATTGTTGTTTTGAGTTAGTGTTGATTTCTTTTAAGTCATTAAAAACCATTATTTATTTCATACTATGTTTACTAAAAACATCCTCTCAATACATAAAATCATTTTTTATCTTCTAATTTGTTCTATCCAATTTGGTTCTGCTCAGGAAGAATATTTTTCTAAATTTCAGATACATTCTCATAACGATTACCAACAAAGTGTTCCTTTCTGGAATGCCTATGCGAACGGGTTAACTTCAATTGAAGTTGATGTTTTTTTGGAGCATGATGTTTTATACGTTACCCATGACCAAGAGGATATTATAGAAAACCGAACGATTGAAAATTTATACTTACAACCCATAAAGGAAGTCATATCCTTAATGTATGGTAGTCAAGAAAAATTACAATTGTTGGTTGATATAAAATCCAAGGCTGAAAAAACCTTAGAAAAACTTGTCGTTGTCTTAAAAAATTATCCTGAAATTATTAATAATGAAAACATTAAAATTGTTATTTCAGGAAACCGTCCAAGCATTGAAAAATACCCTAATTATCCGAAGTTTATCCATTTCGATTATCAAAATTTAGAGTCTATAGAAGACACTAAAATTCTAGATAAAATTGCTCTAATCAGTTTAAATTTTAGAAAGTTCTCTGTTTGGAATGGAAAAGGCCGATTAACTGCCGACGATTATAAAAAGGTAAAATCGACAATCGATAAGGCGCATAGTTTTGGCAAACCATTCAGGTTTTGGGCTACTCCCGATTCTAAAAGTGCCTGGAAAGCTTTTAGAGATATGGGCGTTGATTTTATTAACACCGACATGCCTAACAAAGCTTCAATTTATTTAGAAACTCTAAACGACCGCATATATTACAACAAACTTAGGTCCGAGGTTTATACACCAACATTTAATTCTGATAAAAAGAATACGCCAATTAAAAATGTCATTTTATTAATAGGTGATGGAAACGGACTTAACCAAATCTCTTCATCAGTTTTTGCCAATGGAGGAAGCTTAACACTTACCCAATTAAAAAGTATTGGCTTTATTAAAACCCAATCTGCCGATGATTTTACAACCGATTCTGCTGCTGCTGGCACCGCTCTTGCTACAGGTTCAAAAACAAATAATAGAGCAATAGGCATGGATACTTTAGGCAATCCCTTAACCAATATCACTGAGTTACTAGACCAATATGATTTTGTTTCTGGTTGTATCACTACAGATGAAATTACTGGAGCGACACCAGCCTCATTTTACGCCCATAGAAAAGACCGATCGGAAAAAGAGGGTATTGCACGCGATCTTTTAAAGAGCAAACTATCCTTGTTTATTGGTGGTGGATCTAAAACATTTGAAAATAAAGGAATAGCAAATCACTTTTCGATATTGGAAGACATAAGCCTTTTATCAAAAAATACAGATGATAAAGTAGGTTATTTTATTTCTGAAGAATCAGTTCCCAGTGTTTTAAAAGGACGTGGCGATATACTTTCTGAAGCTACCAAAAACGGGTTAGAATTTTTGAATAATAAAAACAAACCATTTTTTCTAATGGTTGAAGGCGCACAAATAGATTGGAATGGCCACACTAAAAATATAGCAGGTATTATTACTGAAGGTATTGACTTTGACAAAGCCATTACTGAAGCCATAAAATTTGCCGATAAAGAAGGGAACACTTTAGTTGTTGTAACGGCAGATCATGAAACTGGAGGGCTTAGTTTGCCACAAGGGGATCTGTCAAATAAAATGATTGAAGGCGATTTTACAACTTTCGACCATACTGGAACAATGGTTCCAGTATTTGCCTATGGACCTCATTCTGAAGAGTTTCAAGGTGTGTATGAAAACAGTGAATTGCTTTGGAAAATAATAAAAGTACTTTCAATTAATCTTAATAAAAAATAGTTCATGAAAAAATGTATTACAATATTATTCTTGCTAATATTGGTCTTTTCTTCAGTTTCATGCAGTGATAAGACCAGTAACCCTATTAATGCTATGTCGTTCAATATTAGATATGATAATCCAGAAGACGGTCCACAAAATTGGCATAATAGAAAAGAAAATGTTGTCCGTATGATTAATTTCCATGACTTGGATATTATTGGCATGCAAGAGGTTTTGATTGGTCAATTAAATTACCTGAAATCCCATTTAAAACAATACAACACAGTAGGTGTAGGACGTGAAGATGGCAAGCAAAAAGGAGAATACGCTCCTATTTTCTTTAATAAAAACAGATATACCAAAATAAAAAGTGGGACTTTTTGGTTAAGCGAAACACCTCATAAAGTAAGTAAAGGTTGGGATGCAGCTTTAGAAAGAATTGCAACCTGGGTAATACTTAAAGATAAAATATCTGGTGAAGAATTAATTTTTATGAATACTCATTTTGATCATATTGGTAAACAAGCTCGTGTTGAAAGCGCCAAACTTTTAAAACAAAAGGCTATTGAATTGGCCGGAGATCTTCCTTTAATCTTAACCGGAGATTTTAATCTTTCTCCAAAATCTGACGGTATACAAACCATAATTGAGCCTAATGATAAGAACACCTTATATAATTCCAGTAGTATTGCAACCCATACTTATGGTCCAGATTGGACTACATGTGGTTTTGACAACAGACCATTTGAAAAACGCATAGTAATTGACTATATTTTTGTGAAAAATATTGAAAAAATAAATAAATATGCCGTTTTTTCTGAAACACTAAATGATATTTTCTTATCTGATCATTGTCCCGTTTTTGCTCAAGTTGAATTACAATGATATTCAACAACTATAATTAGGATTATTTTAGGAATAAAGTATTTAGGAACTCAAGTTATATAGTTCACGGAATTTTTGAAGTAAATAGAAATTGGTCAAGTGAAATTAACTTATAACGTGAAAATGAATCAAATAACAAAATCAATACCTGAAAAGCAAATATTGGCTTCTTCAACAACCCCTTTTACACACTTTTCAAACCCTCTATATCCTATTTTCAGGGACAGAATTTCACACTGTTTTTCTGTTCAACAAGGTTTCTTTCAGTCTCTTTGCATCTCTAACTCCAAAAAAACAAATCATTTGCTCGGAACCTAGATGTTTTTGAGCATATATTTTTAAGTTCTTCCAGTCCTCAATTGTTTTATAACTCAATCTCGTTTACTCTCATTTAAACATTATCATCCTGAACGAGGTGTATAAAAGGAATCCATGTCGGATGTGTATCAATCCAAATAACACCTGATCGTACGTCTGGGTTTAAGCCTTGAGTACAGTAGAACACATAAACATTTTTGGCCATGGGTTTTTTATTTCACAGAATATCAATTAAACTTTTAAATAGTACTAAGATGTGGTTCGATAATAGGTCAATTTCTGTACAGAATAAAACCTCAACTTATTTGTAGTTAAATAGTTGAGATTTTTAGTCTATATTCTAGTCAACATTTAGTCAACCAATCCTATATTCATTTAAACCATTCTAAATTATTTTAAACAGTTATAGGCCCTTAACAAATCTGATGAAGTATTTAAAGTGTTGATGACAAGCAATGTTTATAGGCCTTAAGAGCGTATGAGAAATTGAACTGCTTTTATTCCCACCTTGAGTACAGAAAAAATCCGTGACTAATTATTAATTAATAAGTTGCGGATTTCTTGTTTATATAACTCTACGGTTTTTGTACTTTTAAACAATTCTTTTTTAGTGAAACTATACTATAATAAAAAGTCTACCATCTCTTATATAATTTAAAAAGATAACCGCAAAAAAAGAATTAAGGCTGTCTCAAACTGGGGGCAAAAATAATGGTTTCTCAGCAAGATGATTTTGGCAAAATTTGTTTATATAATATTCAGTAGATTCGATTAATTCCTTTTTTGTTTTTAAATCTATGTAGATGACATTTAGAAATTTACTAGCTACTTCTAATGCCTCTTCAATTGTTATATCTTCTTGTTTAATAAACTCTAACCATTCATTATAACTGCCTATTATTATTTCCTTCTTCATGACAATTAAACTGAGTTCGATAGTGAAAAAACAAAAAAACAGATTTTTTTTGCTAAACTCAATTAGCTTTGGTAAAGAGAACTCAATGAATACAACAATAAACTTATTAGACAATATTATATCAAACTATGAAAATGATTACAAAGAAAATAAACAACATACCTTGAAAATTATTAGATTACAAAAGATATAATGCAGTATTTTAGCTGCTTTTAAGCACAATGATACGCTTATTAATGAATGTAGCACTCATAACTCTAGTTAAAACAAGGACTTTCAGATTTTCGAAAACTATTATCACTTGTTATAATACCAGTATATTTATTATCACTAGAAGAAGTTATTGTGATAATATCACAAGATCTTGAAAGTGCCGCTAGCCTATCATATTCAGCCTTTGAAATACAATACCAAGTTTTACTGCTTGTATCACTGCAAACTGCACTTAAACCTACTTGATATCTTTCGTTTTTTGTTAGTTGACTGCCTATGTCTGCAATATCTTCAGCATCGCAATTAAACATCATAAAAATCAATAGAATTAAAAATGATTTTTTCATAATTAATGTATTTAACGTATAAATGTTTCTTTTTAGAGGAGATAGTTTCTTAATCTCTTGCTTTATGTTTCATTTACAGTACTAAATTTAAACTTAACAAATAAGAGTAGTATCCCAGATAATATTCTATAGAGAAATTCGGATAATTTAAGAATTCCAAAAAATTAGTGTGCGTGATTATACCATTGAAATGACTCAAGTTGTTTTGAGATTGCAAAGGAATAATAAGATGACATCCTATCATAAGAGTTATTAAAAGCGAAACAAACTTAACTTTTGTTTTTGCCGCCAAGGATGGCAAGGAATGCTCCTATAGTAATTAATAAAGTAATAATCCCAATCAAACAAAGGCCGACAACGATAACCCCACCCTCGAAAGCATCCGGAGGAGGGGTAACACCTTCAATTGATTGCCTAATTCCTTCAACAACATGGGCAAAACCAAACATTAACCCAAATGCGCTAATCGGTAAGGAAATAATTAAAATAATAAAATTAAACCAAAAAGGAAATTTTAAAAACGGATTCTTCATGATCCACAAATGTAATTAGAGCTACAAAAACAGGAAATGATATTGGTCAGTCATGAGGTATTATTGCACCGCCCTAGTGTCTTTGGTTATTTACTTTCAATCTAAAATTACGATATTATTTGACACTGAATTGCCTTTAAATATTAATTTAGAAATGTAAATCCCAGTTTTTATTTTGTTTCCATTACAATCATATTCATCCCAATCTATTTTATGCTTCCCTATATTTTTATTTGTAATTTCAAACCTTTTAACAAGTTGACCAAATAAGTTATAAACTTCTATTAGAACGTTTCCCTTGGATGGGATTTCAAAATATAGTGTTGTGGTATTACTATTTTTGATGGGTGTTTTTTGATTTAGTTTTAATTGTCTTTGGTTATTTTCATTTTCAAAGGAGAATTTCCAAACATCATTATCTACATTTAAATAATTGAAAGGATCAAAGAAATTAAATGTTTCTCTGTCGCCACCAAAACTAAAAATCATATCTGAATTATTTCCTTCTCCCTCAACGACAACGGTATCAAAATCATATTTTATTTCTGAAGGATTATTAGCATTCCAGGGTGAATCACTAACTTTTTTCCAAATACTACCATTATTACTGGTCCATACATCCATTGGGTTTGCAGGATTTATACCATTATCTGGGCCAAGTCCGAAACCTCCAAACAGAATAAATCTGTTTTGTGCTACCACAACTTGATGTCCAGGTCTTGCAACCCATGGAGCATTATCAGTAACTAATTCCCAGTCTATTCCATTTTGTGTTCGCCAAACATCATTAAAATATGGAGGGTCAAGACATGGTGGTTGTTGGGTTGGAGGATAATTTGGATTGAAAGGACAGGTAAATCCTTCTTCACCACCAATCATGTACATGTAGTTGTCTTTAACTACTGCAATCCCCCCAGCTCTTTCGGCCCAAGGTGCATGCTCAGTAACTAATTCCCAGTCTATTCCATCTGTTGATTTCCATACATCATTGTAATAAATTCTTGTAGGGCCTTGAGGTGTAATCGAAGAATCATCATTAACAGAACCGCCCATGACATAAATTTCATTTTTAAAAACAACTGCACTTAATCCAGCACGAGCACTCCATCCGGCATTCTCCGTCATATTAGTCCAATTTACGCCATCTTCACTACGCCAAACGTCATTAAAAAAATCAGATTGAGAGTAAAAAGGAGGTAAATTTGGAATGCCTGGATTTTGAACTATGTTAAAATTTTGACCACCAATGATATACATGAAGTCTCCTTTGCTAACAGCCTGAAAATAAGCTCGAGCAGGCCAATGCGAATTATCATTGGTTTGAAGAATATTTTCCCATGAATTACCATAATTTTCACTTTTCCAAACATCGCCCCAAATTATACTGGCTCCAGGAACAGGAAATGGTAAAGCCGCTGGATTTAAAGGCGTTCTTCCTCCGAATAAAAAAAATTGATTTTGATGATTTAAAACTTTAAGTCCAGCTCTTGGGCTCCAATTCGCATTATTGTTTACTTCTTCCCAAGTCCAGTGCTTTAAATTATTTCTATTATTGCCATTATTGCTTCTTCTTTGAGCATGTAAAGAAAAACAGAATACAATTAGTAAACATAAAAAAATTGATTCTAAATTTAGTAGGCTTCTTTTAAAAACAGATCTTTTCATTGATAATGATTTTAAAAAGTAGATAAGTTTAAAAGAAATGAAACAACATTAAATTAAATAAAATTATTTTAAAAAAAACTTTAATTAGACCAAGGGTAAGTAAATTTGATTAAATGTAACTTAAACACCATATGTAATTATTACCAACAATTAATTTTAATGTCTTTGGCAACATAATTATTAAGAAAAATTCTTTCTCCAAAAATAATTGCATGATTTTTCAAGTGTCATGTAGCCTTCCGAAATTTTCATGCAGTACTAAGAGCTATTAGTGTAGGGTGTTTTGACCACTATTTTTTGATAATTCCATTTTAACAATTTAAACATAAGTATTTACAGAGCTTAAAAACATGCGGAAAAAATATTTGTGTCTTTCATAAGTTTTCCTTAATTCACGCTTATGCTTTCTTAATTCACTGCACATGAAATTTGGGATGCATGCACATGCCTTTATTCGGTCCTAGATTAGCTCGGTTGTTAGCTCCTGAAAACTGTTTTGAAGTATCTATTTACAGTATGATGTCACTATTAAGCCAGTGCTGTAAGAGGAGATCATTATTTGATATAGCAACAATATGGAATTTTGAAAAACTTTTAAAAACCCGAGAAGCTTCTAGAGGTTCCATGCAAACCAATCCCGGTGAAAGGTAGTTAGAGTGTATCAGAAACAATTGTCCCTGACGTTTAAGAAGATAACCAACATGCCCCTTGTCAAAACCAATAAAGTAGAGTCCCTCGGTTGTCAGTCGATCAATATTCACAAATGCTTTTGTGTCACTATCTTGATCTATGCTATGAATGGTCAATCCACAACTGATAACCTTGGCCTCGTCAATAGGTGATTTTTGAGCTAATTTATAGCGGTTTAGTTTTATCCCCATATCGCGTAACGTTGTAGAAATAAAATACCCGCAGGCAATCTCACCTTGATTAGGTACAGCTGTATGGCCCCCAAAACTCCATGGAGTACCATACCAATATGGAATAATCCTATCTACTAAATGATTGGTAAATTCAATTTTTATCTGGTCAAAAGAAATGTCACCCTTTTTATATCTTTCGTTTAAATTTTTCCGAAGCTCATGAATATCTGCCTTGGCAGAAGCATAGGTTGCATCCGGATCGGTTTTGGCAGCTAATGATTTGGCTTTAAAGAGAGTCTTAGCCCTTTCTTTAACGATACTGTGTTCCATAGCTAATCCTACTGTAGGTGGGCATTGGTTATTGGGGCCAAAAAGAAATAACAGAGAAAATAATAATATCATCCTTTTTAATAATTGAATTTTGTCTTCAGTGTCACAAACGCACAAATTGAAGACAAATTTCATCAAGAATGTTAAAATTTTCTGGGTCTAAGGGTTCTAATACTTTTAAATACTAAGGTTGACCCCCCACCATACCTCATAATCATTAGGGTTTAGCGGTCTATAACTCTGAAATCCCTGGTCGGCTATTCGTAAGCCAATAATTTTATTTTTTTCATCACGTACATAGCCCATGAAAATGAAGGAGTGTCCATAGGGATCAAAATCTTTATCGCTTGTGCCATTTACAACCATTTCATAATCCAATCGGTATCTCCACACTTGCAACATGGCTCCCGGGTTGAGTTTTCCTTGCCATATTCCCAAACTATCAACCAGTGCACCCATACCGGCATAGGCAATGGCCCCGGCATTGCCTCTGCCTCGATATTCAATAGGTAAGGTTTGCCACCCTATATGGGTGCCTGAAGCAGAAAAATAAAGAAAATCGAATACCTCTTTCGGCGTATAGTAAGGTGTTGCTATACTACCGGGTAGGTCTTCATACACCGAATGTCCATAAACATCCTTATACGCTTTTTCAAAACGAGTTTTACTTACTATAAGGCAATGGCCTCCCGGTTCCTTGTTTTTACTATTTAGATAATTTTCTACAATCCTAATGGCAACAGGGCTTTTAGGCTCCGTATAAGAAATCATTCGGTGTTCCTTATTATTGATATTTCGTGAAGTAATTTGAAGTCTCTTATTCTCTTTAACCGTTTGTCCTAAGGTGTCTGTTGGATGTAATACCCAATACGCATTGGTTTCTGGAACCACCGAATTCCCTTCATTAGTATTAAGGGTAGATTTATTATTGCCAATGTCTTGTATAAATTTATGATCCGACCTGTGTTTTACTTTTTCCTCATTAGGTTTTGCAATAGAAGCACACCCCAAAAGAACCATGCTTAAAAGAAATACAAATTGAAATTGAGTATTCATTTTTCTATACTTCGATGTTTCATTAATCTTTTTCTCTTGAAATGACTCATAATAAAAAGGACTCCAACGATAGCGAAAGGAATGGTAATGGTAAGAATAATGCCCAAACTCATAAAAATAGAATGGTTCATTCTATAATTATGTGAAAACACCACAGGGCTTAAACCTAAACCTATTATCATAAATACTATACCCCCAATGAATTCTTTTTTCCACGCTAAAATGAGTAGGGCTATTAAAATAAATGAAGGTATAAGATGAATTAAGAACCCCCCAATTTGCTTCCAAAACGACAATCCGGGCGAAAAGGCATCCAAAGCAAACAAGCTAATAAATAAAATGGCTATTATACAAAGCATGCGGGGCGTCCAATACCATATTTTTATATTATTTTTCATGATGATGTGTTAGATGAAAAATAAATATAATACTATAAGTATCAATACACTATGAGAAAAATCAGTTAAACGCTAATTGTTATCCAAAGTAAGTCAACCCAGACCTCTGAAATTATACAGTTCTTAAAGCGCACTGTGTTAATACATTTAAAAAACCTATTCTTTTAACCTAATAAAAGGGATTAACCGTTAAACAATAAGTATTCCCCTAAAATTACATCCTCAATTTTTTGCGTTCATTTATTTTACTTTTTATGCTATAAAAACTTTCCAAAAACAATGACAACATCACTTGATATTTACTTTAGTCTCATTCTATAGTTAAATAATGCTTTTTAAAACACCTTCTTTATTAGCTTTTGCACTTTTGAAAATGAGGTGACAATGCCTCTAATTATTTTAAATCAAGGTAAATATTCGATTGTTTGACAGGAATGATGAGCTAAAAAAAAATCAAAGCTTACTTGACCCTAAAGAACAAAGTGCTTTAATTTAGGTGTTAAGAATTTAAGTTATAAAAGCGCACCGCATTTTGTCCCATTATTTTTGACTGTTCTTCTACTGAAAAACTTTTTACATATTCATTTACAATATTTAATTGCTGTTCGTATTGTGCAGCCAACAAACATACGGGCCAATCTGAACCATAAAGTACCCTGTCTGTACCAAAGGTCTCAAAAATAACGTCTATGTAAGCCTTAAAATCTGAAGTTTTCCAGTCTTTCCAATCGGCTTCGGTAACCATGCCCGAAACTTTGCAATACACATTATCTGCTTTAGCCAATTCTTTTATATCGGCTTGCCAATCATCTATTTTTCCATCTTTTATATAGGGTTTGGCAATATGATCGACCACAAATTTTTGATTTGGAAATTTATTTACCAAAATCATTGTGGCTTTTAATTGTGGTGGAAACACCAAAATATCGTAAGTTAGATTAAACTTCTCCAATTTTGAAATGCCATTTTGAAAGGCTTTGCCCAGCATAAAATCATTGGCTTCAGCCTGAACAATGTGCCGTACACCTTTAAATGATTTACTTTGTGAAAAATACGCTAAACGATCTTCTACCTTCTCTGACCTTAAATCTACCCATCCTACAATGCCTTTTATAAACGGATTTTGTGCGGCACAGGAAAGCAAAAAATTGGTTTCTGTTTCACTTTGGTCTGCCTGAACGGCTACACAACCATCTATGCTATTCGATTTTAAAATTGGGGCTAAATCTTTTGGCAAAAAATCCCTTCGGATGACTGCCATAGAGTCGTCTATCCAGGCATCGCGTACCGGATCGTAAATCCAAAAATGTTGGTGTGCGTCTATTCTCATGGTTTTATTATTAATTCATTATATTTTTTTCTTATAAAATTTCCCCAAACATAATAACCCTCTGGTTTCAAATGTATTCCATCACCGCTATAATAATCTGGGTTTAAATTACCATTTTCATCTGAAAAAACCTTAACCATATTGTAATAATGAACCGCTTTTTTTTCACCTAAATGTTTAATGGACTCATGAATGGCATCATGTTTTTTACGTCGATCTGAATGCTTATCCAAGCCTGTTGGTAAAAGACCGAAAAATAAAATTTCAGAGTCTGGAAAAGTAGTTTCCATCAACTCGACCACTTTAATAATACCAGCACTAATTTCATTGGCACTATTATACGCAAAATTGTTGACTCCTATGGCCAGGGTCACCAATTTGGGTTGGTTAACATTATAGTTACCTTTTTGCAAACGCCAAAGCACATGTTCTGTCCTATCGCCAGAAATACCGCCACTTATATATTTTAAGCCTTTAAAGTGAATTTCTGACGCTACTTTACCAGGATTATAAGTCGTTAAGGTTCTGCCACCGCCCCAGCCTTGGGTAATGGAGTTTCCTATAAGTAAAATATCTAAATTTTTAGTAATTCTACACAACGAATCTATATCTGACATTTGGTACCACCACCCTTTGCCTTGTTTCCATCCGGCTCCAGAACGGTATTCGGAGGAAGGTGAAGGTACTATTGCAAAATTTATTTTTCTATTGGTAGCCCTTAATATGAAATCGACTATGGGTGTTGGATTTTCCAAACTGTGTGGATGGTGTTGCACCCCTGCTTTATAAATGGTAATAATATTGCCTCCTGCATCTGTAATTTTTTCCTCAAATGGTCGTGTGTTTTCATCAACAGGAACAATGGTATCCGCCTCTCCACAAACATGCATCATAGGAAATCCAGCTTTGGCAATGGCTTCTGCATAGTGTATTGGGTTTTCTTTAAAGTTAATAAGCTTATCTTCTGAAATAATATGATATGCTTCCCTAAAACGTTCCCAATCACTAAGACTGCCCTTTCCCTCTCCCATGCCTCCGGGCCAACTTGCGCCGTCCAATACAGGGGCATCTGCATAAACACATGCTACTTTTTCTGGATTTTCAACTGCCCAATTGTAGACTATTAATCCGCCACGACTCATACCTTCCAACACTACTTTTTTTGAAAAGCCGTTTTCTGTCATAAAATCGTAAAAGCCGTTCCATCTTTTTACTGCTTCAGAGTTACCAAACAGATTAGCGACATCGCAATAAGCAATATGAAAGCCTCGTTCCAGTAAGGCAATATCTGTTTGTGGTTCATGCCCCCAAAATCGGGCCCGTATTACCCAAGGTTTACCTTCTGCTACACGTTTTGGTTCAACAACTTTACAATACGTACCCTTATAAAGAAAATCATTTTGCACAAAACCATGGAAACTACTTTGCTTTATATCTTGACCCTTTGAAACATTAAACAGTTTTGTTTCTTCTTGGGATTTAAATGTGACATCTTCATAAACTCGTCTTGCCATACGTGTAGCACCCAAAGATGATGGATGGACTGTATCTGGAAGCAATTGGGGTGCATCTATAAATAACTGATACAGATCCAACACTTCACTTTGAGTATCGAATGCTACTTTTTGGGTTAATGGAATAATTTGTTCCTTAATAACTGGGTTCCATATAGAACTGGAATCTTTAGTAAAAGCAGGTACAGGTAGCAATAATACAACACGTACATTTTTATTCTTTTGTTTAAAGGATTCTATAAGGTTCTTGTAATCTTTTTCAAAATCGGTATCTAAATAAATCCTGTTATGGACTTTGCTATCGTTTGTCCCCAGTTTTATATAAACCACATCTGGCACAAAGGCTAAGGCTTCCTGATACTTATCGGATGCCCAATAGGGATAATCGCCTTTTTTAAGAAGGGTGTTACCACTTACTCCAAAATTTTTAACTTCATAATCATCACCCAACAAGTTTTGTAATTGCTGGGGATAATTATTATTTTCACGATTGGCCACACCATAACCATAAGTAATGCTATCTCCAATACAAGCTATTTTAATGGTATGGTCTATTTCCTTGCACCCTAGACAGGTAATAAAAAATAACCATAGGCTTATCTGTTTTAAGTTAATATGGTCAATATCCATTTTATAATTTATCATACATTTTTGTTAAGTCTAATGGATCTCCCATTTCTCTTTGCATTGCCAACAAATCTTTGAAAAGTGCTTTTAAAGTATTTGCATTTTCTTTGATTGACGCTAAATTATTTAGTTCCAATGGGTCTTTTTCTAAGTTATATAGCAATGCCTGCTGCGTTCTTGGATAAACGATTAATTTGTAGTTACCCTTTCTAATCATGCGTTGAGAACGCTTTTCATAAGTCCCATAAATGGCATTGTAATTTCCTTGATCAGTTTTACCTTTAGCCAAATCCAAAAAGCTGTTGAATGTTATATAATCTGGCTTCTCAACCCCCGCTAACTCCAATGCCGAGGCCATAATATCTTGTAAGTATACATCGGTATTTACTTTATTCCCCTTAGGAATATCAGGACCAACTACTATAAGTGGTACCCTTATACTATGGTCGTACATGCTTTGTTTTCCCATGAGGCCATGTTCTCCAACAGCTAATCCGTGGTCTGATGTAAAGAAAATGTAAGTGTTGTCTTTTAGACCACGTTGTTCCAAAGCATTTAAAATATCTCGTATCTGATGGTCCAAATGTGTTGTTATGGCATAATACTCCTGTCTATTTACTTTAACGGCATATTCCGTTCTTGGGAAAGGTGCTAATTTTTCATCCCTTAAATTTTGGTCAGCTCCCATAGTTTCAGCATAGGGGTGTTCTGGCATAAAACTTTCAGGAATAGCAATACTATCCAACGCATACATATCGACATACTTTTTAGGTGATTGCCTTGGGTCATGTGGGGCATTAAAGGCCACATACATAAAAAATGGTTGTTGCTTTTGTGCTGCACTATCTATAAACGCCACTGCATCATCCTTTACAAGTTCACTCCAATGCTTTCCTCCTTTCCAATAACCTCCAAATTCTTTCTTCCAAGGTTTCCAAAGTGTATCGTTTTCATTTTGGGGCCGATTATACCCCTCTGGTGTATCAAAAGGCATACCGCGTAACACATGGCCTATATGATTAAAAACCGAATCGGGTTTTGCTTCAACGTGCCATTTACCCGTTATATAAGTATCGTAACCCTTAGTCTGCATTAACCTAGGCCACGTTTTATCTAAATCATCATTCTTTGAATAATTAGCTGATATTTTTTGCGCATTCCATATAGATTGTCCACTAATTAGCATTGCCCTGGAAGCAACACAAACAGCACCATTCCACCCACCCATGTTATAGGCATGGGTAAAAGTTGTTCCCTCATTTACCAACCTATCCATAGCAGGTGTAATAATTTCCTTATTGCCCAAAGCATGTAAGGCTTTAAAACTTTGATCATCGGTAAACAGAAAGAGTATGTTGGGTTTGGCTGGTTCTTCCTTTTGATCTTGACAAGATATGAAGCAAGTCAACAATAATATTAATATATACTTATTCATAACTGATCTATTTTCTTTTATACATTCTTATTATTTTAGTCAAAATCCCTTCTTTAACATTTTATCTTGTTTGTAAATTTTGGTTTATAAAATAACTAAAACAATGTTTGCCAAAGGCCCTCTTTTAACCCTAAAGCAATAACATTACTATTAGGGCTAAATAATTGAACACCTGCCATGAACATTTGAATTAATAATAAACCTCCCAGATATTATTTACTTTATTCACAGCATACCTAATTATTATTTTTAAAAAGATTTTATTTGATTCAATAAAACATCAGATATTATTTCACCCAATTTTGCATAGCCTTGTTTGGTATAATGTACATCATGTGTTCCTATTCCATACTTATTATGAATTTTTTTTGATGCTTTGTAAATATCAATAACCATCACACCGTACTTCTTCATAACTGCTTTAGCAGCCTTATTGTATTTTTTAGCATCAATAGCATGTCTTCCTACTTCTTCCTTCGGAACATAGCTTGTTGATACAAATATTAACTTGGCACTCGATTTTTCTTTAATTTTTCTTACGATTGTATCTAAATTAGAAGCATATGTTTCTAACGAAAAGGTTACTGTTCCTTTTGTTTTATCCCTATTACCATAAACTTTAGAATCTGGATGCCTATAACACAAATCCCATAAGCCCCAATTAAACTGAATGATATCCCAGTGTCCTTCACCAATCCACTTATCAATATTTTTTAACCCTGTGCCTGTATGTTGTGCATTACCGGGATTATGCTCTACAAAGGCTTTTGTATTTAACCGTTGCTTTACAAAGGGGGTGTAACCAATAGAAATGGAATCTCCTATAATTAAAATCCTTAGTGTTTTATTTGAAAATCCGCTAACCGTCAATACAAGAGCCAGCAAAAACACCAATGCAATTTTACCATGGTTAACTTTATTCAACATAAAAAGCACTTAAGTTTTTTATTTGCGGTTCTCTAAGGGCCGTTACTATTTTTAATCTAATTCGGTTTGTTTTAACAGTTTTAAACCGTTCAATGCGCTTGTGGCCTATACTTTCTCCTTCGCATATAACCAGCCATTTTCCATTAACAAAAGCTTCAATTTTATAAACATGAACTCGCTCTCCTTTACTAATGGTTTCCTGAATAATGATATGATTGATATTTGTTGGCTTCTTAAATTTTAAAGATACAACATTCCCAGTTCCAGAAGTTGAAGCTAATGGTGTATCAAATCGCCTTTTAATCTCATCTCCCCATTCTTTTAATCGCTTAACATCGGGCTCGGGCAATAAGCCATCCGGATTGGGTGTTAATCCCATGATAAGGGTTGAATTTCTACCAACAGATTTGTAATACATATCCATTAAATTCTTCAAAGGGAAAATATGGGCTTCATCGGCTGGTTCCCAAAACCATTCATGGCGACCATTGTAACCTCGTAAAGGAGCATCGGCCATAGCCGGCACCCAATATTTGCCTTTTGGATCACCTTCTTTGAGTAACTGAAAATTATTGGCTGCTATATTCTTCTTTGCACTTTCACCAGCGCCAGTAGCATTATATGGAAATGTTGCCCAACAGGGATCTCCTACTGTTCCAGATTCCGATCCGCCCCAACGGGCTTCAGCCAACTGACCATTATGATAGAACAAACAGTCTGGTTGATATTGTCTCACTATGGGCAATACATCAGGCGCTCCATTATTGGGATGATCGGCACCTCCATCAAACCAAATCTCAAAAAGCTCACCATAATTGGTACAGATTTCCTTTACCATCCCTTCAACCATTTGGTTATACCATTTCTGACGGTTTCTCCTGAACTCTCCTTCTCCGTTAACCTTAAAGTCATGAACGCCCATAAATGAATTCCAACGAATGCCTAAATAGATGCCCGGCTTTATACCATACTTTCTACAGGAAGCCACAAAATCGGCTACAATATCGCCTTTACCATCACGCCAATTTACTGCTTTTAGGCAATAAGGGTTTACCTTAGATTGGTATAAAGCAAACCCTGTCTCATGTGTTACCGTTAAGATGGCAAACTTGGCCCCTGCATCTTTGGCTGCTTTAACCCATTGATCTGTATCTAATTGTTTAGGGTTAAATATCTGATAATTGGTAATAGGATCAATCCTGTTATGGCCCTGGGCATACTTTTTGCCGTCAAATACATGTAAATCATAATGAAACACTACTCCTATTTCAGCCTCTTGCCAAGCTAATTGCCGGCTATTTGGTTTGGGAAATACTTCTTTTTCTATAGGAATAAAAATGCTATACGATTCATCTCCCTTTTTAACAGCCAAACTAAGTACTTTAGGTTCTCCTTTTTCATGATAAATAAAAGGACGCTCCAAACGATCCGGAACCAATATGGAACCATCGTCCATTTTTACCTTTTTCGTCATAAGCACATGCTCATTGCTCTTTTCCCAGTTAACACCATCTACTGATGTTATCATACCTATATAATTATGTGCATGGAACACACCATAAAATCGCTGTCGATTAGCATCGTACCAAACAGACATATCTTCAGTATCGATATAATCAATTACGGGTTTTTCCTGAATTTTAAAGGGTCCTATCGGTGATTTGGAAACAGCTACCGCTTGGTTTCTAATAAACCGTGTTTCATTAGGTTTATCACCTTTAAGCACCAAATAATAATTACCTTTTTTATCTTTATCAATAGCAGGGTTAACCGTTAAGGTTGTTATAGGTCCTGATGGTTCTATTAAAGGGTTGTCAATGCGCTCCCAAGGTCCATTTATTGAATTTGCAACGGCCACGCCAGTACGTTGATTGGGTCGTAAAATTTTCCAATTGGGGTGACTATATCCAACATGAGCGGTTTCAATAAGTTCTTCTTCTGTAAAACTTTTATCACCTAAATTAGTAGCGATGTAATACAAATAATATTTCCCTTCAAAATATTTAATTTTTGGATTATGTGCGGTGATGGCATCCCATCGGTTATTTCGTGTACCTTTTAAAGCAGTCCCTGCATATTTCCATGGCCCTGATGGACTTTTTGATGTGGCATGGGCAATTTCTGAGTGTGTTAACCAACCTGTAAATCCATATTCTTTTTTCCACCTAGAATAGAATAAATGATATTTGCCATCCATCCCTTTAATAATGGATGTCCCCCAGTTATAATATCCTTCTGTTTTGAAAATATTATTGGGGCTAATCGATTTAAAATTGTCATAAAGTTTTAAGTTATCAGTATTATTTTGGGCCTGGGTCAAATACCAAAACAACCCTAGGATAAAAAAAATACAGTATTTAAAATACTTCATGAAATTAACTGTTTAGTTATTCAAAAAAATCAATCTCGGCGATAGCAGCTGTTTTTTTGCCTCCTGCAATAGTCTTAGTCTCAATTCTAACATAACGTGTCGTTAGGGCTTCCTTAAAATAGTGTGTTCGTGGGGTTGGGTCATTTATGAGATTCCCAAACTCAAAAATTTCAAATGGTTTCCATATTATAGCATCATCACTGATTAATATAGCTCCTTGTTCAATCATGCCATCAAAATTATTTTTTGGAGGCGTATACGAAAAGGCACTAATTGTTTTCACAGCTCCTAAATCTATATTTAAATGATGTTTAGAACCTGTTGCTTTAGATTGCCAATAGGTATTTGGATCTTCGTCAAATGCATTGGTATCAATATGTTCTGGTATAAAACTGTCGCTTGCTAAACTTTTCCAATTTATCTTTAAAATACCAAAAACCTGTGATGTTATACTGCCTTGTTCATCCTTATCAAAAGCAACGGCTTTTACTTCTGTTGAAGCGATAATTTCAGGTTCATTGAATCGTTTAGACATTTTTGTTGGCTTGGTGCCATCTGTTGTATAACGGATTTCAAAACCTAAGTTCAAATTACTTATAGCATCTTCGCCATGAGGTTTCCAACCAAACTCATGCCTTTTAGGAGCAATATTGAGTTCCCCTGAAATATCTCTGGAAATTGTTAATTGTGGTGGTCGCGTTTTATAATAATGAGCTGAAACATTTGAAACTGCAGGAACAAATCGTGATGCCGTAACACGAATTCTAAATTTGTTGGAAGTCACCTCCTTAAAACGTAAGATGCGCTTATATCCTACATTGGTTGCATGAGCAACTTCTTTCCAAGCATTATCTATCCATGCATCAAGCACATGTGCCTCAATGCGTTCACCATGTGTGGTTATGGCTTCCTGAAGCATCAATCGGTTAATGGTGACGGGTTGCTTCGTAGAAATAATAATTTCATTTGAATTATCTAGCAATTCATAACTTTCAATATCTCCATCCAAAACCTTTTCAGGTCCTGTTGCCCCTTCAAACAAATTAGTAGTGTAGGTTGATTCAATGCGCTTGCCCACTTCACTTAAAACTTGAACATCTTCATCTGAAAACTTACCATGCCTGTTGGGCGGAATATTTAATAAAAAGGTTGAATTGCCGCCAACAGAACGTTCATAAATATCAAACACATCGTCTGCACTGCGTACTTTCTGTTTATCTTCGTCCCTATAAAACCAACCTTCACGAATAGAAGTATCGGTTTCCGCCTGTTGGTAATGCAAAAATTTAGCCTCGTAAAGCTTTTTCCTGCTTGCTATATCCTCCTCTGTAATATCTGCAAAACTGTTCATTTTATGAGGATTATTTTGATAAGGAATTACATTCCACTCAGTATCCCTTGTAGCTCCAGATTCGTTACCGCACCAACGTATGTCCTGCTTACCAAAGATAACGGCTTGTGGAGCCAGTGTTGCTATTAGCTCTTTCCAGGCCAGATAATTATATTTTTGCCCGCCTTTACGTTTAGGATGAGCTCCATCAAACCAAACTTCATGGATGGTACCATACTCAGTAAGCAACTCAAACAACTGATTTAAAAAATACTCATTATAGTCGTCAACATTAAAGTTAAAAGTGGTTTTGTTTTCAAACGGACGCCCTTCAACAACCCTTGGAATGGTTCTGTCTGTATATTTGCTTAAATTACCATATAGTCCTTCTTCATTTTCAATTTGATATAGATCGGCGGGAGATAGGTAAACCCCTAATTTTAAACCATGTTTTTGACAGGACTCCGATAGTTCTTTCAAAATATCTCCCTTACCTTCTTTATAAGGTGACGACATAATGCCATGTTTGGTATACCGACTCTGCCAAAGCACAAAACCATCGTGATGCTTTACTGTGATAATAACCATTTTCATTCCTGCATTTTTCATAACCTGGCACCACTGATTGGTATCCAAGGTTTTTAAATCAAAAATTTTTGGGTCTTCCATACCGTTGCCCCATTCCATTCTAGTAAAAGTATTAGGTCCAAAATGGATAAAAGCTATAAACTCATTTTTTAACGCTTCGTATTGATTTTTTGTTGGAATTATATGAGCTGCCTTTAATATGATGGAATCTCTGGAATCAGTTTCAGTTACTTCAATTGTGTTGCTTGTTGGTAGTACTAGACCATTATCCGTTTTACAAGAAATAAATATTGTTAATACAATATATAAACTATATAACTTGTTCATAAATACTTAGTTTTTTGTTATTTTAATGGTATAGGCATAGCTATCCGTTTCTTTCATTCTATTAGGCTGATACACTGGAAGGGTTATAACAAAATCTTTACCCGCTTGTTTGCCCAATAAGGTCTCCCCAGTAGCCAAAAATGTTATTTTGGTATTCTTTGAAGGCTTATAATTCCTAATAGTAATTTCTGAATTCCATTTAGGCATAATTACAAAATAGGCTTTATTATTTTGTGTAAAGAACAACTCTTTTACTGCATAACCTGGCTCAGGATCAACGGTTTGTTTTAAAATAACATCTCCTCCCAAATAATGCTGTTTAGGAATATAATTCTTTTTCCCTTTTAATGACCATTGAAATGAATGGTTCCATGGTCGTGTTCCATAAATTGCTTCACCATTGGTTTCCAGCCAGCTTCCTATTTGCAATAAGCGTTCTTGCATAATTACAGGTATTCTTCCTCTAGCATCAGGTCCTATATCCAATAATAAATTCCCACCCGTACTTACAATATTTACCAATGTTAACACCAACGCTTTAGGAGAATTATAGTCCTGTGCATCTTCATTGCGATTATACCCAAATGAAAATCCCATACCGCGACATTCTTCCCAAGGTTTATCAAACTCGGGCGTTTCCGCTTCATATTCTGTGGTAAAGTAACCTCCATGATGTTTTCTAATGCCCTTTCCCCATCTGTCATTAATAACAATGCTATCTTTTACATTGGATTCATTGAACAGCCAAGCTAAAAGTTCCTTAGATTTCCATTTATCAGCTTCCATATCCCACTCACCATCGGCCCATAATACATCTGGATTGTATTTAGTTACCAGATCTTTTACTTGGGGAATAAAATGTTCATCCACAAAACGTTCCTTATCATTTTGCCACCACGGATGGTACCATTCATAAAGTGAATAATATAAGCCCATTTTTACATTGGTTTTCTTAACAGCTTCCGTTAATTCTCCTACTAAATCCCTTTTAGACCCAACATCCATACTATTCCATGCAAACCCCCTGTCATTGGCCTGTTCGTTAGGCCAAAGTGTGTATCCGTCGTGGTGTTTAGAAGTTAATACAATATATTTTGCTCCCGCTTTTTTAAAGAGTTGTGCCCAATCATCAGGCTTAAACAAATCGGCTTTAAACATCTCACCAAACTCATAATAACTAAAATGGGGCCCATAGGTTTGTTTGTGATAAGCCGTTACTTCATCGCCATTAAAGTTGCCATTACCAAAAAGGGATTTGCTTTGCATCCAATACTGATACCACTCAGAGTATGTCCCTTTAGGTGACCACGCTGGTACAGAATAAGGTCCCCAATGGATAAATATCCCAAACTTAGCATCCTCGAACCAACTTGGTATTGGTCTTGAATCTAAAGACTCCCATGTTGGCTCATAAATTTTATTTTGTGCCCCGCATAAAAAAACACTTATAGATAGGGCCAGAACGACGATATATTGATAGTATTTCATTTAATTATTTTGAGTTATTAAGTTACGTTCTGTTTTATTTGATTCCAATATATAGGTTTTTTATTAATCATTCTCATAATGGAATTGTGCCAAATATTTT
>NZ_JAIOUU010000027.1:0-34290 GCF_019931125.1 Aestuariivivens sp. NBU2969
TAATGTTTGGGTTTACTTCTCATATTTGCTAAGTTAATAACTAGCAAGCATATTCTCTCATCTTTGTGTCCAGTCTAATATAGGAAGTCCAAATCGTATTCTGTACGGAACTGAAAATTACCAAAAGCGGTAGGATTGTGTTTTATATAGATGGTAAAAACTACCACACCTACTATTTTGACATTTTAACAAAATAAATGATAAAGAGCATTATGCTGTATCTTTTGGTTCTATGGAAATAGAACATTTTCTGAGACGGTTTTGGCTCTATAATAATAAAACCACTGAGAAAACCCTCCCTCGGGGCCACTTGCATATTAAAGCCTAGCCTTATAATTTATTTTGTTATGTGACATAACATACAAAGTTACACCATTTACATCTTAACTTTTAAGGTTAGGTTTTATATGTTGGTGCCATATTTTAATTGATTTCTTTTCTACTATAAATTGGGCACTAGTTTAATGCTAGATAACATATGACCTCAGGTCTCCTTGTAAATTCTTCAGGTAGCCCAAAAATGAAAATCTTTAGTAACTATGAACTTATTAATATAAGTTTCTTAGTCAGAAAACGAAGCTTAACCACAAAGGGGTGTATCTTATGCGTTGTAGGATGAACTGTAATAAGGAAAGATATCCATGGAGGACTATTTATCCAACTCGAAATCGGAGCTCAAATCAGCAATACCTATAACTGATGCAGAATTAATAAATGTGAATATCGAATAGGTATTCCATTAGATATTTATTATATTTATGTTGTTTTTGTTTTATAAGTCAAGATCTAATCCGATTCATTAGCTATCAATAGTCCCTGTTTACTTTTACTTCCAACTTGGAGTATAATTTTAATGTGAGTAAAGCGAGAATTCTTCTAATAAGCCCAACAGGCTTGGATAGGGAGGGAAAACCTATTGTACAGCGAAAGACATATTTGCCGGGATTAACCATGCCTCAACTGGCGGCTATAACTCCGGATGATTTTGAGGTTACTTGTATTTCTGAAACTTCAGAGCCCATTCCATGGGATGAGAAATGGGATATTGTAGGGCTTACGGGAATGGGAGGCGCCGGAGTGATCCGGGCGTATCAAATTGGGGACGAATTTAGAAAACGGGGAGCGATAGTAGTCATGGGAGGTATCGCTATTTCATTGTTTGATGATGCCATGACCAAACCCCATACGGATGTTATCATTAAAGGAGAAGCGGAAGATACCTGGCCACGGTTTTTAAGGGACTATCTGAACGATGAGGTCAAGCCTGTTTATACCATGGAAAAAGTTCCGGATGTTACGGCTTTTCCACCCCCCTCCTATGATAAATTCAACGCCAAGTATTATGGGTTCTGGAGACCTGTTCAAGCCACTCGCGGATGTCCTTTTCCATGTACATTTTGTTCCATTTCAGAGTTTTTTAAACGGAGCTACCGTAAAAGACCGGTCGACCAGGTGATAAGGGACGTTAGGACGGCAAAAGCCCATGGGAGTAAGTACATAACGTTTATTGATGATAACATAGGAGTAGATTTTAATTACTGCAAAGCATTATGGACCGCCTTGATCCCGGAAAAGATCATTTGGGCCAGTCAGTGCAGTTTGCAAATCGCCAAGGAGGATGAGATGCTTCAGCTGGCCTACGACAGCGGGTGTAGAATTTTGTCTTTTGGAATAGAAACGGTTAACGAAGAGAGTCTTACCCATATCGACAAGGAGTGGAACGATCCTAAAAATTACGGCACCGCCTTCGCCAACATAAAAAAGCATGGCATTGAAATTAGTACAGAGATGATCCTAGGGCTTGATGGCGATGACGAGACTGTTTTTGACCGTACGTTTAAATTCCTTATGACACATAAAATTGCATTACCAAGGATGTACATATTAACCCCGGTACCCGGAACCCCCATGTATAATCAATTAATGGACGAAGGTCGAATTTTTGATTTTGACTTTAAGAAATATGTAGGAGGATCTGCCGTTTTTCATCCTAAAAGGATGTCGGCGCAAACCCTGCAAGAAGGCTATTGGAATCTGTATAGACGATTGTATTCCACTAAAAATATCATAAAACGATTAAAAGGAAATCCTGCCGGATTAAATTATTTTATGAGATTATTTGTCTTTGGGACAAATATGATCTATCAAAACCACATTCGACGCGGGATAACCCCCGGAATTGTGTAGTGTTATTTTTGAGGTAACATATGGTTAAATTAAAACTAGAGATATGAAAATTTTATTAGTTCGTCCACCGGTGCCAAAACATACCATCGGACTCAAGCACATCATGATCTGTGAGCCCCTGGAATTGGAATATGTCGCAGCAAATCTCGAAAGACATGAACTAATGCTATTTGATCATTTGGTGGAACGCGGGTTTAAACAACGGTTTTTGGATTTCAATCCGGACGTTGTGGTGAGTAGCTGTTATAAAACGGGGACGAATGAAGTGTTGAAAATATTCCGTTATGTGAAATCGGTGAAACCCGATTGTATAACGGTGGTAGGCGGCGTTCACGCCACCCTGGTTCCGCAAGATTTTGCCGATATCTCTGTTGATATTATAGGCTTGGGAGATGGCACCATGGTCATGCCTGAAATCATTGATGCTATTGAATACGGAACCTCCCTGACGGAGGTTTCCGGAATTGCCATTCCTTATGGGGAAGGGAAATTGTATAGCACCAAAAAAAGGGCCTACATGCCCAAACCGGACGATTTACCGTTCCCAAACCGCAGCTTGGTGTCCCACCTTCGACATAAGTACTATTACCTGATGCATCGTCCCGTGGCAACGATGAAAACCACATGGGGATGTTGGTATAAATGTAACTTCTGTTTTACCTGGAAGATTACCGATGGACTGCCATACAGCAGGTCCCCACAATCCATAGTAGAGGAATTGTTGACCATAGAATCCGATGAAATTTATATTGTCGATGACATCTTCCTCATCAATAAAAGCAGGCTCAATGAACTTTCAAGACTAATTCAGGAACATAACATTAAGAAAAACTATCTCTGTTATGCGCGAGCGGATTTCGTGGCGGAAAATGAAGATATTATTGCGCATTGGGCGCAATTGGGACTCAAGGCTGTTTTTATTGGTCTTGAGGCCACAACGGATGAAGAATTGGACAGCATGAACAAACAGTTGCCCGCCTATTGTAATATTGAAGCCATTAAGGTGTTAAGAAAACATGAGATAGACACTTACGGATCACTTATTCCGGGTCCGGATTACACTAAAGCAGATTGGAGACGTCTTGCAAAATTTATTAATGATAACCATTTATATTATGTCAATATATCTCCGGCAACCCCTTTACCCGGGGCTGAAAATTATCATGAATTCAAAGACCAGCTTACGGTTCCCGACGATGCGCACAGCTTGTTTGACCTGTCTCATCAATTGTCTCCAACAAAAGTTTCATTAAAGGCGTATTACTGGGAGCTTCTAAAACTTTATGCGCAAACGACACTAAACATGAGAAGTGCACGTGTAAACACCTTTAGAACCCTTCCATCCATTTGGACACGCGATTACTGGAGGCTGATACTGGGCGCGTTGAAGATTGGCAGACAATTTTTATTCAGTTACACCCATCACTCCCCAAAGGAGATAAGAAGATCAAGATTTAAAGGACCACGTCCTGAAAACCTAACCTTTAGCGATAAATTTAGGCATGACGCATTTAAAGCATTCATGCATAGTTCTGAAAAGGTGCCCTCTGAAGTTCCAATGTAATACCGGTTGAAGTGAGTATTGAAAAAGTTAACAAGGTTCAAGAATTAAGTCCCGAATGGGACCATATCGCGCATTCCATCTATCAGAAGCGTTCCTTCTTGTCGCACTTGGAACGTACAAATCATTCGAATCAGCGCTATTATACGCTCCATGAAAAGGGGGTTTTATGTGCCGGAGCGGTAGTGTATTCCTTAAAGATTAATCTCTTTACCTTTTCAAAACTGGAACTTAAGCTTCCCATGCAGGTTATTGGATTACCCATTTCAAATGACGAAAGCGGTGTATGGGGAGGTGATCCCTATGTGGAGACGCTTTTGTCCCATATATTTCGGAAGGAACGCGGGATAGTGCTCTGTTTAAATTACGCACAGGACCTGCCCAACATCAAGACTATTAACATGAGGTCTTTGCCCAGTATGATTTTTCAAATAGAACATGACAGTTGGGAGGGGTACATGCAGGCATTGAGACATCCATATCGCAGGCGTATCCTAAAAGCACTGGATAAAGCAGCTACTGTTACCGGGCGTAGGGAACCATGTGGGGCATTTACAGAACGCCATTATGAACTCTATCTTGAGGTGGTTAAACGCTCGAAAACCAAACTTGAAATATTGAGTATGGCCTTTTTTAAAACCCTCCCGGAACCCTTTAATCTGAATTCCTTTTACGATAACGAAAAACTGGTGTACTGGAATATTACGCTGGAGGAAAGAAAGACCCTTTATTTCCTTTTTGGAGGACTGGATTATAAGGCCAGGGATACGTATGATTCCTATACCAATAACTTGATTGAGATCATCAAGGAAGGAATCCATAGAGAATGTCATGTCATAAATCTTGGTCAAACCGCCGAAATTTCCAAAGCCCGGTTTGGGGCCTATAAAAGGAATAATAAAATGTGTATGTATCATCATAACGGGATGATTCGATGGCTTTTTAACAGCCTGAGAAACCAGTTGAGCTATACATCGCATACCGGGGGCCATCGTGTTTATCATGAGGATAAGGTCCCAATGAGTGACATTTCAAAAAATAAAATGCATTATGCAGGAATCTCATAATACAAGCTATACGAAACCCTATTTGCAGGAGTTGTTGTCTATTTTAAAACTGGACAAGGAATTTCATCATGCCAAAGGGAATTACTTGTATAGTGATGCGGGACAAGAGCAGGTAAAATATCTTGATCTCGCAGGGGGCTATGGTTCGTTGCTTCTTGGGCATAATCATCCGGATCTCATAAGAACAGCGCAGGAATTGCTCGGAGACCATGTCTGTGCCCACCATCAATTATCTAAAAAATCAAAATTGGATGCCCTTTGCCATAAGATCAATGACCTTATAGGCTCTCAAACCCGTGCGAACTACACGACCATGGTTCTCAATTCCGGAACCGAAGCTGTTGAAGCCGCGATAAAGCATGCCATGCTGGCGTTTTATAATAAACTCATGGCAATCGATAATGACCTGTCCAGGGAACTGATGAATATTCAGGAATCGTTTTTTAACACCTGTCCTCAGAGCCCCCTTATGTATAACGATTATGAAATTCATTCCATTGAGGCGTTACGGTCTCTCATGCAATCATTGAATAAGAATTCAAATACATACCGACCAAAAATTGTAGCTTCAAATAAGTCCTTTCACGGTAAAACCTTAGGGGCGCTTTCCGTTACCTCCAATCAAGCCTTTAGGATGCCATTTTTAAGGAATGCCCCGTTTGAAACAATCTATCTGGATATAAATACAGAATGCCCCGAAGTCCTGTTTAAAGAAAATGAGATTGAGATTTCCATACCAAAAGTATTCAAGGACGGAAAACTTGTATTTAAAACGAAGACTTTCAATTTAATTGCCGCTGCGATCCTGGAACCCATCATTGGAGAAGGGGGCATACATGTGGTGTCGAAGGAATTCCTGACGGATTTAAGGAGATTCACCAAAGCGTATAACATTCCGTTGATTTTCGATGAGATTCAATGTGGGTGCTTTAGAACAGGACCGTTTCTAGCCTCCTTTCATCACAAGGTCAGTGCCGATTACTATATTTTAGGGAAATCCCTAGGGGGCGGACTTGCCAAAATAAGCGCCGTAGCCATTGAAAAGCGGTTGTACATCCCTGAGTTTGATGTCTTGCATTCATCCACCTTTGCCGAAGATGACTACAGTACGGTTATGGCGCATAAAAGTCTTGAATTACTGGAAAAAAACTGTCACAGGATACCGGGCGTAAGTGCCTGTTTATTTGATGCTTTGGTGGATTTACAGAACCGATACCCTCAGATAATACGCGAAGTAAGAGGCCTGGGACTGATGATTGGAATCCGTTTTGAAAGTATGGATTACAGCACCAGTTTTGGACTTCAGGGGATATCCCGTTCCAATTATTTTGGGTATGTCTTGTCGGCCTATTTACTGAATGAAAAGCATATCAGGGTTTCCGTAACCCTGTCGGACCCCAAAACCCTTAGACTCCTACCTTCTTTATTTATGGATAAAGCGGAGATCAATCAATGTATTGAGGCCTTGGAGGAATTATGTAAAATTTTGATGTATGGCGATTTCTACGCATTGATATCCTTTCTGTTGCCCAAAAGAGGGCAACATCTCCGACCTGTTTCAGATTTTAATCCCCAAAGGGTAAAATGGGATGAAATGGACGGTAGCATGGATGAGGTTGGGTTTTTGCTCCACTATATAGATGTGCATACCATTCGGGCTTATTTGCCTTCCCTGGATATTTTACCGGAGGACCTGGTTCTTTATCTGATAGAAAGACTAAGCCCTTTTTCTGAACCCGTAGTGATTGGTCGCAACAGAATAAAGGATGCCGCAGGCCGGGAAATTTGTATCAGTTTTGTAGGGCTGTCCTTTACCGCTAAAATGATCATTGATGATATGCGGGAGTCTATGGGGAATATCATAAAATATCAGGGGATTTGTAATAAAGGCATTGACCTTTTATACCATCTGGGAATTACCAAAATAGGTCTTGGACAATACAATTCAATGATCATGCAAAACGGTAAGGCCATAACCAATCCCGATATTCGAGTGACAACGGGCAATGGTTATACCGCCTTTACCGTAGTGCAAAAAGTATATGAAGCCATAATAAACCGTAAAGGGCAATCCACCAAACTGGCCGTAATTGGTGCAGGGGGTAACATAGCCAAAGTATTATCCACCATGGTGGCGGATCAATGCGATAAAATGCTGTTATTGGGGCGGTTTAATGGCAACCCGAATAAACTCATTGACCATGCCGGGTTTTTAATACAGGAAATCTTAAAGGACCTCGCGGAAGGGAAGGCGTACGACAATGTGATCTATGATCAAATTAACCGGCTCGATATGGACAAGGGTGCTTCAGAGCATCAATCAAGTTCCCATTATGTCAACATTTGGAACGCCTACACTAAGCAATTTGAGTCCGATAAGAAAATTGAAATTGGGATGGATTTAAATCGCCTTCGTGATTGCGATGTGATCTTAGTGGCTACCAGCGATCCAACCTCCTTCCTTAATAGAGCATATTTAAAAAAAGGAGCGTTTATATGTGATATCTCCGTTCCGTTAAACTGTGAAAAGGACTTGCTGGAAGACAAGGATTTTCAAGTGGTAAAGGGCGGTATTGTGAGATTGGTTAATGGTGAAAATCTGTATCCTCCCGGTCTTTTTTTAGAGGATGGACAAGCCTTTGCATGCATGGCTGAAACGATGCTGATGGGGTTTGAGCATGATCAGGGCCCCTATTCATTTGGCGAAATTTCGAAGGCATTGGTGATCGCATTGGGAAATCGGGTGCTAAACCATGGATTTATAGAAGGTGCTCAGGTTAAAGAAATGGCAGATTAGGCAAATTTTGTAGGCTATGGCTATAATTATTGAGGTAAATACTAAAAAAGAGTTAAGACAGTTCATTGATTTTCCACGCCGGCTTTATGAACATCAACCGAATTATATTTCCGATCTTGATATCACTCTAAAAGGTAGGCTAAGTCGTCGAAATCCGTTCTTAAGGCATTCCGAAATGGCTTTATTTCTTGTTAAAGAATCTAAAGAAGGGAAAATCGTTGGAAGGATTGCCGCTATTTGGAATAAGACACATCTGGATAAGTATAATGACTTCTGCGGTTTTTTCGGTTTTTTTGATGCCATTGATGATGTTCAAATCTGCAAAATGCTTTTAGACCATGCAGGTATTTGGTTAAGATCCAAAGGCATTAAAGCTATTGTTGGTCCAACCAATCCGACGACCAATGATTCCTGTGGCATCCTGTGTAAGGGATTTGAATATCCTAATCAAATCAACATGCCCTACAATTATCCCTATTATGACGATTTATTAAAAGCCGTTGGATGTACTGGGGTGATCGATCTTGTGGCCTATGAGATCTTTGAAAAGCCCCAATTGGAAAAATATGTGAATATCATGCGCAGGGCAGAAGGGCACCTTCGTAGGAACTCCATTGAAATAAGGGCGATGTCGCCAAAAACCTATACATCGGACATCACCAAATTAAGGATGGCCTACAACGCATGCAATGAGGGCAGTTGGGGATTTATGCCTCTTAATAAAGTGGAATTCGAATATTTGGCCTCCGAGTTGAAATCCATTATGCCCTACGATCTGGCCTTGTTTGCCGAAGTCGAAGGGGAGATCGTTGGTTATATCATTGCCGTTCCTGATTTCAACCAGGTATTACGGAAAATTCGCAATGGTAAACTTTTTCCATTCGGAATCTTCAAAATTTTAAAGTATCGAAAAACCATTCAATCAGCGCGCGTGATGTTAATCGGTATCAAGGATACGTATCGGGGAACAGGGATGGATCTGATATTATATCAAAAAATCACAGAGGCCCTGCATCAACAGCATATATTTCATTGTGAGGCGAGTTACGTCATGTCCACGAATAAGACCATGAACTCATTACTATTGAAAATAGGAGGGTCTCCAACAAAACACTACAGATTGTATAAGAAACAACTATCGGAACATGTTAGTTAATACCATAAAAGAAGAACATCAAGTAAACGGACCACCCCTACTGGAATTTTTCAGGGGAGCAACGAGGTTTCCTGCATTTCACTTTTATAATCTCATGGCAAAATATGGCGATGTGGTTGCATGTGGTCCTTATTTTTATCTCATTAATCATCCGGATATCGCAAAGGATATATTAAATCGGGATCAAAAGGATTTTTCCCAGAAAGATTTTATTGGTCGGCGGGTCACCACGCTGTTCGGCCATGGGATGGTAACCAGTCAAGGGGAATTATGGTCCTCACAAAGACGGTTGTTGAATCCGGTGTTCAGTCACCATCAATTACACGAACAAATGGATGAGGCTTTAGAACAGATCGACAGGGAACTCGACCTATGGGGGCAATCCCTTGAAAATAATGACCAAATCGATCTTGCGGATGTCATGGGGACATGGGCCATAATGATTTCAGGGCGCTTGTTATTTCACAGCGACCTAAGGGAATATGTTGGGAAAATAAAACATGTGGTTAAAACAGGAACAGGTTACATCGCGAAGGGTCTTCCATTTTATATGCCACTTTGGGTGCCGTCACCATTACACTTAAAAATTAAAAAAATCTCTAAACAGATTGATGATATCCTTGAAGCCATTATACAACAACGGCAATTGGAAGCGTTCGATAATGATGACCTGGCAAGAACATTAATGCAAAGCCTGGGGAAAAAATCATCTTCTGCATATGAAAAACGGGTGATGCTGGACGAAATGAAAACCATGCTTGCCGGGGGCTATTTTCCCATTTCCTGTAGTCTTTCAATGCTATGGTATGCGCTGGGAGAACAGCCGAAGTATTATAAAAAAATGTGCGATGAAATACGATCCAAACCTGCGGATTATACATTCCATCAAAATTTTTATCACGATTTTCCGATCACCACTTCCATAGTTTTTGAAGCGATGCGGTTGTATCCTGTGGCGTTTTCCATTTGGCGTAAAGCTAAAGTAAACTTTACATCCCATGGCGTCATGATCCCGAAGGGCAAGTCCGTTTGCATTTCACTTTTCAATATACACAGGCACCCTGAATTTTGGGAGCAACCCGATTCATTTATGCCGGAACGATTTACGAACGCAAACGCAAAGACCAGACCGAAACATTATTTTATGCCCTTTGGATGGGGGAATAGAAAATGTATTGGAGACCATTATGCGATAATGGTTATATTTTTAACCCTCATACGCACCTTGCAACGCTTCGATGTGGAGATCTATCATGAACCCCTTAGGGTTCGCAGAGCTGCATTGATTTGCCCAAAAAGAGTGCCTGCTAAGATCAAGTGGATGACCTAAGGGGTACAAACAACATCAGGAGTTCATTAAAAGCTTTAATAAGATGAAAACGCAGTTATTCTACAGCATTTTTTTAATAACATTCTTCGTAGTGTATATCCTTATTCTATATGTGTTCAATATAAAGTCGTTCAAGAATAAATATCATATCGAGCCAAGGGTTGTGACAAAAAACGATGCCTTGATGTATAAATTACAATTGTACCGTAATGGCATATTCTTCGGTCTCATGATGAATATTATGGTGTATGCCTTTTTTCCAACCTATTATGAGCTATTGGTCCCCATCCCATATTTGGAGATCCCATTTTTGAAAGGTATTGGTGTGGTTGTATTAATAGGATCATTGCTGTTAACACGATTCTCTCAGATGCAACTAAAGGGGGCGTGGAGAATTGGCATAGATTCCAGTGAAACCCATGGCACACTCGTAACCGATGGGATATACAAGGTATCGCGGAATCCAATTGCTTTAGGGATGCTTTTAAGCACCGTAGGGTTATTTTTGGTGACACCCAATATGATCACTTTTTCCATAATTATTTTAGTGCATCTAATTTTTTCAATCCGAATCCTGTTGGAGGAGGAACATTTGTATAAATTACATGGAGAGGTCTATGAAAGGTACCGAAATAGAACCAGAAAATGGATTTAAAACTATAAATCAGTGGAGCCTATGGAATCATCGGAAGCTATAGAGAAAATTATTTTATCAAGAGACGGGGACTGGGAATTCGACCAACAGGTGTCCTTGGTTTTTGATGACCATGTGAGGAAATCCATACCTTGCTATAATGACATTCAGGAACTCATAGGTATTTTGTCCAAAAGAATCCTTTCACATAATAGCCTGGTGTATGATCTGGGAACGGCTACAGGCGAAATAATTCGGAGTATACACTTTGCTAATCCAAACACAAAAATTAGATACGTTGGCGTAGATAAATCCATGTCCATGTTAAAGGTGGCCAGGGAAAAATGCAGATCTATTAAGCAGGTGACCTTTTATAACCAGGACCTTGAAACGTTTACTTTTAAACCGGCTGAGCTTATTGTAGCCGCCTTTACATTTCAATTCATTCAAACGGAACACAGACCCTTCATTTTGGAAAGCATATACAAAGCGCTGAAGCCAAACGGCCATTTCATATTGTGTGAAAAGATAAGTTATGCGGACGCTGCCGAACATGATTTTTTCGTTAATGTCCATCATACGTGGAAAGAAAATCATTTTACTTTTGAGGAGATCAAGGCCAAAAAGGAGCGTCTAAAAAATATTATGCAACCCTTAACCCTTGAGGAGAACATGGCCTTATTAAGTCAGGCAAATTTTGAGCATCCCCAGCTCTTTTTTAAGTGGTGCAATTTTGCCTGTATTCTGGCAAAGAAGGCAATGGTCGAACACCTGTAATAACCAATATATCATCATCCTATTGATAACAAAATGGTAACCTATTTAATAAAATACAGGTATGTGATTTTAGGACTGGTTATCGTGTTGACTTTGTTTTTTAGCACCAGGGCGACCCAAATACAGGTCAATGCCGATTCCGCCCAGTATTTCCATAAAAATGATTCCGATTATGCCTTTTACGAAAGGATGAAATCTGAAATAAAAACGGAGGAGAATCTGGTCATCCTAGCCATAGACCATAAGCGGGATGTGTTCAACAGGTCTTTTATTCTTCAGGTTCAAAAATTATCGGATAGATTAAAACAAGTTAAAAATATTGAACACGTCAAGGGGCTTCATAATTTATCCTATCCGGTAAACACCCTTTTTGGAATGATGGAGCTTCCTTATTTGAAGATAGAGGATAGCACCGATGTATCCAGGTATAAAACAAAAATAGTTAAGGATTTTGAGACGACGAATCTTTTTATAAATCAAGCGGGGACCGCCTTATTTCTTTGGATTGAACTCCGTGAGGGCCTTGACAAGGATCAGGAAGATCTGTTATTTGATGAGATCAATGGACTCAGAAGTGCTTTTACCGGATCGACAACCTATTTATGGGGGCGAAAATATATTGAATTTTCCTTTAAGAAGCTCCTGTTTAAAGAATTTAAAAGCTTTATGCATTGGGTCTTTATGTTCCTCTTTTTGGCCTTATTGTTTATTTTCAAAAGATGGCAAGCCATAATATTTCCAACGCTGGTAGTGCTCATTTCCATTATTGTCTTTTTAGGATTCATGGTTGTGCTGGACAAACCATTGGGGATGATGTCCAGTATTTTCCCCACGATTATTTTAATCGTTGGGGTATCGGATGTCATTCACCTGGCGATTAAATACAATGTGGAACGCCATCGTGGAAAATCGGCAAAAGAAGCGACCCATATCGCCCTTCGGGAGATAGGCTGGACCACTTTTATTACCTCCATCACGACTGCCATAGGGTTCTTTACCCTTATGATTGCGCCAATGAAGGCCATGAGAGATCTTGGTCTGGAATCCGGGATTATCGTCATGTTCACCTATTTGCTCACCATGTTATTGTTGCCGGCATTCTTTGCCAATGAAAATGTGAAGGGGTTTTTTACCATAGGCCGATATTTTGATGGTTTCTTTCAAAGGATATTTACCATAACACAAAACATCCAAAAACATCCAAATAAGATATTCATGTTTTACGGGGCGCTGATCGCTCTGGGCGGGTGCGGGATGTTTTTTATAAACACCAATAGCCTAGAGTATAAGATTCCAAGGGACAGTGAATTGAAAAAGGATCATGTGTTTTTTGAAGACCATTTTGGAGGATCAAGACGCTTTGAACTGGTTATTGAAGCTGAGGAAGATCATAGGTTGAATGACCCCGTAATTCTCAAGGCCTTATTCAGGGTGCATGACTATCTTTCAGATCACGAACAACTTCATGCGGTAAAGTCCCCCATATTATATTATACGACCATTCAAAAGGCCATGCATCCTTCCGCAGCAGGGGCTCATGATTTTAAGTTCAATAAAAAGACGATAAGGGACTATGAAAAGGGGTTTGGGAAAAGCAACAGGGACAATTATTTGTTTAATACTGAAAAGACGATTTTTAAATTTAAAGCACAAACCGGTTTACTGGGACGAGAGGATGTAGAAAAACTGAACCGGGACATTCTGAATCATGTCCATCAAATCATAGCGGATCAGCCGGTTCATGCCAGGATGTCGGGAATGGATTTTCTTATGGATGTATCGCAGAAAAAAAGTATCAATAGTATGTTACTCGGGCTGCTTCTGGCCATGTTGGTGGTTTCTATAACTCTGGGCGTCATATTTAAAAACATGGCCTTGATGCTCTTAGCCCTGGTGTTGAATTTTATCCCACTGGTCGTTACCGCCGGGATACTGGGTTTTACGGGACTAGAATTAAGAGGTGAAATTTCTTTGATTTTTACGATTGGGTTTGTGATTGCTGTAGATGATACCATTCATCTGTTGAGTAAATTTCAATGGGAAAGGAAAATGGGAAAAGGTATTGAAGAGGCCATATATATTGCTCAAAAAGAATGTGGTAAGGCCATATTGGCGACCAGTATCATATTGATAGGAGGGTTTTTGGTTTTAATAAAGTCCACTACGGTAACCATTGCTACGCTCGGCCTGTTTATGGCCATAATCATCATTATAGCCCTGTCGGTAGATTTAATTCTAGCTCCCATGTTAGTATTAACATGGTTTAGAAAATATTTGTAAGGGCATTAGTGCTACGTCTTTGAGAAAATGGATTTCAGCAAGCCCTTGTTAACACCTTTAAAGAACAACATGTATAAGGTTTGGGGGTAAACCGATTTGATGGGGTGCCTTAAAGCTTCCACTACCTGACAAACATGAAAAACAGGGATGTTGCTGGCCTTTCCAGGAGCGAGATAGCGCGTGGCACAACCCAGCGTAAAAGGATCCAGATTCCTTACCGAGTGCCACCACCACGGCGGATTGAACAATACATCCCCTTCCTGGAGCACAACTTTGTAAACGGGAATTCGTTTGAAAAACGGATAGGTATCGGTAATGATGTCCCATTGGTTCAATAGTGATTTCTCCACCCCTGCTACGGCATAGGTGCCATATTTGCTTACAAGCGGGGAAAGCAAGGGGGTATAGGACGGATGAATGAAGTGCCATTCTTTGCGTCCTTTTATATTGAGGAACATGTTGTCGCCATTCGCACAATGTAAGGACGTTCCGGTTTTGGTAGATCTGGAAATAAACCATTGGTCGACCACATGTCTGGCCCCTCTTAATGCCTCAATGCGCCTTCCCTCACAGGAGTCATAAAAATTGGTTTTCCCAAACAAGGAATGATGGTTGTTTATATAATAATTTTCATAGGCCTTCAACGTACAAAAGTCCTTTACGGATAGGTCTTGTAATTTAACCTCCTCCCCTAGAAAGCTGGAAATATCCGAAGGGATACATTGCACGGTCTGATCTCCAAAATGGGTGCTTAACCATGGGATGGACCAGGTTTGACATGCCTTGGAATTTTTGATAAATCCTCTCAGTACAATCGGCATATTCACCTGCTTTCTCCATCGGGCAAATTCCTTAGGGGGAATATGCTCCGGGGCGACTTCAGGTAAGGGCAAAATGCTATTGAATTCTTCTGTATTCTTTAATAGGAATTCATCATGTAGGCGTTGCTGAAGGCGTTTGGGAGCGCCGCCATGTTCAGACGGCATCTCTTCAAAATGCTGGGTTTGATTTTTGCGAAATATGAAATTAAATAGAAATGATGAGGCCCATTTCATTCTGATATTGGATGAAAGATGGCATGTGGGAATAGTCTCCTTATAGCCAATGATATTGCGAAAAGGATGGGTAGTTACCATTTTTTAATTTAAAAGCCCTCTCCGGGGGATGGTTTAAACGCATCAGCATGCCTATGCCTTTGGGGATGTTAAAAAAACAGGAAACCTAACGCGTTTGGGATACCCTATCAACTCCGGAAAATGATATCTTAAAAATAACGGTTTTAACCGAAGAAATCAATAATAAGTGTCATTAGTTTATGGGAAGCTTATGGAAAAAGATGATGATATAATTTTTTTGCTGCAAAACAGGATCATGGCAGAAATGGAAATAAGGTGCTTGAAAAAAGAATAGGTGGGTTGGAAAAAATTTTTAATCTTAATGGTATTGATTTTAACTTGGATCCAGAGAACAAGTGATTCAATTCCTTACATTTTTATCAAAATTGAGGAGGTCCATACTTGGCAAAAAACCTGTTTTTTTAACCTAAATATAATCTGGAATGAATAATTGGTGGCATTTACGTATTTCACTAATTTCTTAAAAAGCCATTTAATCGTACATAAATCGTACAATTTATAAAAGTAAAAATCCGTAATCATTTTATTATTAATGAATTACGGATTTTATATGTACTCAAGGTGGGAATCGAACCCACACGATATTGCTATCACTGGATTTTGAATCCAGCGCGTCTACCAATTCCGCCACTTGAGCATTTCGGACAGCAAAAATATATATTTTTCCCTAAATAATCACAAAAATAGCATTCAATATACTTTTTAGGTAAAAATAAATGTATAAATTTGCACCTCGTTAAAAATCATGTCGTCTTTGTGCGCTAAAAAACAAGAAGTTAACTATGCCAATTGTAATTACAGAAGCCAAAATTTTTGCTTGTACCCAAAGTAAAGTTCTAGGAGAAAAAATAGCAAAAGCTTTTGGGACAGAACTAGGCAATGTTATTACTTCTAAATATAGCGATGGCGAATTTCAACCGTCTTACGAAGAGTCCATAAGAGGAACACGTATTTTCATTATAGGATCCACGAATCCTGGACCAGAAAACTTAATGGAAATGCTCTTAATGATTGATGCAGCTAAGCGTGCATCGGCACGACATATTACAGCGGTATTGCCTTATTTTGGTTGGGCCAGACAAGATAGAAAGGATAAACCTAGAGTGCCTATAGCAGCGAAATTGGTTGCTAAAATGCTTGAATCAGCTGGGGCAACTCGTATTATTACTATGGATTTACATGCCGACCAAATACAAGGATTTTTTGAAAAACCTGTAGACCATTTGTTTGCATCTACAATCTTTTTACCCTATTTAAAAAGTTTAAATCTGGATAACTTAACGGTAGCTTCTCCAGACATGGGAGGCTCTAAACGGGCATACGCCTATTCAAAGGCATTAGAGAGCGATGTTGTTATTTGTTATAAGCAGCGTGCCAAGGCCAACGTCATATCACATATGGAATTAATTGGTGATGTAACGGGTAAAAATGTGGTATTGGTAGACGATATGGTGGATACAGCAGGGACATTGACCAAAGCGGCCGACTTAATGATGGAAAGGGGTGCTTTAAGTGTTAGGGCTATTTGTACGCACCCTATATTATCTGGTAATGCTTATGAGAATTTAGAAAACTCTAAATTAGAAGAGCTTATCGTTACAGACTCCATTCCTTTATCAAAAGAAAGTGATAAAATTAGGGTGTTGAGTTGTGCCGACCTGTTTGCCGATGTCATGCATCGTGTGCATGAGAACAGTTCCATAAGCTCTAAATTTATAATGTAGCTTAGACATGTTCGGCTACTAAAATTGTATAATTTAAATTAATATATAAACAAAATGAAATCAATTACAATCAACGGATCTCAAAGAGAAAGCGTGGGCAAAAAAGCAACAAAAGCCTTACGTAATGCTGGTCAGGTTCCTTGCGTATTATACGGAGGAGATAAGCCAGTGCATTTCTCTGCACCAGAATTGGCATTCTCAAAACTTGTATACACGCCTAATGCGCATACAGTTGTGATTGCTTTAGACAATGGCGAAACCTTTAACGCCATTTTACAGGACATCCAATTTCATCCTGTAACCGATAAAATCTTACACATCGATTTCTATCAGTTATTCGAAAACAAAGAAATAACTATGGATATTCCAGTTCAATTTGTTGGAAACTCAAGAGGTGTTAAAAATGGTGGTGTTTTACGTAAAAATAAGCGTAGCTTAAGAGTAAAAGCTTTACCAGCTAATTTACCAGATTTTGTAGAGGCAGATATCACGCCGCTTAGAATAGGTGGTAAGTTGTATATCACCGCTTTAGAAAACGATGCTTATAGATTTATGCATCCAGATAATACAGTAGTATGTCAAGTAAGACGCTCTAGAGCTTCTATGGATGTAGAAGATGAAGATGAAGAAGAGACAACTGAAGCAACTGCATCTGAAGCTCAAGCAGCAGAAGCAGCTCAGGAATAGATAGTCTATTTTAAGAAATACGAAAAGCATCCCGTTTATTCAGGATGCTTTTTTATTTTTACAAAAATTGTGATTAAGTGTTTAGGTTTATTAAGAAATTGTTTAAAAAGCGTACAAATCCCTTTATAGCTGAAGAAAAAAAACCTATGAAGAAATTTTTAATTGTTGGTTTAGGTAATATTGGAGAGAAATATGAAAATACTCGTCATAATATTGGGTTTAAAATCTTGGATTATTTTGTGAAACAAGAGGAGTTAACTTTTGAACCCCAAAAACTAGGTGAAATAGCAATCTATAAACTAAAAGGGAGAACTTTTATATTGCTTAAGCCAAGTACTTATATGAATTTAAGCGGGAAGGCAGTGATTTATTGGTTAACCAAAGAAAAAGTACCTTTTGAAAACCTATTGGTTATTACTGACGACCTAAATTTACCTTTCGGAAGCATTCGCTTGAAAACAAAGGGAAGCGATGGTGGTCATAATGGGTTGAAGGACATTCAAGACAAATTGAATACCACTAAATACAACCGTTTTCGATTTGGTATTAGCGATGCTTTTAACAAAGGGAGACAGGTAGATTATGTGCTGGGTGAATGGACTGTTGAGGAAACCGAAAAACTACCAGAACGCTTGGATAAATCCATAGATCTTATTAAATCTTTTGTGTTATCGGGAGTTAATAATACAATGAATACTTTCAATGGTAAGTAGGTGTAAGTAATTAAATTGTTGATATACATATCAATAAAAATATTATTTTTAGAAAAAAATTCCTCGAATTAATCGTATCATAATGAAAAGAACTACTCTAATATTCCTTTGGATTTCTATTGTTACTCTTACCAAAACCTTTGGTCAAACAGAATCAAAAGAACCACATCTCATTCGTTGTGGTTCTGTAGAGTACAATAAAGCGCTTTTAACTGAGTTCCCCGAAATGATGGGTAGTGATGTTTTTGAAGATAGGTTAAAACAATTTACCGAAGCTTATAAATTACAACGATCTGCTGCTTCAAATAAACTTGCTGTAATAACTATTCCTGTTGTGGTTCATGTATTACATAATGGAGAGCCAATAGGAGATGGCCCAAATTTATCTGAAGCACAAGTATTATCCCAGATTACCGTATTGAATCAAGATTTTAGAAAATTATCTGGAACGAGAGGAGATGGAGGAGGAGTCGATACTGAAATTCAATTTCAATTAGCAAAGCAAGACCCCTATGGTTGTCCAACAAATGGTATTGATAGAGTAAATATTGGGCAAGACGGTATTAATGAAAGTAGCCAAAATGATGCCCAAAATCAAATGAATGTGTTAAAACCTTCATCGATTTGGGATTCTACCGTCTATTTAAATATATGGACCGTTAAGTATAGAGGAGGCTCAGGATTATTGGGATATGCACAATTACCAGGGGGCTCAGTCAACACAGATGGTGTTGTTTTAGATTATAAATATTTTGGAACAGATGATGATCCTAACGTATCCCTTGCGGGGAGCTATAATTTAGGAAGAACAACAACTCATGAAGTTGGACACTATTTAGGGTTATTACATACATGGGGAGACAATTGGACAGAAGGAGATCCAGATGATAATAGTTGTGGTGATGATGATAATATAGCCGATACTCCAAACAGTGGGCGCCCCAATTATGGTTGTCCGTCAACTATTCCAGACACCTGCCCTGGAGGAGATGACGATATGATTGAAAATTACATGGATTATTCCGACGATATTTGTTTTGATACATTTACAGATGGTCAAAAAACAAGAATGCAGGGCATATTGGGATCAACCAGGTCCTCTTTGGCGAGTTCAACAAAAAATAATTTAATGACTGGAGTAAATAACGATGCTGGAGTTCATGTCGTTATGCTAGAGACTCAAGGATGTAGTCTCAACATGACTCCATTAGTAAAGATTACGAATTGGGGAGATGTTCCCATGACTTCTGCTTCACTGTTTTATAATGTTGATGGAGGTTCCAATATGGTTTATAACTGGTCTGGTAATTTGGCCCAAGGTGTTGAGGAAGAAATTACATTACCTGTATTAGTAAGCACATCAGGAAGTCATACATTTAATGTCTCTGTTGCAAGTGTTAATGGAACTTCTGACCAAAGAATTTGTAATGATAATAGCAGCAGTAATTTTATTATAGACGATTCCTATGATTCAACAACTAAAGTACTTTTAACACTTGTTCTAGATGATTATGCTTCAGAAACTAGCTGGGAGTTTAGGGATAGTAGTAATAATTTATTATATAGTGCTAATTATAATAGTCCACAAGACAATAATAAAACGGTTAATGAGGAGTTTAATGTTGTTGTTAATGAGTGCTACACCTTTACCATATTTGATTTAGCAGATGATGGTATTTGCTGTGGTTATGGCGATGGCTCTTATTTGTTAGAAACTGACAATAATACACCAATTGCTTTGGGCGGGGCGTTTACGGATTCAGAAACAGTAAGCATTTCAACCCAAACATTAAGCGTTAATACGTTTTTTACCAGTAACAGTATCATTTTATATCCTAACCCTACTAGAGATAAGCTTAATATTAAATTGGCTAATGGTAATGCATTACCGGAAGGCTACAAAATTTATAATATGTTAGGACAACTTTTGAAACAACAAATCATAACCAATATCGACCATTTAGCTATGGAAACTACGTTTCTAAATAAAGGTATGTATTTTATTAAAGTATATAAGAAAAATGAATTCATTACCATTCCTTTTATTAAAAAATAAAATTACTTTCTAGGAAATATATTCTAAGAGGATTATATTATAATCCTCTTTTTTATTTTTGCTCTAATTATATTAATTTGAAAATACTTAATAAAATAGAAATAAATCAGAGATCTATTGTCACCATAGGGACCTTTGACGGTGTACACATTGGTCATCAAAAAATTATTTCACGTTTGGTTAATACCGCTAAGCAAGAAGGTTTAAAGTCGGCAATACTCACATTTTTTCCACATCCCAGAATGGTATTGCAAAAAGATGCCAATATAAAATTAATAAATACTATAGACGAGCGTTATACCATTTTAGAATCCTTGGGGTTGGATTATTTGCTCATTAAAAAATTTACCAAAGAATTTTCCCGTATGGGGGCCGAAGATTTTGTTAAGGATATTTTGGTGGATAAACTACATGCCAAAAAGATAATTATTGGTTACGATCATAGATTTGGCAGAAATAGAAATGCCAACATAGACGATTTAAAACGATTTGGAGACCAATATGGTTTTGAAGTTGAAGAAATCTCTGCCCAAGACATTGATGAGGTAGCGGTGAGTTCAACAAAAATTAGAAACGCATTGAACGAAGGGGATATCATTAAAGCTAATGCTTATTTAGGCTATAATTTTATGCTTAACGGTACGGTTGTTAAAGGCAGGAAATTAGGTAAGCAATTGGGTTTTCCAACAGCCAATGTTCATATTAAAGAAGACTATAAACTTATACCTAAGCAAGGGGCTTATATAGTAAGTTCGAGAATTGAAGGAGTTTTGGTTTATGGTATGATGAATATAGGTGTAAACCCAACAGTAAGCGGAGAAAGGTTGTCCATTGAAGTCCATTTTATCAACTTCAATAAAGACATCTATAACAAAAACATCAGGATTGAATTATTGCAACGTTTACGTGACGAACAAAAATTTGAATCTGTTGAGATGCTAACAACGCAGTTGGTAGAAGATAAAAAAGCTTTGTTGTCTTATATTTCAAATAAAGATAATAACTAAAGAAATATTTCTTTACGCTTACGAATTCACTAAATTTGTCGCTTAAATTTTCAAGACATGTTACAGGTCCCATTTATAAGAGAAAACAAAGAGCAGGTAATTAACGGGCTGGCAAAGCGTAATATTGATGCCGTTGCGATTGTTAATAAGGTTATTGCTTTAGATGAAGAGCGAAGAAGCATTCAAACCCAATTGGATAATATCTTGGCTGAGTCTAACAGTATATCAAAAGAAATAGGACTATTATATAAATTGGGAAACGCCGAGCAAGCAAATGCTTTAAAAGCTAAGACTGGGGAGTTAAAGGAAACTTCTAAAACACTTAATGAAGCTTTAAACAATAAGGTAACCGAGCTTAATGAGTTACTCTACAAAATCCCAAATGTGCCTAATAATTTGGTGCCAGATGGAAATACCGATGAAGATAATGAAGAAGTCTACCGAAAGGGTGATATCCCTAAATTATTTGAAGGCGCCTTACCACATTGGGAGTTGGCTAAGAAATATGACATAATAGATTTTGAATTGGGGAACAAAATCACAGGAGCTGGGTTCCCAGTTTATAAAGGTAAAGGAGCACGATTACAACGTGCTTTGATTGCTTATTTTTTAGATAAGAATACTGCTGCGGGGTATACCGAATATCAATTACCTCATTTAGTAAATGAAGCTTCAGGCTTTGGTACAGGGCAGTTGCCGGACAAAGAGGGTCAAATGTATCACGTCAAAGCAGATAATTTGTATTTAATACCTACAGCAGAAGTGCCGGGGACCAATATTTTTAGGGACACCTTATTAAGCGAAAGTGATTTGCCTATAGGCATTACGGGCTATACACCTTGTTTTCGTCGTGAAGCAGGAAGTTATGGAGCACATGTAAGGGGGCTGAACAGGTTGCATCAATTCGATAAGGTTGAGATTATTAGAATTGAACACCCTAATCAATCTTATAATGCACTTAATGGTATGTTGGAGCATGTAAAGGGTATTTTAAATGAGTTAAAATTGCCCTATAGAATTTTACGTTTATGTGGTGGAGACTTAACATTTGCTTCAGCATTGACTTACGATTTTGAGGTGTTTTCTACAGCGCAGGAAAAGTGGTTGGAAATATCATCTGTATCAAACTTTGAAACCTTTCAAGCCAACCGATTAAAGTTACGATTTAAAAACAGCAATGGCAAAAATGAATTGGCCCATACTCTTAATGGAAGCTCTTTGGCCTTGCCAAGGGTGCTTGCAGGTATTTTAGAAAATTATCAAACAAAGGAAGGCATTCTTGTGCCAGAAATACTGCAACCATATACAGGTTTTAGCATCATAAATTAGTAGGATTATACCTTCAAAATATAATAACGTTATTTAAAATCATCGTTGAAATACATATTTATCATGTTTTTTGACGATTTTTTTATACAATCCTTTGTGTTTTCTTAGATATTTCTCAAGTTAGCACAACCAAATCTCAAATTTAACCTACCATGAAAAATGTTAAACGCATTATTTTGCTTATTACACTTGTTTTTTTCGTAAGTAAAGTTTTGTTTTCAGATTTCGAAATCATAAAATCTGAAAACAAAATTGCGGCAATTGTTAGTAAATAACACAGGGATTATTTAATTAAAATTATTGTCCCCAATCGAGTAATTATATCGTTTTTTAACTAACGGTAGTTAATAGGCAAATTTATTTTGGTTGGTTAGTGCCCGAATTTCTATTCGGGCATTTTTTATAACCATATTAGCAATGCAGCCAGTTCTCATTTATTATATTTACAATATGAGAGTCCTCTATATTATATGTTTTCTTTTTACACTTGGTGGCGTAGCACAAAACGATGCTATTGCTAAAGACTATTATAATAATGGAGACTTTGAAAAGGCATTACATGAATATAAAAAATTATATGCCCAATCACCTCTTAATATTCCTTACATAACTAAAATAGTAAGTACCTATCAGCAATTGGAGCAATACGATCAAGCTGAGATGTTTTTATTGAGCATTATGGAACGACTTAATTATCCTGCTTTTTTTGTTGAATTAGGATATAATTTTCAATTGAAAAACGATTTGGATAAAGCAAATGACTATTACAATAAGGCATTACAGAGTATTGAGAATAATCCAAATCATGTGTTTGGTATTGCTAGGACCTTTCAAATACATACGCTTTTGGACCAAGCTATTCAATCCTATACCAAAGCCAAAGCCTTAAAACCTGAATTTAATTTTGATCTTCAGTTGGCACAACTTTATGGTGAGCAAGGTAATATTGAACGCATGTTTATAAGTTATGTAGATTATACATTATCCAATCCAGTTGCTCTTAATACCATTAAAAGGGCAATAAATAATTTTATAACAGAAGAGAGTACCAATGAAAATAATATTCTTTTTAGGAAAATCCTGCTTAGAAAAATTCAGGAAGAGCCCAATGTGTTATGGAACCGATTATTAAGCTGGCTTTTTATTCAACAAAAGGATTTTAAAAAAGCATTTATACAAGAGAAGGCCATTTTTAATCGTGAAGAAGGAGGTTTATCCGGATTGGAAGAGCTAGCACTTATTGCACTTAATGACGGTCAAGATATTATTGCCTTGGATATCTTTACATTTTTAATTGACACTGCCCAAGATATCGACACCCAATTAAGCGCTTACTACAATACTATGCTTATTAAAACAAAGTTGGCAAGTAAAACAGATTATGAAGGCATTAATGAGCAATACCTAAAAATATTTGAATTATATGGTAAATTGCCCCAAACCTTGGGTATTCAAATCTCCTATGCCCACTTCTTGGCATTTTATATGGACGACCCTAAACAAGCGACCGAAGTTTTGGAAGCTGCTTTGGAACTGCCCTTGACACCATTGGAAAAAGCCGAGGTGAAGTTGGAATTGGGTGATATTTTATTACTTCAGGAAAAGTTTAATAAGGCGCTCATTTATTATTCACAAATACAACGAAATCTAAAAAACAGCACCATTTCACAAGAAGCGCGCTTTAAAGTGGCTAAGGCAAGTTATTACAAAGGCGATTTTAAATGGGCCGAAGCACAATTAAAAATTTTAAAATCATCAACGTCCCAACTTATTGCGAACGATGCCCTAGATTTGAAATTATTGATTTCAGACAATAAGTATGAAGACTCAACCCAAACGGCTTTAAAGCTTTATGCTAAGGCCGATTTGTTAGCATTTCAAAACAAAAAAGAGTCTGCAATTGCTATACTTGATAAGATTTTGAAAGCACATAAAACAGAACCTATTATAGCCCAAGCACTATATAAGCAAGGTGAATTGTTTGAGGAAAAGTCACAATATGAAAAGGCGGTTGCCAATTACGAATTGGTTATTGACAATTATCGCGATGGTATTTTAATGGACGATGCCCTTTTTAGATTGGCCAATATATATTTGAAACAGTTCAATGAAGCCGAAAAGGCCAAGCTTTTATTGGAGCAAATTATTTTTCACCATGCCGATAGTATTTATTTCGTAGAGGCCAGGAAATTATATAGAACGTTAAGGGGAGACGCTATTAATTAACAAATTAAACTTTTCAAATTTCAAAACTTGGGATATTGTTTTGTTGGGATTTGAGACTTTAGTTTTTTGGAATTTAATCGATGATACAAGCAGAAACAGAAAGACTCCTACTCTCAAAAGTCACATTAAAAGATGCTTCCTTTTTTGTAGAACTCATGAATACACCAGGCTTTTTAAAATACGTTGGAGATAGACATATTAAATCGCCGAAAGATGCTAGGGAACATATAAAAAATAGATTTTTAAAAAGCTATAATAAGTATGGGTTTGGATACTATAAGTTGACCTTAAGGGAACAACCCAATATACCCATTGGTGTTGTTGGTATTTTAAAACGGGACGTCATGGAACATCCCGATCTTGGCTTTGCATTGCTTCCTCAATACGAAAGGCAAGGCTATGGTTATGAAGCTTCAGTGGAAATGTTGAAATGGGCTAAAGAAAAATTCAAGATTAGAAGGATATTGGCCATTACTGATCCAGATAATGATAAATCCATTAAATTGTTGGAAAAATTGGGCTTAACCTTCGAAAAAAGAATGAATCCTTTTGATGAAACCAAAGAACTCTTGTTATTTGCAAAAGATTTATAAATCAAACACCAAAACTAAATTTCAAATAGGAATATAATTATTTAAGCAATTCTTGGATTTTCAAGCAATGATAATATATAACGTAACCATAAACATAGACGAAAGTATCCACGACGAATGGTTGCAGTGGATAAAAGAACATATTCCACAAGTATTGGGCACTGGTAAATTTGATAAAGCAACGCTATCAAGAGTACTGGTTGAGGAAGAGATGGGTGGCCTAACCTATTCCATACAATTTCGTTCTTATTCCAGAGAAGCATTAGATGCTTATTACAAAGAAGATGCCGACCGATTAAGAACTCAAGGCTTAAAAAAGTTTGCTGATAAAATGCTGGCATTTAGAACAGAATTGGAGGTTATAGATGAATATTCAGTAGAATTTAAGTAATTCCCATTTTAGCAGAGTTAGGAATCCATTTAGATAGTTTACTTTTGTTTTAATCAAAAGTTGAAAATCTGTGGCCGATAATTACCAAGTCAAAGCAAAAAAGCATTTAGGACAACATTTTTTGAAGGATGAAAACATTGCCCAAAAAATAGCTGATTCCTTAACCCTAATGGGTTATAAGAAGGTGCTGGAAATAGGGCCAGGTATGGGTGTACTTACCAAGTATTTACTTAAAAAGGACTTAACAACATATGTTATAGAAATTGACGCCGAATCGGTTGAATACCTAAAAGTCAATTACTTAAATTTGGCATCGCGCATTATTGAACAAGATTTTTTAAAGTACGATTTAAACCAAGTATTTCGAGGTGAATCCTTTGCCATTATTGGTAATTATCCCTACAACATATCATCCCAAATTGTTTTTAAAGCTTTAGAAATGCGTCACCAAATTCCTGAGTTTTCAGGGATGTTTCAAAAGGAGGTAGCACAACGTATTTGTTCTGAGGAAGGTAGTAAGGTATATGGTATTTTATCGGTGTTAGCACAGGCGTTTTACGAAGCCGAATACTTGTTTACTGTACCACCGTCAGTATTTAATCCGCCGCCAAAGGTAGATTCTGGAGTGCTTAGACTCATTAGAAAAGAGAATTATTCTTTACCTTGTAAAGAAGCTTTATTTTTTAAAGTCGTAAAAACAGCTTTTGGACAGCGTAGAAAAACATTACGTAACAGTTTAAAAACATTCAATTTAACTGATAATTTAAAAGCAAATAGTATATTTGGAAAACGTCCAGAACAATTAAGCGTACAACAGTTTATTGAGCTTACACAGCTTATTGAAAATGACATATAGGCGGTCATTGAGGTTCTCGAAATGACCGAGAATCAATTTTGTTGATAGTGAGGGCTTTAACCAATCCTTTAGATTGTTGTTGTTTGAATTGTTCCTATATTAATACGGTTGTTTTATGTCTGAAGAAAAAAAAAGCATACAATTTGAATTGACCGATGCGCTTATCGTGCAAGTAGAGCTGCTTATCGAAGCAAAAAACGATAAGGAGCTCAAAAAATTGTTGGACGAATTCCATTATGCCGATATTGCTGAAATTCTAGATGAACTCAACCTGGAAGAAGCCATCTATGTCATAAAATTGTTGGATTCTGAGACAACTTCCGATGTATTAATGGAGCTTGACGAAGACATTCGTGAGAAAGTTCTAAAAAACCTTTCGGACAAAGAAATCGCCGAAGAAATTGAAGAACTAGATACCGACGATGCTGCTGATATTATTGCCGAATTACCTGAAGAACGGCAACAGGTTGTTATCTCCCAAATTGAAGACCAAGAGCATAAAGCTGAAATTGAAGAGCTTTTAGCTTATGATGAAGATTCTGCAGGAGGTCTAATGGCCAAAGAGTTAGTAAAAGTTTACGAAACATGGACGGTTGCAGGTTGTTTACGTCGTATTAGGGGTCAGGCTAAAGAAGTAACCCGAGTACACTCCATTTATGTTGTGGATAAGCAGGATAAATTGGTGGGACGTTTGTCCCTAAAAGATTTAATCGTCGCCAAAAGCGAACAAAAAATAGCAGATATTTCGAATAGTAGTGTGGATTGGGTACACGTTAATGATGACGTAGAAGATGTAGCTAAAATCATGGCCAAATACGATTTGGAAGCCATCCCAGTTGTAGACGACAATAAAACGCTGTTGGGAAGAATTACCATTGATGATATTGTAGATGTTTTAAAGGAAGAAGCCGATAAAGATTACCAACTAGCCGCTGGTATTACCCAAGATGTCGATTCAGATGATAGTATTTTAGATCTAACAAAAGCGCGTTTACCATGGTTGTTTTTGGGTTTGGTTGGTGGTGTTGGGGCGTTTTTGATTATGGAGGGCTTTCAAGAAGCATTTAATAAATATGCCGTTTTGTTCTTTTTTACGCCGCTTATAGCAGCCATGGCGGGTAATGTAGGGGTTCAATCCAGTGCTATTATAGTGCAGGGTTTGGCAAACGACGATGTTAAAGGGAGTGTTAATAGTCGTTTAATCAAAGAGATGCTCCTTGCAGCTTTAAACGGACTTATTTTAGCTGCATTTTTATTTCTATTTGTATGGGCTTCCAAAGGAGAAATGAATACCGCTTTTGCAATTTCAATATCCTTGGTGGCCGTTATTATTGTATCAGGGCTCATAGGTACTTTTGTGCCCTTATTTTTAGATAAACGAGGTATAGACCCAGCCATTGCAACAGGCCCATTTATAACAACGAGCAACGATATTTTTGGTATCCTTATCTATTTTTGGATAGCAAAATTGATTTTGGGGATTTAAGCATATTATATGCTGAACTTGTTTAAGCATTCCATTATTTTTTACTTTTGAGCAATATTCATTTTTTATGAAAATCCTCCATCTCGATACCAATCATCCACTTTTAATAGATCAGCTTAATGCTTTAGGATTTGTTAATCATGAAGATTATAAGTCTTCAAGGGTTGATATTGAAGACAAAATTATGACCTATGATGGTATAATAATTAGAAGTCGTTTTACAATAGATAGATCATTTTTAGATGCTGCAACTAATTTAAAATTCATTGGGCGAGTAGGTGCTGGGCTAGAGAATATTGATTGTGATTATGCACAACAAAAAGGAGTGCATTTAATAGCTGCGCCCGAAGGTAACCGCAATGCGGTAGGCGAACATACCTTAGGTATGTTGTTGGCCTTGTTTAATAAGCTTAATAAAGCGGATGTTGAGGTTAGGCAAGGCAGGTGGTTACGTGAAGACAACCGTGGTATTGAATTGGATGGCAAAACAGTTGGTATTATTGGCTATGGCAATATGGGTAAGGCTTTTGCTAAAAAACTAAAAGGTTTTAATGTTGAGGTATTGTGTTACGATATTAAGGAAAATGTAGGAGACGAAAATGCTAAACAAGTAAGTCTAGGGGTACTTCAAGAACGAGCAGATGTGGTTAGTTTGCATACGCCACAAACTCCTTTAACGATGAATATGATTAATACCGAATTTATTTCTGCCTTTGAAAAATCATTTTGGTTTTTAAATACGGCTCGTGGTAAAAATTTAGTGACGGCCGATTTGGTTGCGGCATTACAATCGGGAAAAATTTTGGGAGCTGGCTTGGACGTTTTGGAATATGAAAAAGCCTCGTTTGAAAATTTATTTAAATCTAATGTCAGTTCTAGCGGAGTCGATAATTTGCCCGACGCGTTTAAATATTTAATTAAAGCTGAAAATGTATTGTTAACACCCCATATAGCCGGTTGGACGGTTGAAAGCAAAATAAAATTGGCACAAACTATAGTAGATAAGATCAAGGCGAAATTTTGTTAACTTTAGATTTTACTTAAGTCCATGCTATGCGATACAAAGCCACATCGCCCGATGATTATATCAATCAGGTTCCAAAAGACCATCAGGATGCCTTAATAAAGCTTCGAAAAACCATTGCAGCAAACTTGCCCGAAGGTTTTGAAGAAGGTGTAAACTATAATATGATTGGGTATTATATTCCTCATGTTGTTTATCCAAAGGGATATCATTGCAATCCAAAACTGCCTTTACCCTTTATGAATATTGCTTCACAAAAAAATTCTATAAATATATATCACATGGGGATTTATGCCAATGAAAGTTTAAAGAAGTGGTTTGTAGAAGCTTATAAAAAGCAATCGACTAAAAAATTGGACATGGGGAAAAGTTGTATGAGGTTCAAAAAAGTAGAAGATATTCCTTTTGGTTTAATAGGAGAGCTAGCAGGTAAAATATCTGCCAAAGAATGGATAACCTATTACGAAGCAGCAATAAAAAAATAATTATTAAGGGGGAAGCTCGAAGTTAAAATCAACGATCTAACTAAACATCTTAACAGCAAACAACGAAACATTGAAATATCCATTTTAGTTCTCAATTAAACGATGAGAGTGATAATTTGGATATTCCATGTGTCCTTTGAAAAATAATAAATACTAACACATGAAACAGAGAGTCACTGGGATAGGAGGTCTTTTTTTTTAAGAGTACAGACCCCAAGGCTACCAAAGATTGGTATAATAAACAGTTAGGTTTTAAGACCGATAACTATGGTTGCTCCTTTTGGTGGAAGGACAAGGATGTTAACGATTGTAGCGCACAATGTAGTCCGTTCGCCCAAGACACAAACTATTACGAGCCTTCTAAAAAGGATTTTATTTTTAATTATCGAGTGGAAAATTTAGAGGAACTTCTTCAGGTTTTAAAAGAAGAAGGTGTCACTGTAGTGGGAGAAATGGAAACATATGAGTATGGCAAATTCGGCTGGATTTTAGTTAACGACAGCAATAAAATTGAGCTGTGGGAACCTATAGATAGTGCTTTTTTGTAACTTCGTTGCTTCAAATAATTGCTCTTGTCTTACATAGAAATACTAGAATCTTATAACTTAACTGCACTACAATGGATAGCCATAAGTTTCGCGGTTTTTTTATTAGGTCTAGCCAAAGCAGGTGTTAAGGGCATAGGGATTATTATTGTTATTATTCTTGCTTTTGTGTTTGGTGAGAAGGCATCTACAGGAATATTGTTGCCCATGCTTATTGTGGCCGATATTTTGGCTGTGATATACTATAATAGGCATACCCAATGGATTTATATTAAAAAATTAATGCCTTGGATGGTTGTTGGCGTATTGATTGGTGTTTGGATAGGCAACGATATTTCAGAGTTACTGTTTAAAAGAATCATGGCGATCATTATTATAGTCTCTGTGTTTATTATGGTTTATACCGAAAACAAAAAGACTTTAGTGTTACCTAAACATAAATTGTTTTCTGGGTCAGCTGGTTTTTTGGCTGGGTTTACAACCATGATAGGCAATTTAGCTGGACCAATATCGAACATCTATTTTCTGGCTACCCGATTACCGAAAAATGAATTTATTGGAACGGCCGCTTGGCTCTTCTTTATAATTAATGTGTTTAAGTTACCATTTCATTTTTTTGTGTGGCATACCGTGAGTAAGGGAACTCTATTTTTAAATTTGGTAATGGTGCCAGTAGTGGTTGTGGCCTTTTTCATTGGCGCATCTGTAGTAAAGTTAATCTCTAATGTAAATTACAGGCGCTTTATTTTATTCGTCACGGCTTTGGGAGGTATTTTAATGTTGTTTAGGTAAAATGTGAGTTATTTTTTGCTAAATTTAAACCACTAATTTAAAATCAATTAAAAATGTCTGATGATAAAAATTTAAGAGATGACCTAAATGATATGCTAGGTGACGCTAAGGAAAAAGCAAATGAATTTGCAAAAGAAGCCAAAGAATCTGCTTCAGAGTTTGCCGAAGGAGCTAAAGAAACCTTTGCTTCTGGGGAAAACAAAAAAATATTGGCCGGAGTTTTAGGCATTCTTTTTGGCGGACTTGGAATACATAAATTTATTTTGGGTTATAATAAGGAGGGAGGGATCCTCCTAGGAGCAACATTAATAGGTATTCTTTTATCATGCGTTGGTATTGGTATTTTGTTTGTTTGGATACCTGGTATTGTTGGATTTATTGAAGGCATTATCTATTTGACAAAGTCTGATGCAGAATTTTATAACACTTATCAAGCAGGGAAAAAACCTTGGTTTTAATATTGTCAAACAATAAAAGCCAAAAAAATATGTTTTGGCTTTTTTGTTTCATTTTATTATCGTAATATTGCGATATATAAATAATAAAAAATTATGGGAATAACAAAAACACAAATATTCACAGAGCAACAAAACGATTTGGCTCAGTTATTTAAGGTGTTGGGACATCCTGCCAGAGTTGCTATTTTACAGTATATAAGCAATCAAAATGCATGTATTTGTAACGATTTGGTTACAGAAATAGGCTTGGCTCAAGCCACTATTTCCCAGCACTTAAAAGAACTCAAAACTATTGGATTACTTAAAGGCGAAGTAGAAGGTAAAAGCATGTGTTACTGTATTGATATTGAACGTTGGATTGCAATTCAAAAGCAATTGAATCAATTTTTTAATACCACAAAGTCAAATTGTTGTTAATGAAGTATGAAGCTAGAAGTATGAAGTTGTGTTATGCAAAAAGGTCTAATTAGAAATAACAAACATAAAATAATCATGAAAACAAAAGAATTATTCACAGTATTGAAAAGTAATAAAGATAAATCTTTGTTGTTTGAGTATGCCCCTAACTTGCTGGTTGGTGCTAATTATCACATTACTGAAGTGAAGCATGTAACAATTGACTCTGTAGATTGTGGTGCACAAACCGATGCATGGAAAGAAACAATCATTCAGTTATGGGAAAGTCCTATGGAGTTGGGCAAAACAGAATATATGTCGGTATACAAAGCCCTTTCTATTTTAAAGAAAGTAGAAAAAATGAAACCGTTTCAATTAACTTCCGAGGTAAAGTTTGAATATGGCAATACGACTTTCCATACGGCTCAGTTATTTGTTAACGATTTCGAAATACGAGGTAACAACTTAATATTTAAATTAGCCGTTGAAAAAACAGATTGTAAGGCAAAATCTACATGTAGTGTGCAGGATTCTAATGATAAACCTGAACTTGCAGCGGCAGAGGTTGAACCCTGTTGTTCACCAAGTGGTAATTGTTGTTAGAAAACTGTTGTCATTGCTGCGAAAGGCAGTGATCCATATGATGAAAAAACCATTTAAAAATAGATTCCTCCCTTTCGCAGGAATAACAAATTGAGATGAAAAACATACTTGTTTTATGTACAGGAAATTCCTGTAGAAGTCAAATGGCCCATGGTTACTTAAACCATTTTTTGAAAGGACGAAATGTAACCGTTTACAGTGCTGGAATTCAAACCCATGGCATTAATCCAGGAGCCGCGGCTATTATGAAAGAAGATGGCATTAGCATAGACCATCACACTTCAAACCATGTAGATGAATATGGCCATATAAACTTCGATTACATCATTACTGTTTGTGACCATGCCAACGAAAATTGCCCATATATCCCAAGTAAGAATGCTATGCGCTTACACCATAATTTTTATGATCCATCAAAATTAGAAGGAACGGAAAACGAAAAACATACTGCTTTCTTAAAGGCTAGGGAGGAAATTAAAGCATATTTTAAGGATTTTGTATCAGAGTATTTTTAGAGGGTTAATCCCTTTAAAATAAATGTTGTTTTTGGATAAACTTTGTTTGTCCAATGAAAAAACCAGCGTTTGTTTTAGGGCTTTTACTCATTATACTTTGCTCTTGTCGGGGGGGTATAAGAGAAAATAAACCAAATATCATTATCTTTTTTACAGACGATCAAGGTTACGCCGATTTGGGGGTTTATGGTGCTGAAGGCTTCGAAACACAGCACTTTGATGCCTTGGCTAAACAAGGTATAATGTTTACTGATTTTTATGTGCCTGCTACGGTGTGTACGCCCTCTCGTGCTGCATTGTTAACAGGAAAGTATCCCAAACGCATTAATATGCATCAAGGAGTGCTTTCACCATATTCAACTACCGGACTAGATCCCAATGAATATACCCTAGCTGAGCTATTAAAGGACCATGGGTACAAAACCTCCTGTATAGGCAAATGGCATTTAGGACATTTGGAAGAATTTATGCCCAATAATCAAGGGTTTGATGAGTTTTACGGTGTTCCCTATTCCAACGATATGGATAGCTTTTATTATGCGCATAACAATTTTCAATCACCGCCATTGCCGTTTTACAGAAATGTCGAACTTATAGGTGAAGGTATAGACCAACGGTTATTAACCAAACGGTATACCGAAGAAGCTGTTAAGCAAATAAAAAAAAGACAAAAAGGGCAACCATTTTTTATGTATTTGGCGCATACTATGCCCCATACCCCATTACATGTGTCTGAGCAATTTTCAGGAAAGAGTACTTTAGGTCTTTACGGTGATGTTATAATGGAGTTAGACTGGAGTATGGGGGAGATTGTTAGGGCATTAAAAGAAGAGGAGATTTATGAAAACACTATAATTATATTTACCTCAGATAATGGCCCTGAAAAGGGTTCGGCAAAACCTTTAAGAGGTAAAAAAGCCCAAACCTGGGAAGGAGGCCAACGTGTTCCAGGAATTATTAGTTGGCCAAATAATATACCTTCGGGTACTGTAAGCTCAGAAATGGTGACAACTTTGGACGTATTCCCAACTTTAGCCAAGCTGGTAGGTGCAAATATTGAAACATTAAAAGGAGTGGACGGTGATGATATTTCAGCCTTTTTAACACGCCCCAATTCTGTAAAATTAAAAGAGCGGCCATTTTACTATTATGCCCGAAATGGCGATTTGGAAGCTGTACGTTTAGGTGAATGGAAACTTCATATTTCAAAAAGTTTAGGATGGAATACTAAAGAAGATGGCGAATTTCAAACCGCACTTTATAATTTAAAAACCGACATTGGTGAGCAACATAATATTGCTAAAGAGTATCCAGCTATTGTTAACCGATTAAAGCAAATGATGGCTGCGTTTGATGCTGAGTTATATAATAAAGCATTTAAAAACTAACACTAGCGTCCAAAAGTTTTAATTTTAAAGTAGCCTGAGAATCCCGTATTTTAGATTTGTGATAAAAAAATACGAATTATGGGACTCTTCA